>JAGRFX010000321.1 GCA_020445805.1 Rhodocyclaceae bacterium
GACCACCGCGAAGCCGCGACCGTAGTCTCCGGCCCGGGCGGCTTCGATGGCGGCGTTGAGGGCCAGCAGATTGGTCTGGTCGGCGATGTCGCGGACCTGCTGGGTGAGGCCGCTGATGGTGTGCGTGCTGTCCATGAAACCGGCCACCCGCGACTCCATCCGTCGCACGGCGTCGCCGAGGCCTTCCAGTTCGATCCGCAGGCGCTCCAGCTCCTCGACGCCGCGGTGGCCCTCGGTGAAACTGGCCTCCCCGCTGATGCCGACCTGCTGGGCATGGTCGGCCACCTGGCCGATGCTGACGGTCATCTGCTGGACTGCGGCACTCATGGAGGCTGCGGATTCGCTCTGCAACCCGCTGCTGTGCCGCACCTGGGCTGCGGCGCTGGCCAGCCCTTCGGCCGCGCTCGCCACCTCGCCCGAGTGCCGGCCGATGGTCACGAAACCGCTACGCAGGCTGTCGACCAGCCGGGTGAAGCTGGCCGCGGTCTCGCCAATCTCGTCGCGGCACGGCAGGTCGATCGCCACCGTCAGGTCGCGGCCCTGTTCGACGGCCAGCATCTGGGCGCGCATCCGGGCGATGGGGCCCGTCACGCAGCGGCGGACCATCAGACCGAACAGGACGGTCGATGCCAGCATCAGCGCCACCAGCGTGCCACCCTGCTGCAGGGCGTCGCGCCAGAAGCGCTTCTCGATGTCGTCCACGTAGGTGCCAGTGCCGACGATCCAGCCCCAGGGCGCGTAGGGGGCCACGTAGGCGATCTTCGGTTGTGGCGTCGCCTCGCCCGGCCGGGGCCAGGCGTAGCGCAGGGCGCCCCCGCCGGTGTCGGCGAGCCGGGCGAACTCGGTGAAGATGGGCTGGCCGTCGGGATCGCGGAAGTCGCGCATGTCCCGCCCGTCGAGTTCGGGCTTGATCGGGTGCATGACGATCCGCGCCTCGCGATCCTGGATCCAGAAGTAGTCGCCACCGCTGTGGCGCATGGCGGCGATGGCGGACCGCGCCAGGGCCTGGGCGGTTGCGCGGTCCAGGCGGCCGCGGGCGACCTCGGCGTCGAAGCTCTGCATCAGGGCGACGGCCTGATCGACCAGGGTATGGACGACCGCGTCGCGGGCCTCGAAGGTTCGCTCGCGCTCGGTCATCAGGAGGGCCATGAGGGCGACCAGCATGAGCGCGGCCGTGACTGCCAGGGCAAGGCCGAACTTCGTCGCCAGGGGAAGATTGCGAAGGGACACGATCCTTACCTTTGTAAATGGATGTTGCAAAGCAATGTATGCGCTTGGCAAGGATCTGACGTTGATTGCAATCAACGAGGTCGTGTGGGAGTGCCTGTTATTGCGGGCGAAAAGGCGAATTTGTATGCCGTATGTGACTTTTGATGCGGTTCGGGGGAGGCGCGCGGAAGGGATGTGGGTGCTGCGTTGCGACAGGGTGATCCTCGCGCGCACGCGGCGCGGGGTCGCGGCGCTTCCGGTCTACTCGGGACGGGGCCGATAAGGCGCTTCGAGGGCGCGCAGGGCTGCCGAGTCCTGCAGAACAAGGCAGGCCAGGGTGGCGATCGGTGGCCCTGCCTTGGCGGCTGGAAGGCTGGCCAGGGCCTGGAGGGCCAGCTGGTCAGCGGCCTCGTAGGCCTCGAATGGGGCGCCTCCGAGTTCGAGGATGGCGCCGGCCGCCCGTCGCGCGTCCTCGCCTGCCGGCGATCCCTCGAAGGCCCGGGCCAGGCAGCTGGCCAGCGCGAACTGCCGCAGACCGGGTGCGTCCCCGGCCGCCGCCAGGGCGGGCGTGGCGAGGCACAGGAGGGCGATTGCGCTTGTGCGGAGGTTCATGACATGCCTTCCGGAACTGAAAAAAAAGCCGGGACCCGAGGGCCCCGGCCGTGACGGACGCGGACAACGTCAGGGGTGCCCGGACTTGCCGGCCTTGACGTCGTCGTACCACAGTTCGTGATGTTCCTTGGCCCAGGTCTCGTCCACCTCGCCGGTCTTCATCGATTCGAGGGCGCCCTCGACCCCGATGGTGCCCATGTAGATGTGGCCGAAGGACAGGGTCAGGAGAACGACCGCGCCGATCGCGTGCAGCAGCACCAGGTTCTGCATCAGATCCCGGGTGCGGCCCATCAGCGCCGGGAAGTCGAGGATCAGGCCCGTGCCGGCCACGAACAGGCCGAGGAAGGTCACGCCCAGCCAGAACCAGGTCTTCTCTCCGAAGTTGAAGCGTCCGGAGGGCACATGGCCGCTCTTCGAAAACAGGCCGCCCGCCTTGAAGATCCAGATCGCGTCGCACTTCTGCCAGACGTTGTCGCGCAGGAAGGCGCCGATCAGGAGGATCGTGAAGAACAGGAACACCGGTCCCAGGTAGTTGTGGATCAGCTTGCCCAGGGCCAGCAGGCCGCCGAGCCCTTCGGAGCCGAGCAGCGGGCCCAGCACCGTCCGGCCGAACAGGATGCCGAGTCCGGTCAGGCCCATCAGCAGGAAGGTGACGGCCGTGCCCCAGTGGGCGAATCGCTCGAAGGACGAGAAGCGCTGCATCTTGCGACCGGTCCTGGGTGCAGACAGCTTCATCTGCCCCTTGATCAGGTAGAACAGCGCAATGACGCCCAGCATGGCCAGGAGGATCGTCGCGCCGTACTTCTTGATCGGGCCGTTGCGTTGCTCCCGCCACTGCTGGCCTTCGGAATTGATCAGCACGCCGGTCTCGGCGCCCTTGACCTGGCTGAGGCCGGGCACGCCCTGGCGCACCTCACGCCAGTAGTCGGCGACCTTGTCCCCGGGGGGCTTGGCCGCCGGAGCGTCGGCAGCGCTGGCCAGCGGTACCGCCAGCAGCGCGAGCAGCACCGCGAACAGCCGCATCAGCCAGGCCGCGAGGCCGGCAGGTTGCGAATAGGCTCCCATGGAATTCTCCCCAATTCGGTTGTCACGGGCGGCCGGCCGGCACCCGGGGGTGCAGGCCAGCCGGTCTGGCAGGCAGGGGGCCGGGATCAGCCCTTGCCTCCCCCGAGCGGGTTGAATTGCAGGTTCTCGCCCCAGGCGCCCCGGTTCGAGCCCCGCGCGACGACGCGATCGCGGAAGATGTTGGACACCTCGTTGGCGTCGCCGGCCAGCAGTGCCTTGGTCGAGCACATCTCGGCACACAGGGGCAGCTTGCCCTCGGCCAGGCGGTTGCGGCCGTACTTGGTGCGCTCCTCGGGCGAATTGTCGGCCTCGGGGCCGCCGCCGCAGAAGGTGCACTTGTCCATCTTGCCGCGCTCGCCGAAGGCCCCGTCCTGCGGGAACTGGGGCGCGCCGAACGGGCAGGCGAAGAGGCAGTAGCCGCAGCCGATGCAGGCGTCCTTGTTGTGCAGGACCACGCCGTCCTTGGTGGTGTAGAAGCAATCCACCGGGCACACCGCGGCGCAGGGTGCATCGGTGCAGTGCATGCACGCGACCGACAGCGACTTCTCGTTCGGCTCGCCGTCGTTGATGGTGACCACGCGGCGGCGGTTCACGCCCCACTGGACCTCGTGCTCGTTCTTGCAGGCGGTGACACAGGCATTGCACTCGATGCAGCGCTCG
>JAGRFX010000322.1 GCA_020445805.1 Rhodocyclaceae bacterium
CCGGGGTCGTGGTCGGCCGCGTCTCGGACATTCATTTCGATACACAAAGCTATCGCGCGGTGGTTGTCCTGTCCCTCAACAACGGGTTTGAATTCCCCAAGGACACCATCGCCTCGATCCTCACCTCCGGCTTGCTGGGCGAGCAGTACATCGGCCTCGACGCCGGCGGCGACACCAAAATGCTCAAGGCCGGGGACGAGATCCGGATCACGCAGTCGGCGGTGGTGCTGGAAAAGCTGATCGGGCAGTTCCTGTTCAACAAGGCCTCCGAAACACCGCAGGGCGGGGCGCAATAGGGAGCCGCTGGATGAACACGATGTACGCAGACTGGAGGCTGGAACGTCGGCTGGCGGCAGCCCTGGCGGTGTCCGTGGCCGGCCTGGCCGGCTGTGCCAGCACGCCGGCGAATCCGGACGATCCGCTCGAGAAATACAACCGGGCCGTGTTCCGCTTCAACGAGCGGGTCGACCGCGAGGTGCTGAAGCCGGTGGCCAAGGCCTACGACGCCGGTACGCCCCTGCCGCTCCGGGCCGGCATCGGAAACTTCTTCGGCAACCTGGGCGACATCTGGACCGGCGTGAACAACCTGCTCCAGGGCAAGGCGGCGGATGGCCTGTCGGACTTCGCCCGGGTGGCCATCAACTCGACGCTGGGCATTCTCGGTGTCTTCGACATCGCCACCGAGATGGGGCTCGAGAAACACGACGAGGACCTGGGCCAGACCCTGGGCAAGTGGGGCGTGGGCGAGGGGCCGTATTTCGTCATGCCCATTCTGGGTCCGAGTACGGTGCGCGACGCGGCCGCCACGCCGGTGGACCTGACGGTCAACGGCATGTGGATCCAGGGCACGGCCGTCCAGGAGGCCTCGGTCGCCGGCCTCAAGCTGGTCCATACCCGGGCCAACCTGCTGGCCGCCGACCGGGTGCTCGACGCGGGGGCGCTGGACCGCTACACCTACGTGCGCGAGGCCTTCCTGCAGCGGCGCCGGTACGAGGTCTACGACGGTCGTCCGCCGCGCCGCGACGACGACTACCTGTCGGCCCTGACACCGGGGCTGGCGGCCGAGTCGAGCACGGTCCACGCGGTGTCGATGGCGACCCGCATCGGCGACTTCACGGTGGCATCGGGCGACGCGCCCGGACAATGACAACAGGCACGGAACACAGAGAGCGCAACATGAAGACATCGATCCTGAAATCCCTGGCGGCGGCCCTGGCGATCAGCCTGGCGTCGTACGCGTGGGCGGGGCCGGGCCCCGAAGACCTGACCAAGGCCCTGACCGAACAGGTCCTGAGTGCCGTGGCGGCCGACGCCGAGATCAAGGCCGGCGACACCGAGAAGGCGATCCGGCTGGTCGAGGAGCGGGTGCTGCCCCACTTCAACTTCGAGCACATGACCGCCCTGGCCGTGGGCCGCGACTGGCGTGCCGCCAGCCCGGAGCAGCGGGCTGCGCTGACCGAGCAGTTCCGGACCCTGCTGGTGCGCACCTATTCCAACGCGCTGACCCAGTACACCAACCAGACGATCTTCTTCAAGCCCTTCCGGGGCAAGCCCGAGGACGAGGATGCCCTGGTCCGCACCGAGATCCGGCAGCCGGGAGCCCAGGCCATCCAGATGGATTTCAACCTCGAGCGGATCGGCGAAGACTGGAAGGTGTACGACGTGGTGGTGGCGGGCGTCAGCCTGGTGACCAACTACCGCGCGACCTTCGCGCAGCAGGTCCGCCAGAGCGGCATCGACGGGCTGATCGAGTCCCTCAAGGCCAAGAACGCCGAGAAGGCGACCGCGCAGTCGTGATCGAGCAGCAAGGCGACCGTCTCCACGTCCGGGGCCCCATGACCATGGGCGAGGCGCCGCGCCTGCGCGCGGCCGGCCTGGCCGCCCTGGCCGGTGGCGGCGCCCGCATCGACCTGACGGGCGTCGAAGCCGTCGATTCGTCCGCGCTGGCCGTCCTCCTGGCCTGGCAACGGGCCGCCGGCCGGCGCCTGTCATTCGAAGGTGCCTCCGAATCCTTGCGCAGTCTGGCGACGCTGTATCGCCTCGAAGACCTGCTGGACCCGCCGGCTTGACCCCGCCGGCCATTCGCGTTCGCGGCGCCACCAAGCGCTACGGGACCCTGCGTGCCCTCGATGGTGTCGATCTCGAGATCGCCGAGGGGGAGTTCTTCGGGCTTCTGGGGCCCAACGGCGCCGGCAAGACCACGCTGATTTCCGCCCTGGCCGGCCTGGTCAGGACCGACTCCGGCACGATCGAGGTCATGGGGCATGACGTCGTCGCGGACTACCGCAATGCCAGGCGCCGACTCGGGGTGGTGCCCCAGGAGCTTGTCTTCGACCCCTTCTTCACGGTGCGCGAGGCCCTGCGCATCCAGTCCGGCTACTTCGGCATCCGCAACAACGACGACTGGATCGACGAGATCCTCGCCAACCTCGACCTGACGGCCAAGGCCGGAACCAACATGCGGTCGCTGTCGGGCGGCATGAAGCGCCGGGTGCTGGTGGCCCAGGCGCTGGTCCATCGCCCGCCGGTGATCGTGCTCGACGAGCCCACCGCCGGTGTCGATGTGGAACTCCGCCAGGGGCTCTGGCACTTCATCCGCAAGCTGAATGTCGCCGGCCACACCATCGTGCTGACCACCCACTACCTTGAGGAAGCCGAGACCCTGTGCGGGCGCATCGCGATGCTCAAGGCCGGACGGGTGGTGGCGCTGGATACCACCGCCAACCTGCTGGCCCGCTTTGCGACCCACGCCCTCAAGCTGCGCCTGTCGCAGCCTGCGCCGGCGGTGCCCGGCTCGGTGGACCTGGGTCAGGGTTGGCTGGAGTTTGCCATCGACCGCTACGACGAGGTCGAGGGCTGCCTGCGCCGGGTGCGCGAGGCCGGGGGCGAAGTCATCGAAATGAAGCTGGGCGAGCCCGACCTCGAGAAGGTCTTCGTCGGCGTGATGCAATCGGCCTGAGACGATGATCGGATTCCGAACCCTGCTCTACAAGGAGATCCTGCGCTTCTGGAAGGTCAGCTTCCAGACCGTGGGTGCGCCGGTGCTGACGGCGGTGCTGTACCTGATGATCTTCTCCCACGTGCTCGACAAGCACGTCCAGGTCTTCGACGGCGTGCCCTACACGGCCTTCCTGGTGCCGGGCCTGGTGATGATGTCGATTTTGCAGAACGCCTTCGCCAACAGCTCGTCCTCGCTGATCCAGAGCAAGATCACCGGCAACCTGGTGTTCGTGCTGCTGCCGCCGATCAGCTATCGCGAGTTTTACGCCGCCTACGTGCTGGCCTCGATGTTCCGCGGCGCCTTCGTCGGCTCGGGCGTGGCGCTGGCCTCGCTGGTCTTTGTCTCGCTGCCGATGGCGGCGCCCGGCTGGATCCTCGCCTTCGCCCTGCTGGGCGGCGGCATCCTCGGGTCCCTGGGGGTGGTGGCCGGCATCTGGGCCGAGAAGTTCGACCAGCTGGCGGCCTTCCAGAACTTCCTGATCATGCCGCTGACCATGCTCTCCGGCGTGTTCTACTCGATTCACTCCCTGCCCGACGTCTGGC
>JAGRFX010000323.1 GCA_020445805.1 Rhodocyclaceae bacterium
TGATCCTGCCCCTCGACGACGGGCCGGAGATGGCCTTCGCGATGGAGGTGGCGTGATGACCGAGATCCGCAAGCGCGCCAAGCCCCTGTCGGTCAATCCGCTCAAGACCAGCTCCACCACCGGCGCGGCGCTGGCCTTCCTGGGGGTGGACCGGGCGATCCCGATGCTGCATGGCTCCCAGGGCTGCACGGCCTTCGCCAAGGTCTTCTTCGTGCGTCACTTCCGCGAGCCGATCCCGTTGCAGACCACGGCCATGGACCAGGCCAGTACCGTGCTGGGCGCCGACGACAACGTGGTGCAGGGGCTGGAGACCATCGCCCGCAAGCAGAAGCCGGCCCTGATCGGCCTGCCGACCACCGGCCTCTCCGAGACCCAGGGGGCCGACGTGCGCCGCAACGTGCGTGAATTCCGCGCGGCCTATCCGGAACACGACGCCGTGGCCGTGGTGCCGGTGGATACGCCCGACTACGTGGGCTGCCTCGAGAGCGGCTTCGCCCTCGCCGTCAAGGCGATGGTGGACGTGCTGGTGCCCGCCGACCGCAGCCGGGTCGGCCTGCGGCCGAAGCAGGTGAATCTGCTCGTCAATGCCTCGCTGACGCCGGGCGACCTGGAACACCTGCGCGAGCTCTTCGAGCTGTTCGGCCTGCGCCCGGTGGTTTTCCCCGACGTGGGCGACTCCCTTGACGGACACCTGATCGCCGATGACTTCACGCCGCTGACCTTCGGCGGCACCCCGGTCTCCGAGATCCGCGCGCTGAACGAGGCGGTCCACACCGTCGTCGTCGGCCGCTCCCTCGACGCCGCCGCCGACCTGCTGGCCGAGCGCAGCGGGGTGCCGGACACCCGCTTCGATCACCTCATGGGCCTCGCCGCCAATGACCGCCTGGTGCAGCTGCTGGCCGAACTGTCGGGCCGCGGCGTGCCGCCGCGCCTGGAGCGCTGGCGCGCGCAGCTGCAGGACGCGATGGTGGACTGCCACTTCATGCTGGGCTTCGCCCGCATCGGCATCGCCGCCGACCCGGACCTGCTGCTGGCCCTGTCGGAATTCGTCACCAGCTTCGGCGCCGAAGTCGTGGCTGCCGTGGCGCCGGACCGGGCCCCGGCCCTGGCCGACGTACCGGCCGACGCGGTCCAGCTGGGCGACCTGGAAGACCTGGAAACCCTGTCGCGGGCGGCCCGGGCCCAACTCATCATCTCGAACAGCCACGCGGCCGATACCGCCGACCGGCTGGGGGTGCCGCTGCTCAGGGCGGGCTTCCCCCAGTACGACCTGATCGGTGGCTACGCCCGCCAGTGGATCGGCTATCGCGGTTCCCGCCAGGCCCTGTTCGATCTCTCCAACCTGCTTCTCGACCACCATGGACACCACGATGCCATCGCCCCCTACCACGCCGTGCTCCGCGGCGCCGGGCCCGGTGAGGTCGCGCACGCGGCGACTGAGCCTGGTCGTGAAACCCACTGAGGAGGCGCACGCCATGCTCCCCATCGCCTTCGCCACCACCGACCGCGCCACCGTCAACCAGCACTTCGGTGCGGCGGCCGCCTTCACCATCCTCGAGGTGGGCGCCGAGGGCGCCCGCCTGCGCGAGGTGGCCGAGTTCATCGAGACCGCCATGGACGGCCACGAGGGCAAGCTCGATGCCAAGATCGCCCTGCTCGAGGGCTGCGCCGCCGTCTATGCCTGCGCCATCGGGGCCTCCGCCGTCCAGCGGCTGATCGCCAAGGGCGTCCAGCCCATGAAGGTGGACGAGGGCACCTCGATCGATGCGCTGGTCTCGGGATTGCAGACCGAACTCGCGGGCAGCCCGGCGGGCTGGCTCGCCAAGGCGCTGCAGCGGCGCGAGAAGTCCGATCCCCAGCGCTTCGCCTCCATGGCCGACGAGGGCTGGGAGGAGTAGCGCCATGATCCGCGAACAGGCCCGTATCGTCGCCATCGGGGCAGGGCGCATGACCCTGGAGCCGGTCGGCGGCGGCTGTGGCAGCTGCGGCCAGGCGTCCGGCTGCGGCACCGCCAGGCTGGCCCGCTGGCTGCCTTCGGCGCGGCGGGCCCTGGTCCTGCCCGCGACCCCGGGCGCCCGCATCGGCGACCTGATCGAGCTGGCCCTGCCCGAAACCGCGCTGCTGGCTGCGTCGCTCCTGGCCTACCTGCCGCCCCTGGCCGGTCTGGTGCTCGGTGCGCTGGCCGTGAGTCCGGCCGGCGAGGCCCTGCAGCCGCTGGGCGCGGCCCTCGGCATGGTCGCCGGCTTCGGCGCCTCGCGCATCGCCGGGCGGCTCTTTGCCGCCTCCATGACACCGGTTCCCGTGGCGCCTGCGACCACGGCGGACCGCCGCACCATCCACCTGACACAGGAGTTTCACCATGACTGAGGCCATCGTCGAAGACGGCTTGATGAGTTCCGACTTCATCAAGGAAATGAACAAGCAGACCCGCGCCCTCGACAGCTACGGCACCTTCGACGGCTGGCCGGTCGAGCGCGTGCTGAAGCCCTTCGTGGTCACCAAGGAAGACCGCCGGCTGATCCCGGTCATCGGCGATCCGGACGACGTCACCATCGCCCGCGTCAAGGCCTTCTACAACGCCATTGCCGCGCTGCTCGAGAAGGAATGCGGCCAGATGGCCTGTTCCCTGATCAACATCTCCCACGAGGGCTTCGGCCGCGCGCTGATCTCGGTCGGCAAGCTGATCGTGGTGGACCGCACCCTGCGCGACGTGCATCGCTTCGGCTTCGATTCACTCTCCAAGATGAAGGACGAGGCCGACAAGATCCTGTCGGTGGCGGTCGAGCTGGTCGGCAAGTATCCGGACGTGGCGGGGCTGTGAGATGAGCGACGACGAACTCAAGGCCCTCGAGAAGGAGGTGCGCAAGCTGAAGCGCATCGCCTCGGAATGGGCGTCCCAGATGCATGACCTGGTTGAGGATCGCCTGCCTGCCGGCTACGAGGAGATCCCGGGCCTCGCCCAATCGACCTACGACGCATGCAAGGCCTGGGCCGACGCCAACCGGAAGCTGTCGGAAGTCACGACGGCCTGAGCCCGCGCCGGCCTCTGGCCGGGCGGCGACAACCCCTGATTGGCGGGGCAGATGCCCCGCACGGAGCAAGAACATGGATCCGATTACCGGTCTGACCCGTGGTGGGTCGGCGTGGGTGCCGCAATTCGTCCTCGAGCTGGACGGCGGCAAGTGCATCGGCTGCGGCCGCTGCTACAAGGTCTGCCCGCGCGATGTCTTCGACCTGGTCGAGCGCGACGAGGACGAACTCGACGAAGACCTCGACGACGACAACATGATGGTCATGACCATCTCCAACGGTCTGGACTGCATCGGCTGCGGGGCCTGTGCGCGGGTGTGCCCGAAAGCGTGTCACACCCACGGACCCAGCCCGGTCGCGGCCTGAGGCCGTGGCTGTCGCTGCCGAGGGGCTCGCGGGCCTGCTGCACCTGGCGTGCGAGCGCATGAACGCGCTCGCCGGTCCCTGGCAGCCGGCCGACGGGCCTTTGATCCGGCCCGAGCGGGTGGTCTGGCAGGCCCGCCGCGACCCC
>JAGRFX010000324.1 GCA_020445805.1 Rhodocyclaceae bacterium
CGGTCAGGTCGATGCGCTGCCCGTCGCGCGTCACCCGTCGCCGCAGCAGGTCGAGCTCGAGGCCGCCCAGGCAGAGTACCGTGGCCTCGCTGCCGTTGCGGCCGCGACGCAGCAGGGTGCGGATGCGGGCCAGCAATTCGGCGAAGGCAAAGGGCTTGACCAGGTAATCGTCGGCGCCGAGCTCGAGGCCGCGGACCCGGTCCTCGACCTGGTCCCGCGCGGTCAGGAACAGGACCGGCAGGTCGCGCTGGGCGCTGCGCAGCGACTCCAGCACCTGCCAGCCGGAGAGGCCCGGCAGCATCACGTCGAGCACGATCAGGTCGTGGTCGCCGGTGAGTGCCGCGTGCAGGCCATCCGCCCCGTTGCGCATCAGGTCGGTCGTGAAGCCGGCCTCGCTCAGGCCCTGCCGGAGGTAGTCGCCGGTCTTCGGTTCGTCCTCGATGATCAGGATCTTCATGGGGGTGGTCGGTGGCCCGTACCGCGCCATTGTCGCCGAAGCGGCCAGCCGGGGCGGCTGGATTACGGATTTGTAATCCGGGTGTCAGGGTGGCGTCGGATGTGGCGTTGCATCATCGCCGGGTTCGAAGCCGACCTGAAGGTGCTCGCCGATGCCCTCCTCGCTGATCGCAAGCCTCCTCGCGTTACTCCTGATTCCCACCTTTGCCCAGGCCCATGGCGGAGAAACCCACGGTACGGGCGGCATCGTCGCCCACCTGCCCGCAGAGCAGCACGACTGGGGTATTGCCGGACTGGAGGCCAAGGTCGATCGGGAGATCGCCATTACCATGTCCGACGCCATGCGCTTCGCGCCCGACCGGCTCCGTGTGCGCCTCGGCGAGACCATCCGCTTCCGCATCGCCAACGGCGGTCGTCTGTTGCATGAAATGGTCATTGGTACGCCGGGCGCGCTGGCTGAGCACGCGGCCCTCATGAAGCGCTTTCCCAACATGGTGCATGACTCGCCCTACATGGCCCACGTGCCGGCCGGCGCGGACGGGACCATCGTCTGGACCTTCAACCGGCCAGGCGACTTCGAATTCGCGTGCCTGATCCCCGGCCATTTCGAGGCCGGCATGGTCGGCCAGATCCAGGTCGAGGCGCCGTGACCGGGTCCGGTTCGCAAGGCTTTCTTCGCATGGGGCTGCTGGCGCTGCTGATCGTGGCCTGTGGCGCCGGTGGGCTGGCCTGGACACTGCTCGACAGCCCCCTCGCCATCGATCCGCAGGATCCTGCCGCGGTGGCGCTGGGTGCGTCCCTGTATGGCCGGCATTGCGCCGAGTGCCATGGCCAGCAGCTCGAGGGGCAGCCGGGCTGGCGTGTCCGGCTGCCCGACGGGAAGCTGCCGGCGCCCCCCCACGATGAGAGCGGTCACACCTGGCACCACCGGGACGCCGACCTGTTCGGCATGGTGAAGGAAGGGTTCGCGTCCGGACGCTATGCACCGCCCGGCTATCTCAGCGACATGCCCGGCTATGGCGACACCCTCTCGGACAGCGAGATCCGTGCCGTGCTGGCCTACATCAAGAGCACCTGGCCCGAGGCCCAGCGGGCCCACCAGGCAAGGATTTCCGGCGGCTGAGGGGCGGCCCGGAATCATCACCCAAAGGAGAGACGACCATGACCCGACATCACGCGACCGCGCTGGCCCTGCTGGCAGCCCTGGCCCTGCAGCCGGCGCTCGCCGAGACCCACCACACCGACCACGCGGGCAGTGCCGGCACCGCGGCGCAGGACGCCTACGCTGACGGCACCGTGCGCAAGGTGGACCGGGCGGGCGGCAAGCTGACCATCAAGCACGGTCCGCTGAAGTCGCTGAACATGCCGCCAATGACCATGGTCTTCCGGGTGGCCGCGCCCGGCCTGCTGGACGGGGTGGAACCCGGCGACACGGTGCGCTTCATCGCCAAGGACGTGGACGGCGCGCTGACGGTCACCGAGATTCACGCGAGCCGCTGAGCGCCATGCCGATGCGCCGCTTTCCGCGATGGGTTCCGGGTCTGGCCCTCGGGCTGCTGGCGGGCGTCGCGTTCGCCCAGCCGGTGCCCGGCTCGGACCTGGAAAGCCTGCTCGCCTACGCACGGGCCCACAATCCCGAGCTGCAGGCGCGCGCCGCCGAGGCCGGCGCCGAGCGGGCGCGCATCGAATCGGCGGCGGCGCTGCCCGACCCGCGGATGCAGGTGGAGCTGATGGACTTCACCAACGAGGCCGCGGGCGGCGGGGCCTCGCTGCTGCCCGGCGATGTGGGCGTGACCCGCTACCGCGTGATCCAGCCCCTGCCGTATTTCGGCAAGCGCTCGCTGCGCAGCGATCTGGCCGCCCGCCGAGCCGAGCGGGGCGAGGCCCGGCTCGACGAAACCCGCATCGACATCGAGGCCGCGATCGCGTCGGCCTACGTCCGCTATTTCCGGGCCGTGGCCCAGGGGCGCATCCAGCGCGAAACCCTGTCGCTGCTGGAGGCCCTCGAGCGCCTGGTGCTCACGCGCTACGGGGTCGGGCTGGTGCCCCAGCAGGACGCGGTGCGCGTCCAGACCGAGATCACGACCGTCAAGATCGACCTGCTGGAAACCGAACGCCTCGTCGAGGACGCCCGCGCCAGCCTCAATGCGGCCTTGCCGCGGGCGGCGGATGCGCCCCTGGCGGCGCCCGGGAGCCTGCCGCCGCTGGCGGATTTCCCAGACCTCGAGGCGCTGTCCGAAGAAGCCCGGCGCCGTGCCCCCTCGATGGCCAGCCGGCGCAGCGAGGTGGCGCTGGCCGAGGCCGAGCAGGCCATCGTGACCCGCGAGCGCTACCCGGACTTCGCTGTCGGGCTCACCAACAACCGGCCCCGGCAGGGGGACGCGACCTGGGACCTGATGTTCGAAGTCACGATCCCGCTCCAGCAGGCGCGCCGTCGCAGCGATGAGTTCAGTGCCGTTCAGCGGGTGACGGCGGCCGAGGCCGGCGTGGCCTCGGAGGCCGCCCGGATCGACGGCCGTCTGGGACGCGCGGTGGCGGCATTCCGCGCCGAGCGCAGCAAGGCCGACATGCTGTCGCACACCCTGCTGCCCCAGTCGCGTGCCAACCTCGAGGCGGCCGAGGCCGGCTACGAGAGCGGGCGCATCAATTTCAACACGCTGATCGAGGCCGAGCGCCAGATCCTGCGGACGCGGCTGGCCTTGCTGGCGGCGGAGACCGAAGGCCGGCTGCAGCAGGTGGAGATCCGGCGACTGACAGGGGCCGAATGGTGAATCGTACGACAGGGGTCCTGATCGGGGCCGTGCTGGTGGCCGCTGCGCTGGCCGGGGGCTACTGGCTGGGCGCGAAGGGCATGCCCGGTGCCGGCGACGGCGCGTCCGGCATGACGTCGACGGCCGCGGCCGCGCCTGCCGCCGAGCCGGCGGGCGAACGCAGGATCCTCTACTACCGCAATCCCATGGGCCTGCCCGACACCTCGCCTGAGCCGAAGAAAGATTCGATGGGCATGGACTACATCCCCGTCTACGAGGGCGAGGAGCCTGACGACTCGGGGGCC
>JAGRFX010000325.1 GCA_020445805.1 Rhodocyclaceae bacterium
TGCTGATAGAGGACCCTGGCCAGCGCGACCCGCTGCAGTTGCCCGCCGGAGAGTCGGTCGCAGCGCTCGTAGAGCCGGTCCTCGAGTTCGAGCCGGGCCAGTTCGCGGGCAACGCCGGCCGCGTCGGCGGGCAGCAGCAGCGACGCGAGCGACCGCCACCAGGGCCACTGGCCCAGGCGCCCCGCCAGGACCGCGTGGACCACCCGCTGACGGGGCGGGATCGGGGGCGCCTGGTGAAGATGGCCGATACGGCTGCGCAGGCCACGCAAGGCGCGGGCGCCGAGATCCCAGGGTCGCAGCCCCAGCACCTCGCAACGGCCGCGGGCCGGCGCCAGTGCCAGCCCCATCAGGCGGATCAGCGTGGTCTTGCCTGCGCCGGAGGGGCCGATGAGGGCCACCCGCTCACCCTTGCGGATGACCAGGTCCACCTGCGACAGGGCCTCGTGACCGTTGGGGTGAACCACCGCAACGGCACTCAGCCTGACCGATTCGGCAGCCACCGCCGTTCGCCGATTACTTCAGCAGACCGGCGCTCTGGGCCGCCGCCTCGATGCCGGCGTAGTTCTCGGCCCGGGTCGGAATGAAGCGCGACGCACGCTGGAGATCGAGGATGGCCTTGTGCTCGGGCTTCGCCGGATCGAGCGCCAGGAAGGCGTCGGCGATGCGCTTGGCCAGGCCCTTGTCGAGGCTGCCGCGCACGGTCCAGTTGTAGTCGTAGTAGTCCGGCGTGGTGTAGAAGACGTGCACCTTGGCGGTATCGACCTTGCCCTGGGACACCAGCTTGTCCCAGACCGAGGCGTTGAGCGCGCCGGCATCGACCTTGCCGGCCTGCACGAAGGCAGCGGTGGCGTCATGGGCGCCGGAGAACGCCACGGTGGAGAAATCGCGGTCGGGCTCGATGCCGGCCTCGGCCAGGAAATGGCGGGGCATCAGGTGGCCCGAGGTCGAGGACGGCGAGCCGAAGGCGAAGGTCTTGCCCTTCAGGTCGGCGAGGGACTTGACGTCATCGCGGGCGGTGATGAAGCGGGACGTGAAGCGGGCGTCCTCTTCGCGCTGCACCAGCGGCACGGCCGTGCCGCCGGTCCGGATCTTGGCCTGGACGAAGGTGAATCCCCCCAGCCATGCCAGGTCCACCTTGTCGCTGGCGAGGGCCTCGACCACCGCCGCATAGTCGCTCACGGGCACGAAACGCACCGGCATGCCGAGCTGGGCTTCGAGATAGGCACCCAGGGGCTGGAACTTCCGCTGGAGCTCGGTCGGCGACTCGTCCGGGATGGCCGAGACACGCAGCGTGTCGGCTGCCAGGGCGGGCGAATTGAGGGAAAGACCGGCCAGGACAATGGCCGAAGCGCGCAGCACGAGGCGGCGCATCGAGGCGAAACGCATGAGAGAGGCTCCCGATTATCGAAACCGCCACGGTGCGGGGCACCCCACCATGGCTTACTGAGGGCGCCCGGAGGCGCCGGCACTACAGGGGCACTCAGGCCCCGATCAGATGGCGGTACGCAGACCGCCGGGCCGAACTATAGCCTCGGAGGGCGTCCGCAGCAAGGCGGGAAGTGCCTGATGACTCAGTGCTTTACCGGGGGCATCAGGACGATGCGGCTGCCCACCAGGCGGTCGTGGAGGAACTGCCGGTCCCGGTCCACCAGGGCCCACAGGAGGCCCAGCAGCGACAGCACCGAGAACCAGGCCAGGGTGTAGCGCGCCAGCCCCTTGCCGCGTGAGATCTCCAGGCCGGTGTCGACGTCGACGAGCTTGAGGCGCCAGGTCTGCATGGCCAGGGTCTGCCCGCCCCTCCGCCAGTACCAGAGGAAGTAGCCGGCCAGCACGATGTAGATGTAGAGCCACTCGAGCCAGCCCGGCGGGGTCACGTTCCAGACCACGCCGATGATCAGCAGCGGCACCATGAAGGTCAGGCCCAGCACCCCCAGCAGCAGCAGCACTTCGTAGAGCATGGATGCCAGGCGCCGGCGCAGCCCGGCCAGTTCGACCGTGAGGCGGCCGAGATTCGGAGATTCGTTCATCGGGCAGTGCCGGCGCGAATGCGGGCGCGTTCTTCGGGCGGCAGATTCTGATACGCCTCCCAGCGCTCGCGCAAGGCTTCGCGCCGCTCGGCCGGGATCGACAGCCACTCCCGGTAGCGATCGCGGGCCAGCTCGCGGTCCGCGGGCGACAGCTTGGCCCACTCCTGCATGCGCGACAGCAGGTTCTGCTGCTCGGCGGGCGTCATGGCGTCGTAACCTTCAACGATCGCCATCCATTTCCTGCGCCGCTCCGGGTCCATGCGTTTCCAGTCGGCCTCGATCGGCCCCAGCACCCCCTGCATGCGCGGCGTCAGTTCGACCCATCGCGGCGCATCCGCCTGCGCCAGGGCCAGGCTGGTGACTGCGGACAGGCCGCAGCTCAGGAGCGCGGCTGCGATTCGAGCCATGCACGGAATCCTTCGTCGAGGTAGGCATTGATGGGCAGATCATCGACCAGCAGCGCGCGCTCCAGCCGGCCGCTCCGCTCGAGGGCACGTTCGGCCTGCCAGGTGGTTCCGCCCAGGAACACGCCGGCGACCAGCGCCAGCGAGACGGCGACCCGGGTGGCCGGCAGCCACGACGCCCTGAACAGGTCGCCCAGATGCCCGGCCCCGCGCCGCGCATGGGCAAGCGCATCCTGGCGCGCCGAGGCCAGGCGTCGGGCCTGGTCCGGCGTCAGCCCGCCGCGATCGAGTTGTCGGGCCATACGACGGCCCAGCCGGTCTTCTTCGCTCAAGCTCATGGTTCGATCCCCTTCGACCTCAGGGCCTCCGCCAGCGTGCGGGTGGCCCGCGAGCAGTGGGTCTTGACACTGCCTTCGGAGCAGCCCATCGCGGCGGCCGTCTCGGCGGTGTCCATATCCTCCCAGTAACGCATCAGGAAGGCTTCCCGTTGACGCTGGGGCAGGCGGGAAACCTCACGCTCGATGATGGCCAGCAGCTGGGACTGCTCGGCCCGGCGATGGGGCGCCTCGCGCTCGTTGCCGTCGTCGGCGGCCACCAGCACGTCGAGCGGATCCCCCGCCTCGCCCTCGTCGCCCCCCAGGCCCAGCGCAGACATCAGGCTGATCCAGGTATCGCGGACCTTGCGGCGCCGCGCGGCATCGCGGATGGCGTTCTGGAGGATGCGCTGAAACAGGGGCGGCCATTCGGCTTCGGGGCGGTCCGCGTAGCGCACGCACAATCGGGTCATGGCGTCCTGGACCACGTCGAGGGCCAGCGCCTCGTCACGCAGGGCGAACAGCGCGTGCCGAAAGGCGCGCCGCTCCACGCCGGCGAGGAAGCGGCTCAGCGCCAGGCTGGCAGACAGCGCAAATTCCTTTGGAAACCAGTCATATGGCGAGTGGGGTGCGCCTTGACCAAAACCGGGACGGCCGGTAAGGTTGCGCGTTTCCCCAAATGATCCAGGTGGTGCGGAGATGGTCTTGACCGGTGCGGAGATTGTAGTCAGGTGCCTCC
>JAGRFX010000326.1 GCA_020445805.1 Rhodocyclaceae bacterium
GGCTCGTCGGGGACGCTGAGCTCGGCGGGCGCCGTGGCGGCAACCGCCTCGATCAGGGTACGGCGATCGTCGCCGAAGGCCTTGGTGTCCTCCTTGATCTCCTTCAGCAGGAGTCGCGTCATCGCGGGGCGAGAATCGAGCAGGTGCTGGAGCCCGTTGCGCTCCTCGCGCAGCTCGCCGAGTTCCTTCTCGATCCGGATCCCCTCGAGCCTGGCGAGCTGGCGCAGGCGAATCTCGAGGATGTCCTCGGCCTGGATCTCGGTCAGATCGAAGGCGGCGATCAGGGCCGGCTTCGGCTCGTCGGATTCGCGAATGACGCGGATCACTTCCTCGATGTTCAGGAAGGCGATCATCCGGCCTTCGAGGATGTGGATGCGGCGATCCACCTCGTCCAGACGATGGCGGGTCCGCCGCTCCAGCGTGACATAGCGGAAGTCGATCCATTCGAGCAGGATCTGGCGCAGATTCTTCTGCTGAGGCCGGCCGTCCCTCCCGATCATCGTGAGGTTCACCGATACCGACGACTCCAGGCCGGTGTGGGCGAGCAGCACGGCCATGAACTCCTCGCGGTCGATGCGCGAGCTGCGCGGCTCGAGCACGATGCGCACGGGCGCCTTGTCGCTGGATTCGTCGCGCACGGTCTCGAGTACACCGAGCACCAGCTGCTTGAGGTTCTTCTGGTCCTGGGTGAGATCCTTGCGGCCGGCCCGCGGCTGCGGGTTGGTCAGCGATTCGATTTCGGCCAGCACGCCGGCGGCCGAGGTGCCGTGGGGCAGTTGGTCGACCACCACGCGCCATTGGCCGCGTGCCATCTCTTCGATCCGCCAGCGGGCGCGGACGCGCAGGCTGCCGCGCCCGGTCTCGTAGGCCTCGCGGATGGCGTCTGGACTGGAAATGAGCTGCCCGCCCCCCGGAAAATCGGGGCCGGGAACCACGCCGAGCAAGATGTCGAGCGACGTTTCCGGCTCGCGGATCAGAAGGCTCGCGGCCTCGGCGACCTCCCGCAGGTTGTGAGGCGGGATCTCGGTGGCCATGCCCACCGCAATGCCGGAAGCGCCATTCAGCAGCACCATCGGCAGGCGGGCCGGCAGCAGGCGCGGCTCCTCGAAGGCGCCGTCGTAGTTGGGGACGAAGTCGACGGTGCCCCGATCGATCTCCGACAGCAGCAACTCGGCGATCGGGGTGAGGCGGCATTCGGTGTAGCGCATGGCTGCCGCCGAATCACCGTCCCGCGAGCCGAAGTTGCCCTGGCCGTCCACCAGGGGGTAGCGCAGCGAGAAGTCCTGGGCGACGCGCACCATGGCGTCGTAAACCGAACTGTCACCGTGGGGGTGGTACTTGCCGATCACATCGCCGACCACGCGAGCCGACTTGACGTGTTTGGCGCCTGCAGCCAGCCGCATGTCGTGCATGGCGTAGAGGATGCGCCGCTGCACGGGCTTCAGGCCGTCCTCCACCTGGGGCAGCGCGCGCGACCGGACCACGCTCATGGCGTAGGCCAGGTAGGCCCGCTCGGCGTAGAGATCGAGCGGCAGCGAGTCGTCGCCGTTCGCATCGTCAGCCCCGTTCGAGGGGGGAGCCGGCGGGGGGGCGTCAAACAGATCGAGTGTTTCGTCGTTCATGAGGGCGAGGGCAGTACAGGGTCGGGTGCGGCCGGAAGGCCGCCCCGGTCCGATGATGGCATCAAATGATTCGTGAGCGGTCGCGGACGTTGGGCATCAGTACATGATCTGGCCGCCAGAGCCCAGCACGCCGATGTCCATGTAGTTCGAGCCGTTGTGACGCTCGGGTCCGAAGCTCAGGGCAAAACCGCCGAAGTCCATCCGCCCGGCCGACTCGAGGGCCGCCCGCAGCTTGGCACGGGTGGGCTCGCCCGAGACGTGGGCCAGCGCGGAGAGGAAAGCCCGGGCACTGATGTAGCCTTCGACGGTATTGGGTGTCAGCGGCTGTTTGGGGTCGCCATGGGACTCATGCAGCCGCTTCAGTTCGCGGCACAGGTCCAGTGTGCAGGATTGCGGATCGGGCATCACCGCAACCTTGCCCACGCCTCGCGCCGCCGCATTGCCGGCAAATTCGCGAATCTGGTCGAGGTCGTTCACGGACAGCATGATGCGCGCCGCCAGCATGCCGGCCTCGTGGGTCGCCTTGACCAGTCGCGAGGTGGGGCGCCCGGCCGTGCCCAGCAGCACCCCATTGGGCTCCGCTGCCGCCACCTTGGCGACGCCCGCCGCCACGTCGTCGCTGCCCTCGGGGGTGACCCCGATCGCCACGACCTCGAGACCATGCTTCTTGGCGGCCGCGTCGAAGGCCACGCCGATCGCTTCGCCGAAGGGGCCGGACTCCCTCAGCAGGCCAACCCGCTTCGCGCCGATGTTGGCAAAATGTTCGGCAATCCGGTCCACCTCCTCACCGTAACTGGCCCGCACGTGGAAGACCTGGCGATTGAGGGGGGTGCGCAGCGAGTCCGCGCCGGTGTAGGGGCCGATCAGGGCAATGCCTGCCGAATCGAGAACGCCGTCCTTGATCACGGCCGCCGTGGTGCCGGTCCCCAGGATATTGACGATGGCGATGGGGTCGACGGTATTGAGCGCGTCCTTCAGCAGTCGGACCGTCTCCTCGGGCTTGTACTGGTCGTCCAGCGTCACGAAGTCGATGGTGTGCCCATTTACGCCACCATTGCGGTTGGCTTCCTCGATGGCCAGCCGGGCACCATAGCGCAGGGCGGTGCCGAGGCTCGCCCGCGAACTCGAATAGTCGGCGATCTGAACGACCTTGAGGCGCGCGCCCCAGGCCGGCAGGGTCAGCAAGGTGCAGGCAAGCGCCAGCAGGGCCGAGCGGATGCGGTTCATGGAAATCCCTCCTCTGGTCTCTCGGGTGCGGTTCCGGAGCCTGACCCCGTCCGCATCTCTCAGATGTCGGCGTCCGCCGTATCGCCTTTAGCCTCCATCCACGATCGGCGCGACGATGCCTCGCCCTTGCCCATCAGCATCCGGAACATCTCGACGGTATCGGCCCTGCCGCCGGCCCGGACGCGAACCGGCAGCACACGGCGGGTCGCGGGGTCCATGGTGGTTTCCCGAAGCTGTTCCGGGTTCATTTCACCCAGGCCCTTGAAGCGGCCGATCTCGATTGCCGTTTCCCGCACGCCTTCCTGTGCGAGCCGGTCGCGCATGGCGGTCAGCTCGCCGTCGTCGAGGGCGTAGAGGCGCCGGGCCGGGCGCTTCTTGCCCTGGGCCGGCACGTCGATTCGATACAGCGGCGGCTGGGCAACATAGATGTGTCCCCGGTCGATCAGGGACGGAAAATGCCGGAAGAACAGGGTCAGAAGCAAGGTCTGGATATGTGACCCATCCACGTCCGCGTCGGACATGATGACGACCTTGCCGTAGCGCAGGCCGGAGAGGTCGGGGCTGTCGTCCGGCCCGTGGGCATCGACACCGAGCGCCACGGCGATGTCGTGGATCTCGGCGTTGG
>JAGRFX010000327.1 GCA_020445805.1 Rhodocyclaceae bacterium
GCCACCTCGGCGACCGGCAATGCCGGGGCGGGCAGCGCCTCGATCTCGCTGGCCTCGGGCAAGGCCGTCATGGTCACGGCCGCGCTCTCGACGACCGGTGACGAGGACACGCCGGGTCGGCGCAGCGGCGGCACCGGACGCCCCTCGACCATCTCCACTTCCTCGCCCGGCACGATCGACACGATCTCCACCGGGGCGCTGCCCTGCTCGATGTAGCCCAACTTGTAGGCCGCCGTGTAGGAGAGGTCGATCGCACGGCCACGCAGAAAGGGGCCGCGGTCGTTGATCCGCACGACCACGCTGCGGCCGTTGTCCAGGTTGGTGACCCTTGCATAGCTGGGGATCGGCAGCGTGGGATGGGCCGCCGTCATCTTGTACATGTCGTAGGCCTCGCCGCTTGCCGTGCGCTTGCCATGGAACTTGCGGCCGTACCAGCTAGCCTTGCCGCGCTGGCTGAAGGGGGCCACCTGGGTCGCCGGCGTGAAATCCTGGCCCATCACGCTGTAGGGGCGATTGGCAAAGCGGTGCAGGGGTTCGTCGCGGGGCACGGCGTCCGGCACTGCGGCCAGGTCGGCGGGCGGATTGGCATGGGGACCGTCGTCCTCGTAATAGCCACCCGGCCGCTCGTCGGGAATCCGCTCCGGCGCCGGCTGCATCGGCGTCGAGCCGCAGCCGGCGAGCCATCCCGTGGCCGAAGCCATGAGCAGGCAGGGGAAGAATCGGCGGCGAAGCAGGCTCAGGATCATGGTCAGTTCCTCATTTCTGCGACAGGAAGCGCGCCCTCTGCACGCTCATCAGGATGCCCAGCCCCAGGCACAGGGTGACCAGCGCCGTGCCACCGTAGCTGATGAAGGGCAGGGGCACGCCCACGACCGGCAGTATGCCGCTCACCATCCCCATGTTCACGAAGGCGTAGGTGAAGAAGATCATGCTGACCGCACCCGCCAGCAGGCGCGAGGCCAGGGTCGGTGCGCCCATGGCGATGACGAAGCCGCGTGCGATCAGGGCAATGTACAGGAACACCAGCAGGCAGGCGCCCACGAAGCCGAATTCCTCGCCCAGGACCGCAAAGATGAAGTCGGTATGACGCTCGGGAATGAAGGCCAGGTGGGTCTGGGTGCCATCGCGCCAGCCCTTGCCTCCGATCCCGCCCGAGCCGATCGCAATGGTGGACTGGATGATGTGGAAGCCCTTGCCGAGGGGGTCCGAGGTGGGGTCGAGCAGGGTGCACACGCGGTTCTTCTGGTAGCCGTGCAGCACCACCCAGTCCACCTCGGGCTGGCAGATCTGGTCGCCGAAGCCGACGATGGATCCGATGCCGACGATGCCGGCAATCGCCACCGGGGCGATCAGCTTCCACGACAGCCCGGCGAAGAACAGGACGAAGAAGCCGGCCGCGCAGACCAGCAGGGCGGTGCCCAGGTCCGGCTGCTTGACGATCAGGCCAACCGGGACCAGCAGGAGGACGAAGGCGACCACGAAATCCCGCAGGCCGATGGCCCCTTCCCGCTGCTGGAAGTACCAGGCCAGCATCAGGGGAACGGCGATCTTCATGATCTCCGAGGGCTGGATGCGCGAGACCCCGATGTTGAGCCAGCGCTGGGCGCCCTTGGAGGTCTCGCCGAACAGGGCCACCGCCACCAGCAGCAGCACGCCCACCAGATAAATGGGCATGGCCGTCGCCAGGATCCGCTGGATCGGCATGCGGGCCGCCACCCACATGACGCCGACCGCAACGCCGGTATTGATCATCTGGGACTCCATCCGCGCCGGCGAGGCACTGGCCATCAGGGCGAAGGCATACCCCAGCAGGATGGAGACCAGGACCAGCAGGATCGGATCCAGGGGCTCGAGCACGGCCACCAGCAGCCGACGGGGATCGAAGCGACGTCCGGTCATGGCGTAACGGCCTCCGCAGGGACGGCGGGACGCTCGGGAACCGGGCGACCGTCGGCCGCGTCGCTGGCGTCCTCGTCGGCCTCGGCCGCGCCCGCGGGACGGATACCGAGCAGGTAGTAGTCGAGCACCTGGCGGGCGATGGGCGCCGCCGCCTGGGAACCGAAGCCCCCGTTCTCGACCAGCACCGCCAGCGCGATCTTCGGCTTGTCGACCGGTGCGAAGGCCACGTACAGGGAGTGGTCGCGGAGGCGCTCCTTGACGTCCTTGGCGCGGTAGGTGGCGCCCCGCAGGGAAAAGACCTGGGCCGTGCCGGTCTTTCCGGCCACGCGATAGGGCACACCGGCAAAGGCGCGCTTGCCCGTCCCCTCCAGGTTCACCCCTTCCATGGCACGCTTGATGAAGTCCACGTGGGCCTTCTTCAAGGGGAGCCGCGCCAGGGGTTCGGGTTCGATGACGCGCCGGGCACCGGTCGAGACGTCCTCCACGTAGCGCACCACATGGGGCCGGAAGCGCACGCCGTCGGCCGCCAGCGTCGCCACCGCACTGGCCAGCTGGATCGGCGTGTAGGCGTTGTAGCCCTGGCCGATGCCGACCGAGATGGTCTCGCCGGCAAACCACTTCTGCTGCTCGGGCCGGCGGAAACGGGAGCGCTTCCAGTCCGGCGAGGGCAGGACGCCGCTCGATTCGCCCTCGATGTCGACGCCGCTCTTGGAGCCGAATCCGAAGCTGCCCATGAAGTCGGCGATCTGCTCGATCCCCAGATCCGCGGCCAGGCGGTAGTAATAGGTATTGCAGGAAAAGGCGATCGAGTCATACATGTCGACCGTCCCGTGCCCGCCGACCTTGTCGTCGCGAAAGCGGTGGCCGCCGAAATCGAAATAGCCCGGATCCGAGATCGCCTGCTCAGGCGTCCGCTTGCCGGTGGTCAGCGCGGCCAGGGCCATGAAGGGTTTGAACGTGGAACCGGGCGGGTTGGCGCTGGAGAGCGCGCGGTTGAGCAGGGGATGGTCGGGCGAGTTGTTTAGGGCATCCCAGTCCTGGCTCGAGATGCCATCGACGAACAGGTTCGGATCGTAGGTCGGCGAGGACACCAGGGCCAGGACCCCGCCGGTGCCCGGCTCGATGGCCACCAGCGCGCCCCGGCGATCGCCGAAGGCGGCCTCGGCCACGGACTGCAGGCCCCTGTCGAGGGTCAGCACGAGGTTGTTGCCGGAGGTCGGCGGCGTGCGGCGCAACTGGCGCACGGCGCGCCCGCCGGCATCGACCTCCACCTCCTCGATCCCGGTGACGCCATGCAGTTCGCCTTCGTAGCTCTGCTCGAGCCCGACCTTGCCGATGTGCTCGGTCCCGCGGTAGTTCGCCTCTTCGTCGCGGGCCTCGATGCGATCCAGGTCACGCTCGTTGATGCGGCCGATGTAGCCGATCACGTGGGCCGCCAGGGCGGCATTGGGGTAGTCGCGAAAGAGCCGCGCCTTGATCTCGACGCCCGGGAAGTCGTAGCGGCGGGCGGCGAAGCGGGCGACC
>JAGRFX010000031.1 GCA_020445805.1 Rhodocyclaceae bacterium
GTGGCATCGAGGGGCGCTTGGAGGATAGCCAGGGGGTGGCTAACTTTGGGGGATCCAAGGCTGGGCACCTGAGGGTTCGCTTGGGGGGATCAAAGGGCCCGGCCTGTGCAACTCTCAACGGTCGCTCGGGAGGCTGGGTTGATGGGGCCGTTGCTGCAATTTTTGGGTGGATTCGGTGGGTCTTTAGCAGATCAATGGCTTGCGACTCGTTTTCAGTTCTGCGATGGCCCCTCCGATATAGGCCGCAAGGCATAGAGTTATGCTCCACGGCATTCCAGTCGGCCATTCGAGGTTCTTCGGGGCGCTCCATGTGAGCTGGCGGCTTGATCCTAAGACTGCCCCCCAATACCGACCCCCAACCGAACGCCTTGCCGACCATCGCCCGCTACCCCACGCCGGGATGCCCATGTATTGATCTCGCGCAGGTCCTGCCGTAGACAAGCCGGTAGCATGATGTGACCGACCCTGATCGGTCAGTCGGCGGAGAGCGATGGGTGATGGCTCAGAAGGGGATGCTTCAGGGATACGGTTGATGATCCCCGGGCCGTGAACGCAAAAAAGCCCAACCATCTGGTTGGGCCTCTTGCAGTATCTTGGCTCCCCGACCTGGGCTCGAACCAGGGACACACGGATTAACAGTCCGTTGCTCTACCGACTGAGCTATCGGGGATCTGAGAAGCGCGCATTATAGGTAGCGTTCTCGAGGCGGTCAACAAAACACGCGACGAAATTTGAGCGACAATGCGCTCCTAACGACTAGCTGGTGATTGCGGATGGCCTTGTTTACCGAAGAGTCCGTTCTGGTTCGTACTGATGAGGGCGAGGCTGCCGCGCGTCAGCCCCGGCGTGTGGCGTCGAATCGGGCCCGTGCCGCGTTGCTGCTGCTGGACGGGCAACTGACGGTTGGCGAGATGAAGCGCCGCTTCGGGGAGTCGCTCGAAGTCGAGGACGCCCTGATGGAGTTGCTCCGCGACGGTCTGGCGGTCGATCGTGACGATGCGGTGACGGACCTGGAAGAGGAAATGCCCGTCGTCGAGGACATGATCAAGCCCGACGAGCCGCCCACGGAGATGCCGGCTGATCCGCATGTGTCGCTGCCGCCGGGCTTTGTGCTGGCGGGGCGCCAGAATCCGCCCAAGCCTGCCGATACCGAGCTGCCGGATGATGTGGCGCCGGCAGACCTGCCACCCGAGCGCTATGTGCCGGGCGACGGCCGGACCGAGCCCGATGTGGACATCGACGCGGCGATTACCGCGGCCTATGCCGATGCCAGCACCGAGGGCCTGGTCCGCGAGGTGAAGGACCCGCCCCGGGTCACGCTGTTGCTCGATCGCCTGCGCTTCCACCTGACCCGCATGGCCCGCGGGGCGACAGCCCTGGTCGTGGCCGGCGTGATCGGTCTGATTCTGCTGGCCCTGTGGCAGGCACCCGAGTGGTTCCGCGGGGGCATCGAAGCGCGCATGCGCGCGGTCATGGGGGCGGATGTGGCCATCGACCACATCGGGCCGGCCTGGAATGACGGCCCGGCCCTGGCGCTTGAGGCGGTCATGGTGGGTGAGGGTGCGGCGACCACCACCATCCGCTACATCGAGGTCAAGCCCGACTGGTACGCCCTGTGGCGCAAGGGCACGCTTGCCGTGGGCGCGCGTGTCCGCGGCGTGTCTGGCAAGCCGACGGCGCTGGCCGAGCTGTTCAATCGGGCCGATTTCTCCAGTGTCTCGCTGCTGCGGTTCGCGGTCGAGGACATGACCGTCGCCTTCAACGACAACCTGTCCCTGGCCCTCTCGGGCACGGGCGAGGTGGATCGCGGCGCGCTCCAGCGGCTGGTGCTGGAATCGGAGGGCGAGGGGATCGAATACCGCCTGCCGATGCCGCTGTCGTTTCCGATCGAGATCACCGGCACCGCAGCGGACTGGTTGCCGCCCTTCCTGAAGGGGCTCAAGGTCGAGTCCCTGCAGTTCGAGGGGCTGCTCTACGACGAGGGGCTGCAGGTGGTGTCGCTGGGCGGCGCCTTGCATGGCGGTCGCTACGGCGGTTCGATGGATCTCAACTGGGCACAGGATCCGGTCACCCTGCTGGGCGAATTCCAGCTCGAGGGGGTGCGGCTCGAGCGCCTGATGCCGGCCATGCGTGGCACGGGTGATCTGGAGGGCGGCATGTCCGGCACGGTCAAGCTCAAGGCCGAGGCCCCGGCGTTTGCCCAGCTGTCCGACGCGGCGGAGCTTGCTGGCGAGATGGAGATCGACCACGGCCGCTTTGGTGGCCTCGACGTGGGCGCGATCATGCGCGAGCGGGGAACCGGTGTCGTGCAGGGGGGCTCCACCCGCTTCGACTCGATGCGGCTCGATGTCAGCATGAACCTGAAGGACCGCGACGTGCGGGCGGCGATTCGCCGCTTCGTGGCGGGCAACCTGCAGGTCGGTGGCGGCTTGCTGATCAAGCCCGACGATGCCCTCACGGGGCGCCTCACCACCACGCTGGCCGCCGGCGAGCGCCGCGTATCGCTGCCGGTGGTGGTCTCCGGGACGCTCGGGGCGCCGGCCCTGCGGCTGGCACCCGAGGCGGTGCGCTGAAGGACGGCGCGCGGTCTCAGGCAGGCTCGAAGTAGTCGATCATCAGCTGGACCGAACTTCGACCGTTGAATTCGTTCACCGATAGCCGGTAGGCGGCCCGGATGGCCCGGGGCGCCGCCTCCGCGTGATTGAAGCGGATGGCGTCGAAGCGGGCCTGGCCCTTGCGCAGGGCCAGCTTGAGGTGCCGCTCCTTCAGCAGGCGCTGATTCTCGACCTCGAAGACGTCGTCGAAGACCGGGCCGGGGAAACCCTGGCCCCAGATTTCGCCCTCGAGTCGCTGCGCCGAGGCCAGCGTCATGTAGCCCGGATCGAGGGGGCCGTCGGTGTCGATGCAGCGCTCGGGCGGGGTCTCGCCGACCAGTCCGCGCACGACCGCCTCGAAGGCGGTGTCGAACCGGGCCAGGTCGGTTTCCAGAATCGTCAGCCCGGCGGCCATGGCATGGCCGCCGAAGCGCAGGATCAGCCCCGGCGCACGCTTGGTCACCAGATCCAGGGCGTCACGCAGGTGGATGCCTTCGATCGAGCGTCCGGACCCTTTCAGTTCGCCGTCCGAACCACGGGCGAAGGCGATGGTGGGGCGGTGGCAGCGCTCCTTGATGCGGCCGGCCAGGATGCCGATCACGCCCTGGTGCCACTCGGGCTCGAAGAGCGTCAGCGTGGCACGGCTGCCGGGCTCCAGGGTCTCGAGGGTCAGCGCGGCGTCGGCCTGCATGTCGGCCTCGATGGCGCGGCGTTCGCGGTTGAGGGTGTCGAGCTCGCGGGCGATGTTGAGGGCCCGCGCGCCGTCATCGGTGGCCAGGCACTCGATGCCGAGCGACATGTCGGCCAGCCGTCCGGCGGCATTGAGGCGTGGGCCGAGGGCGAAGCCCATGTCGAAGGTGGTGGCCCGCTCGGGCTCGCGACCGGCGACGGCGAAGAGGGCGCGCAGGCCAGGCTGGACCCGGCCGGCGCGCATGCGCTGCAGTCCCTGGGAGACGAGGATCCGGTTGTTGCGGTCGAGCGTTACCACGTCGGCCACGGTGCCCAGGGCCACCAGGTCCAGCAGCTCGGCCAGGTTCGGCTCGCTGCGGCCGGCGAAGGTGCCGCGGGCGCGTAGCTCGGCCCGCAGGGCGAGCATCACGTAGAACATGACACCGACCCCGGCGATGGACTTGCTGGGAAAGCGGCAGCCGGGCTGGTTCGGATTGACGATCACGTCGGCCTCGGGCAGGACCTCGCCCGGCAGGTGGTGATCGGTGATCACCGTGGCGATGCCGGCCTCGCGCGCGGCCGCCACGCCTTCGACGCTGGCGATGCCGTTGTCCACCGTGATCAGCACGTCCGGCGAGCGCTCGGCCGCCAGCTCGACGATGGCCGGGGTGAGACCGTAGCCGTACTCGAAGCGGTTGGGCACCAGGTAGGACACCCGGGCGCCGAAGGCCCGCAGCGCGCGAAGACCGACGGCGCAGGCCGTGGCTCCGTCGCAGTCGTAGTCGGCCACGATCAGCAGGTGGGCTTCGGCCTCGATGGCGTCGGCCAGCAGCGTGGCCGCCTCGGCGGCGCCCTTGAGGCTGTCTGGGGGCAGCAGGCCCTTCAGGCCGTAGTCCAGGTCGGCCCGGGCCGACACGCCCCGGGCGCAGTAGATACGGGCGAGCAGGGGGTCCAGGCCGCAATCGACCAGGGCCTGGACGCGAGCGGGTGGTGCAGGGCGGCGTTGAATTCGGGTCATTTTTGCCGTTGGATCAGGTCTTGCAGCGGGCGGGGGCGCTTCCAGAAGGGCCATAGCCGCGGCCGTACCAGCGTCAACTCCAGCGTGGCGCGGTCGCCGGGGGAGATCAGCTCCAGGTGGCGGATGCGACCGGACCTGAGCCCGTCCAGGGCCGGGGCGAACCAGGCCTGGTCGAGGTACGCAAGGGCGGCCTGCCAGCCGGCCAGGTCGAGATCCCGCGCAGCCCGGCCGGCGGTGCCGTCGCAGAGCAGGGTGTCAACGCCCTCCGTCAGGATCGCCGCGTCGGCCGCGGCGTCCACCGCGAGCCCCGCGGCTGCGGCGAGGCCGTCGAGCAGGGGCGCATGGCCAACCAGCCGGCGGGCGGTCAGCGTCGGCTGCCCGACGGGCAGGCCATGACCCCAGGGCCACAGGCTGTTGATGGTTTGCCGCCCCTCCGCCTCGCGGGCCGCATTGACCGGGTGGGCGTGCAGCCAGACCTGGGTTTCGTTGATGAGCCGGTGCCAGTGGCGGGCGTCCTCGCCCTCGGGCATGAACATGGCCACGGGCCGTCCGACCACGTCGGCCAGGGGCGTGAACCGGGCCCGGGGCGGCGCGGCCAGATCCAGGTACCAGTGGGCCGCGTCGCCCAGCTGGAAGTGTCCGATGTCGGGGAAGGTCTCGTTGAGCCCGTCCACCAGCTGTCGTGCCTCGTCGGGCGCGATGTCGAGGGATTCGCCGTCGATCAGCAGCAGGTGGTCGCGCGTGAAGCGCAGGCCGACCGGGTCGGCACACAGCCGGCCCGCGGGCGGTGATTCGCCGTTTCTGCCGAGGCAGCGCAGGGCGGCGCGCGAGGTGTCCGCGGCGAGGCCGAAGAGGCGGATCAGGCCCGATTCCGCATTGCTGCCGGGCGCGAGGGTCGGTTCGGCCAGCCCGAGCAGCCGCTCCAGGGCGGGCACGGCAAGGCCGCTGCAGGGCGCATGGGTCTGCAGGCCGGGCCACAGCAGGCCGGGAACGAAGATCTGGAGTCGCATCGGGGGGCTTCCGGAAGGGCTCCGATCCTATCATGGGCGTCGTCCGGCCCGGGGGCCGGCCGGCGCCTCGCTTCGGACGGGGCCGAAGGCGGCTTCAGGCACAATAGCCCCCTTTGTCTCGCTCGAGGTTCGCACGCGCCATGCGCTACGAATGGCTGGTCGGCCTGCGCTACACGCGCTCGCGCAAGCGGGCGCAGGGGCGCAACCGCTTCATCTCCTTCATCTCGATGGTCTCCATGCTGGGCATCGCGCTGGGCGTGGCTGCGCTGATCACGGTGCTCTCGGTCATGAACGGCTTCCAGGACGAGCTGCGCAGCCGGATCCTCGGGGTGGCCTCCCACGCCGAGGTCATGGGCTTCGGTACCGATCTGTCGGACTGGCAGCAGGTGGCCGAGCAGGTCCGGGCCAATCCGGACGTGCTGGCGGCTGCACCCTACGTACAGGCTCAGGGCATGCTGTCCCTCGACGAGGCCGTGCGCGGCACCCTGGTGCGGGGCATCCTGCCGGCCGACGAGGAGCGGGTGGCCGACTTCGCCCGCTACATGAAGCTCGGTGCCCTCGCGGATCTGCGGCCCGGCGAGTTCGGCATCGTGCTGGGGCTGGAGCTGGCGCATGCACTGCGGGCCCAGGTGGGGGAGAAGGTCACGCTGATCGCCCCCCAGGGCATGGTGACCCCGGCGGCGGTCCTGCCGCGCCTGAAGCAGTTCACAGTGGTCGGCATCTTCGAGGCCGGCATGTACGAGTTCGACTCGGGGCTGGCGCTGATCCACATGGCGGACGCGCAGGTGCTCTATCGCATGGGCGACGACGTGACCGGGGTACGCCTGAAGGTGGCCGACCTCTTCGATGCGCCGCGCGTCGCCCGCGAGCTGGCGGGGGAGTTCCGCGGCCGGGTGGCGATTCGCGACTGGACCATGAGCCACGCCAACTTCTTCAGGGCGGTGGCGCTCGAGAAGAAGATGATGGCGATCATCCTGTTCCTGATCGTGGCGGTGGCGGCCTTCAACATCGTGTCGACCCTGGTGATGGCGGTGCAGGAGAAATACGCCGACATCGCCATCCTGCGCACCCTGGGGGCCTCCCCCGGCTCGATCATGGCGATCTTCATCCTGCAGGGCACCATCATCGGACTGGTCGGTCTGCTGGTCGGGACCGCGGGGGGCATTGCACTGGCCAGCAACCTGGACGTGGTGATTCCCGCCCTCGAGCGTCTGCTCGGCACCACGCTGTGGAACAAGGAGGTCTACTACATCACCGAAATGCCCTCGACCGTGCTGGCGAGCGATGTGTGGACCATCGTCTCGGTCTCCTTCTCCCTGACCCTGCTGGCGGCGGTCTATCCGAGCTGGCGGGCATCCCGCGTCAATCCGGCGGAGGCGCTGCGCTATGAGTGAGTCGAAGGGCGTGCTGGCCTGCGAAGGCCTGGTCAAGCGCTTTCGCGAGGGGCCCGATGCGGTCGAGGTGCTGCGCGGGGTCAGCCTGCAGATCGAGGCAGGCGAGCGGGTCGCCATCGTGGGCGCGTCGGGCAGCGGCAAGAGCACCCTGCTGCATTTGCTGGGCGGGCTGGACGTGCCCTCGGCGGGTTCGGTGACCCTGCACGGCGAGGAGCTGGCCCGCCTCTCCGAAGCCCGGCGCGGGCGCCTGCGCAATGAATCACTCGGCTTCGTGTACCAGTTTCACCACCTGCTGCCCGAGTTCACGGCCCTCGAGAATGTGGCCATGCCCCTCTTCATCCGCCGCATGCCGCGGACCGAAGCCCAGGCACGGGCCTCGGAGATGCTCGCGCAGGTGGGGCTCTCCCATCGCCTTGACCACCATCCGGGCGAGCTGTCCGGCGGCGAGCGCCAGCGGGCGGCCATTGCCCGGGCGCTGGTCACGGAGCCGGCCTGCGTGCTGGCCGACGAACCCACCGGCAACCTCGACCGACGCACGGCGGATGGCGTCTTCGACCTGATGCTCTCGCTCAACGAGCGGCTCAATACCAGCTTCGTCATCGTGACCCACGACGTGGATCTGGCGAGCCGGGCGGCACGCACGCTCCGGCTGGAGGACGGTGTTCTGCAGTAGCCCGGACGGGCTCCGTAAATCCCCGTAATACAGAGGAAATAGGTCAGCTACCGCGTATCGCGCGCGAGTAAAGTTTTTGGCAAATCGACCGTTCGGGCGGGTTCCACACCTCAGAAGTGACGGGAGACCGCAGTGAAACCCCTGTTCGCGCCGGCCATCGCAGTGCGCAACCGCCTCGGATATCGCGCCAAGTTCCTGACCGTCCTGACCCTGGCCTCGGCCGTGGGTCTGGTCATGGTCGGGCAGCTCTTCATACAGCTCAGCAACCAGATCCGGCAGACCGAGCAGGAGCAGCGCGGCATCGAGAGCTATCCGTCGGCCATCAAGGTGCTGACCCTGATGCAGCAGCACCGCGGGCTCACCTCCGGCTTGCTGGGCGGCAGCAGCCAGCTGGCCCCCAAGGTCGACGAGAAGGCCCGTGCCCTGGACGCGGCGGTGGGCGAATTCGACGCCGTGATCGCCGGATCGGCGGCCGGTTTTGGCCTCGACGACAGCTGGACCGGTCTCAAGCGGCAGTGGGGCGCGTTGCGCGACGGGGGCCGTCAGCTCGGCCAGGCCGAGAACTTCAAGTCCCACACGGTCATGGTCGAGGGCATGCTGGGCCTGATCATCGATCTGGGGGACGCCGCAACCCTGTCCCTCGACCCCGAGGCCGCCTCCTACAACCTGATCGAGCCGATGCTGCGGAGCATTCCGGAAGCGACGGAGCGACTCGGCCGGCTGCGCGGCAAGGGCACCGGCATCGTGGCCCGCGGCCAGGTCAGCGCCGAGGATCACGATGCCCTGGTGGCCCAGTTGGCCGAGCTGGGCCTCACCGCCCGCTCCCTCGATGACCGGGTGATGCGCGCGGCGCGCGGCGCGATCCAGGCCGATGCCCTGGCCACGGCGCGCGCCGAGGTGGCTGCCGCGATCGGCGATTTCCGCAAGACCGCGACCGAGCAGATCGTCGAGGCCCGCTTCTCGATCCCGCCGGCCGAGTTCTTCGCGGCCGGCACCGGTGCCATCGATGTGATCCTCAAGCACCTCAACGAGAGTTTCCTGCCGGCGGTGCGCAAACAACTCGACGCCCGCATGCAGCGGCTCGAGCGGGTCCGCATGCTGGAGGTGGGGGTTGCCGTCGCGCTGCTCGCCTTCCTGGGCTACATCATGGTCGGGATGTACTTCGCGATCGTCACCTCGGTTCACCAGATGACGGCCGCGGCGCGGCAGCTGGCCAAGGGCGACTACACGACCCGGGTCGAGCTCGACACCCGCGACGAGCTGCGCGAGGTGGCCACCCAGTTCAATGCCATGACCGAGAGCCTCGGTGCCCTGGTCCGGGAGATCAAGCTTCGGGCCGGCGAGCTGGCCGAGGCGGCCCAGGGACTGACCGGCGCCAGCGCAGCCATCTCGGACAGCTCGGAGCAACAGAGCGAAGCCGCCACCAGCATGGCCGCGGCCATCGAGCAGATGACCGTCAGCATCGGCGAGATCTCGCGGCACGCCAGCGATGCCGCCGAGCGCTCGGAGGAATCGGGCCGGCTGTCGGACGAGGGCGGTGCCCTGGCCGGCCGCACGGTGGCCGAGATGGAGCGGATTGCCGAGGTGGTGGGGCGGTCGGCCGAGGTGATCGAGAAGCTCGGTGCCCAGTCGAGCGAGATCAGCAACATCGTCAATACCATCCGCGAGATTGCCGACCAGACCAACCTCCTGGCGCTCAACGCGGCCATCGAAGCGGCCCGCGCCGGTGAAAGCGGGCGGGGCTTCGCCGTGGTGGCCGACGAGGTGCGCAAGCTGGCCGAGCGCACCGCCAGCGCGACGGGTGAGATCACCAGCATGGTGAGTGCCATCCAGGCGGGGACCCGCGAAGCGGTCGAGACCATGTCGCACGGGGTGGAGCGCGTGCGGGGTGGCGTGGAACTCAGCGGCCAGTCGGGCGACGCGATGGCCCAGATCAGCCAGAGCGCCGGTCATGTGGTGGAATCGGTCCGCGACATCAATTCGGCGCTGCTGGAGCAGGGGAGTGTCAGCACCGACATCGCCCGCAACGTGGAGCAGATCGCCCGCATGGCAGAAGAGAACAGCGCTTCGGTGCGGTCCACTGCGGCCACCGCCCAGCATCTGGAGGGCGTGGCCGGCGCGCTGCTGGATCAGGTCTCGCGCTTCCGGGTCTGAGTCCGCAACTTTCGCTTGGCCAGGGCGCGCACCAGATGGACGCGCCAGGCCAGCTTGACCCCCACGTAGCCGACCGCCGCCAGGCTGCACGCCAGCAGCAGGAGGCCGAGCGCGAGGGGCTCGCCCAGACCGAGCAGCCAGTCCACGCCCTGCCGGACCCATTCCCCGAAACTGCCCTCGCCCCAGTCGGGTGGTGGCGTGAATGCATGGCCGGTGCCCAGCAGCCATTCGCCGATCGTGAACGCCACCAGGTAGAGCGGCACGATCGTCAGGGGGTTGGTGTAGAGGGTGGTGAACAAGGCCAGCGGCAGATTCACCCGCAGCAGCACGCAGGCCAGTGCGGCGCTCGGCATCTGGAACGGGCCTGGCACAAGCCCGCAGAACAGCCCGACCGCAACCGCGCCCGCCGCGGAGTGACGGTTCAGGTGCCACAGGCGGGGGTGCAGCAAGGTACCCGCAAAGGGCCGCATCCAGCGGTTCTCGCGAATCGCCGAGGGGTCTGGCAGGTAGCGCCTCAGGGTGCGTCGCAATGGGCCACTCCGGTCTGGAGGCGGCGGGGCATGGCCTGAACGGTTGAGGGCCCGCCACGGGTGTGAGCCCGATTCTAGGGGCTCCGGCCGATCGGCGCCGAATCGCAGCTGGCGCGCTCACCCCGGCTTGGGGTGTAATGGCAGGCGTGTATGCCAATGTAATTGCGTTTGTGGCGGGCGTGATGCTGCTGCAGCAACGTGCCACGCTGTCGGGCTGGACACCTTTCGCGTGGGCGATGTCGGTGGCCGTGGGCTGCCTGCTGCTGCGTCGGGGCGTCGGGCGCCGCCCGTGGGCTGCGCGGCTGCTGGCGGCCCTGGCGGCGGCCGCCATCGGTTTCGGCTGGGCCTTTGCCCAGGCACAGTGGCGGCTGGCCGATGCCCTGTCGGCCGAACGCGAGGGACAGGACATCCTGGTCAGCGGGACGATCGCGACGTCGCCCGACGGGGATCCGCTGGCGCCGCGCTTCCTGTTCGTGCCGGACGAGGGCGAGGCGGGGCTGCCCCGACGTGTCGAGTTGCGCTGGTATGCGCCGCGGGACGGCCGTGGGCCGCCGCTGCCGCGCCTGGCGCCCGGTCAGCGATGGCGCCTGGCGGTGCGCCTCAAGCGTCCGCACGGGCACCTGAATCCCCACGGCCCGGATGCCGAGGCGCGCTGGCTGGAGGCCGGCGTCCGCGCGCGGGGATACGTCCGGCCGCGGCCCGCGCCGACGCAGCTCGAACCCCGCGCCTCGACGCCGGGCATGATCATCGAACAGGGACGCCAGCACCTGTCGCAGCGCCTGGGCGCGGCGCTTGGCGAGCGTCCCTGGCGGGGTGTGCCGCTGGCGCTCGCGCTGGGCGAGCAATCCGCGATCCCGGCCGCGCAATGGGCCCTGTTCCGCGAACTGGGCATCGTGCATCTGGCGGTCGTCTCGGGGCTCCACGTGACCCTGGTGGGCGGGCTGGCGGCGGCGCTGGCCGCCTGGCTCTGGGGCCGGCTGGGCGGTGCCGGCCGCTGGCCCGCCCGCAAGGCCGCGGTGCCCGCCGGCCTGGTGGCTGCCTGGGCCTATGCCCTGTTGTCCGGCTTCGGCATTCCCGTCCAGCGCAGTGTGTTGATGCTGACCGTGGCCGGCCTGTGCCTGATCCTGGACATCCGCGTCAGGGCATCGCGCGTGCTGGCCATGGTGCTGGGGGTGACTGTCGCGGTCGATCCGTGGGCCGTGCTGGCGCCGGGATTCTGGCTGTCCTACCTGGCCGTGGGCATCCTGCTCCTGACTGCGCTCGCCCGGCCGTCGGTCGGGGGGGCGCTGTCCATGGCCTGGCTGGCGCTGCGCACCCAGTGGATGATCGGGCTGGCGATGGCACCGGCCCTGCTGCTGTTTTTCCAGCAGTTTTCCCTGGTCTCGCCCCTGGCCAACCTGATCGCGGTGCCGGTCGTCGGCTTCGTCGTGCTGCCGCTCTCACTGCTGTCGCTGGTGCTGCCGATCGACGGACTGCCGATCCTCGCCGAACGCATCTTTGCGGCCTTGATCTGGAGCCTCGAACACCTGGTCGCCTGGCTTCCCCGATCATGGCAGCAGGCGGAGCCCTCCGGCTGGCTGCTCTTGCCCGCCATCCTGGCCTGCCTGTGGGCGGTGCTGCCCCGGGGCACGCCGGGCCGAAGCCTGGCGCTGGTCGCCTTGGTGCCGGTGATGGTCTTCGAACCCACGCGACCGCTCCCCGGGGCCTTCGAGCTGACGGTCCTGGACGTGGGGCAGGGGCTGGCCGTCCATCTGCGGACACACCGGCACGACCTGCTGTTCGACAGCGGGCCGGCATGGCCGGAGGGGGATGCGGGTGCGGCCATCGTCCTGCCCTACCTCCTGGCGAATGGAACCCGGCAGCTGGACCGCCTGGTCTCCAGCCATCCGGACGCCGACCACGCGGGCGGCGCCGCCAGCCTGGCCGCAGGGCTGCCGGTGGATATCCGGGTGACCCAGCCGGGTGATCGCGGCGAAGGGGTCCGCAGTCGGGCTCATGCCGATTGCCGCGCCGGCGAGACCTGGGTCTGGGATGAGGTGGCATTCCACTGGCTGAGCCCACCGGATGACGCCCCGATCGACGGCGGCTGGTCGCGCAACGACCGCTCCTGCCTGCTCCTGGTGAGCGGGACCTGGGGGCGCGCGCTCGTGGCCGCGGACATCGAGTCGGCCGCCGAGGCACGTTTGGTGGCAGCGGGCATGCCGTTCTCGGCAGACGTGGTGGTGGTGCCGCACCACGGCAGCCGATCGTCCTCGTCGGCGGCGCTGGTGGCTGCCACGCAGGCACGCGCGGCCATCTTCGCGGTCGGCTACCGCTCGCCCTTCGGTCATCCCCATCCCGAGGTCTGGGCCCGCTGGGCAGCCGCCGGCGCGCGGGGCTACCGCACCGACGTTCAGGGCGCGATTCGCGCACGATTCGGTCCGGCGGGCCTGACGATCGACACCGAGCGATCAAGCCGGGAGCGATACTGGCACGGCCGGTGAGGGCTTCGCCTGCACGCAGGCGATCATCCGGCAGTGTCGTGCGGGGGCGATTGCACGCTACACTCCCCAAAAAAAGAACAGTTCGGCAAGGGGGAGAGGGGATGAGTTTGTCGACTTTGCTGGACCGCATTCTGGGGGCGGAGAATGCGGGCCGGCGTCTGGATGTGGACGTGACGATGCGAGAGCGCACAGTGCAGTGCATGGGCCCGCACGGCCTGCACAGGATGGCCTACCGGGAATGGGGCGATCCCGCCAATCCGCGGGTACTGGTGTGCGTTCATGGGCTGACCCGCAACGGTCGGGATTTCGATACCCTGGCGGCCGCCCTGTGCCGCGACTATCGCGTCGTCTGTCCCGATGTGGCCGGACGCGGGCGGAGCGAGTGGCTGCCGGTCAAGGACGATTACGCCTTGCCCCTGTACGTGTCGGACATGATCACCCTGATCGCGCGGCTCGATGTGGAGTCGGTGCACTGGGTGGGCACCTCCATGGGCGGCCTGATCGGCATGCTCATCGCGAGCCAGCCCGGCAATCCGATCCACCGGCTGGTGCTGAACGACGTGGGGCCGGTGGTGACCGCGTCGTCGGTCCAGCGGATCGGGCAGTACGTGGGGACCGCGCCGGTGTTTCCCGACATGGCGGCGGCAGAGGCCTATCTGCGCCTGGTGTGTGCGCCCTTCGGCCAACTGACCGACGCCCAGTGGCGCCACCTCACCGAGAATGCCGTCGCCGCGCTGGACGGCGGGGGTTTTTCGATGGCCTACGATCCGGGCATCGGCGAGCCCTTTCGCAAGAACCCCCTCGCGGAGGATGTGGAGCTATGGCCGGTCTACGATGCGATCCGCTGCCCGACCATGGTCATCCGGGGCGCAGAATCGGACCTGCTCGAGCGGGAAACCCTGCTGGAGATGACACGGCGCGGGCCCTGCGCCCGAACGATCGAGATCGACGGCGTGGGCCATGCGCCGATGCTGCTCGACGATCAGCAGGTCGCGATGGTGCGCACCTTCCTGCTGTCGGAGTGATGCGCCTTACTTGATGGGCCTGCCGTTGCGGTCGAGGACGGTGAGTTCGGTGTAGTGGGCGCCGTCGTGGTTGTCGGCTGAAAAGCCGATCGGCACGCCACCCACATCAAACCCGTGCAGGTTGTTCAATGCGGTGACCAGGCGGGCTCGGGTCGGCTCGGCGCCGGCGTGGCCGATGGCCTCGACCAGGACCTTGGCCATCAGGTAGCCCTCGAGCAGGCTGTGGTTCAGCTCGACGCCCGGCTGTGGGTGCTCTTCCCAGGCCTTTCGCACTTCCTGGGCCAGGGCACCCGAACCGCCGACCGGGTCAGGCACCACCTGGGTCACCCCCAGGCCGCGGGCGAGCTTGTGACCGATCTTCTCGGCCACCTGGGGCCCGTCGGTGACCGACAGGGCGATCAGCTGGGTGGCCGGATTGGCGGGGCGGAAGGCTTCGACGAAGGCAGCGCTGGCCGCCGTGTTCGAGACCATGATCACGCCCATCGGCAGGGCGTCGCCGATGGCCTTGACGGCGGCTGCGACGTCCGTGGTGTTCTTCGGGTAGGCGCCGGCGGCGACGAGCTTCATGCCGGCGGCTGCCAGGGCGGTCTTGGCGGCCTCCAGGCCGTCCTTGCCGAAGCCGTCATCCTGGTAGAACACGCCGACATCCGTGATGCCCATCGACTGCATCTGCTGCACCATGGTCTCGATCTCGCTGCCATAGCTCGCACGCGTATGGAACAGCAGGCTGGGTACCGGCTGGCGCAGGTGGGCGGCGCCGGTCCGGGCGCCAACCACCGGAATGCCGGCCTGGTCGAGCTTGCCGCTCTTCAGCAGTGCGGTGACGTTGCCGGTGCCCACCAGCCCGCACAGTGCGAGCGGGTTTTCGGCGGCCACCAGTTCGCCCACCTGCTTGACCGTCTCGTCCGACTTGTAGGCGTCGTCGCGGGTGACCAGCCGCAAGGTGTTGCCATTGATGCCGCCGCGGGCATTTACCACGTCGAAATAGAGCTGGATGCCGGCACCCACGTGTTTCCCGGTCGGAGCAAGGGGCCCGGAATACGGGGCCACCTGGCCAATGCGGATCTCGGCCGAGTGGGCGTTGCCGAGGCCAATGACCAGGGCCAGCCCGAGACCACGGACCACACGTGCAAGGGTGCGATGAATCATGTTCCAAGCTCCATTTCAGTTTCGCGGACGCGCGCCACCTGCCGTTCAGGACGAGCCCGGCAGAAGGCACTCCGATGGTTTTCGGCGCCCGGAAATGCAGCTTTAGAACGATGCGGACCGGCTGGCGAGAAGCCCGTCACGCGAAAATGTCAATGAAGGTGTCGCGGCACGTGTTCGCCCTGTTCCTCGGGCATTTCGGCGTGGACCGCTTCGGCGTCGGGCGAGGGGTAATACGGTGCGCCGCAATCGTCGCAGTACTCGAGCGGGAAGGCATGGTCGAGTACCACGATGTCCGTGACGCCGGCTTCGCGAAGGGTGGCCTCGATCTGCGCCACCGAGTCACCTTCCTCGTCCTCCGCACCGATCAGGGGCCAGACGACGCCATGCACCACGTCGGCACGGTTGGCGAGCGTGAAGCCGATGCGATATTCCTCGAGCTTGCGGTCGTGGAACGGCGCGATGACCGCCCGCAGTCCGGAGGCCGGGGTCTCGAGCGCCGTGCCCAGATAGGCGACCGAGGCGCTGACCGAGTATGGGCGGCTCTCCCGGTCGGCCTGGCGGCTGGCCGCGAAATAGGTTTCCGGCAGGACCACTTCGAGCGCGCAGCCCGGCAGCAGTGGCGACAGGCAGGCGCCTCCCTGGGCACGCCACTGGTCGAGGCTCTGCTCCCGGTTGCCGCCCGGTTCCTGCCAGCGGAACACGGGGGCGCCGCGGGGGACCGCGACGGCCGCGAGCAGGTAGCGGGTATCGGAGAGAAACTGGCTGGTCTCCGGCATGCCCTCGGTATCGATCCGGATGTCCTCGTCCTTGAGTGCCGCCGCGCCCAGGTCATCCGCCAGGCGCGCCGTGGCGCAGTAGCCGACCGGCAGCTGGTCCGGGCTGAAGAGGAAATCGGCGACCGACAGGCGCACGTCCTTGGCCAGCACGTGGGCCTGGAGGTGCACCCGCAGGTTGGCGAGCACCGCGTGGGGGATGGCGCCGGCCGGAATGCGGAAGCGGGACCAGGCCAACACGGGCGCGGCGATCATCAGGACATCCCGCGAATCGTCCTTGCGGAAGGCCGTCTCCGCCCGCGATTCGACGAAATCGGCGAGCTCGTCATAGGCCCTGCTGTTGGACGGAAACAGGTGGTCGAGGGCCTCGTTGAAGATGTCCTCGTCGGCGGCCTCGAGCAGGCCGTCGACGATCTCCCCCAGTTGCCGCTCCCAGAAGCGGTCTTCCGGCCGGCTGCCCGATTCGGCGAGGCCGGTGGCCAGCCAGACGAGTTGCTCGGCATCGCGGGACAGGCCGCTGCGGCGGCCGAATCGGGATCGTTTCATGGTTTGACCTGCTGGGTACGACGGAGTCGGCGCTGGTCCGCCGGGAGGCGGATTGTAGCCCCGGAACGGCCAGGCTCAGTAAACGTGCTTGTTGAGTCGCACTTCGTGGAGGATCGTCGCGGCGATCTCCTCGATCGACTTGGCGGTCGAATCCAGCCATTTGATACCCTCGCGACGCATCATCCGGTGGGCCGCGTCGATCTCCTGGCGGCAGTTGTCGAGTGAGGCGTAGCGCGAGTTCGGCCGGCGTTCCTGGCGGATCTGGGCGAGGCGCTCGGGCGAGATGGTCAGGCCGAAGAGCTTGTTGCGGAAGCGCTGAAGGTCGCCCGGCAGCTTGTTGCGCTCGAAGTCCTCGGGGATCAGCGGATAGTTGGCAGCCTTGACGCCGAACTGCATGGCCAGATACAGGCTGGTGGGCGTCTTGCCCGACCGGGACACGCCGACCAGGATCACGTCGGACTCTTCCAGGTCGCTGTCGGAGACGCCGTCGTCGTGGGCCAGCGTGAAGTTGATGGCCTCGATGCGGCTCTTGTACTCGAGGCTCTCCGCCATGCCGCGGAAGCGACCGACCGCGTGGGTCGAGCGCTGGCCCAGCTCGGTCTCGAGGGGGCCGATGAAGGACTCGAAGAGGTCGATCAGCATCGCGCCGGTCTCGCGCAGCAGCTTGACCGATTCGGCCGCGACGAGGGTATTGAAGACGATCGGGCGCACGCCATCCCGCTCGGTGGCCTCGCGGATCGAGCGCGCACAGTCGATGACCTTGTCCAGGTTGTCGACGAAGGGAACGCGGACCTGGCGGAAGCGGATATCCGGGAATTGCGCCAGCAGGCTGTGGCCGAAGGTCTCGGCCGTGATGCCGGTGCCGTCGGAGATGAAGAACACGGTTCGGGTGTCGGATTGGCTCATCGGGTGGAGCAGATCACTCTCTGGTGGGTTAACCCATGATGGCGCCAGAGGCGCCAGACGGTAGAATTGCCATTTTGCTTTTACAACAACATTTACGGAAGACCCTTCCCATGACTCGTCTAGTCATCCCCTTCGAAGAGTTGCGCATGTCCGACGTGGAGCAGGTCGGCGGCAAGAACGCGTCCCTCGGCGAGATGATCAGCCAGCTCCCCGCCAGCGTTCGCGTGCCCGGTGGCTTTGCCACGACGGCTGAAGCCTATCGCGACTTCCTGGAGCACGAGGGCCTCGCCGCCCGGATCCAGGGCGCGCTCGAGACCCTCGATGTGGACGACGTGGACGCGCTGGCCCAGTGCGGCGCCAGGATCCGCGGCTGGATCGTCGATACGCCTTTCCCGACGCAGCTCGAGACCGAGATCAAGGCGGCCTACGAGAAGCTGACCAGCGGCGGAGAAGGCAGCTTCGCTGTCCGCTCCTCGGCCACCGCCGAGGACCTGCCGGATGCCTCCTTCGCGGGTCAGCAGGAATCCTTCCTGAACATCCATGGCTACGAGAACATCCTGCACGCCATCAAGGAAGTGTTCGCGTCGCTCTACAACGACCGCGCCATCGCCTATCGGGTGCACAAAGGCTTCACCCACGCCGAGGTGGCCCTGTCGGCGGGCGTGCAGCGCATGGTGCGCTCCGACATCGGGGCCTCCGGCGTGATGTTCACGATGGACACCGAGTCGGGCTTCAAGGAAGTGGTGTTCATCACCGCCTCCTACGGACTCGGCGAGACGGTGGTGCAGGGCGCCGTGAACCCGGACGAGTTCTACGTGCACAAGCCGACCCTGGCCCAGGGCAAGCCCTCCGTGATCCGCCGCAACCTGGGCTCGAAGCTCATCAAGATGGTGTTCTCCGAGACCCGCGCGGCCGGCCGCTCGACCTCCACCGTCGACGTGCCCGAAGCGGATCGCAACACCTTCTCGATCACCGATGCGGACGTGCTGGAACTGGCCCGCTACGCCATGACCATCGAGGCCCACTACGGCCGGCCGATGGACATCGAATGGGGCAAGTCCGGCGACGACGGCAAGATCTACATCCTCCAGGCACGCCCCGAGACGGTGAAGAGCCAGCAGTCGGGCAACGTGATGGAGAAGTACCGCCTCAAGCAGTACGGCAAGCGCCTGACCCACGGGCGGGCCATCGGCCAGAAGATCGGTGTGGGCCCGGTGCGGGTCATCGAGTCGGCCAGCGAAATGAACCGCGTGCTGCCGGGCGACGTGCTGGTCACCGACATGACCGATCCCAACTGGGAGCCGGTGATGAAGCAAACCAGCGCCATCGTCACCAACCGCGGTGGCCGTACCTGCCACGCGGCCATCATCGCGCGTGAACTCGGCATTCCGGCCATCGTCGGCTGCGGCAACGCCACCGAGGTCCTCGAGGAAGGCGATTCGGTCACGGTCTCGTGCGCCGAAGGCGATACCGGCTACGTGTATCGCGGCAAGCTCGACTACGAGGTCACGACCACCGACATGGGCAACCTGCCCGACATTCCGGTCAAGATCATGATGAACGTGGGCAACCCCGAACTGGCGTTCGAGTTTGCCCAGATCCCGAACGGCGGCGTCGGCCTCGCCCGCCTCGAGTTCGTGATCAACAACATGATCGGCATCCACCCCAAGGCCATCCTCGAGCTCGACCAGGTGCCGGCCAGCCTGCGCAGCGAGATCATGCGGCGCTCCCGCGGCTACCTGACGCCCAAGCAGTTCTTCATCGAGAAGATCGTCGAGGGCGTGGCTACGATCGCCGCAGCGTTCTACCCCCATCCGGTCATCGTCCGCCTGTCCGACTTCAAGTCGAACGAGTACCGCAAGCTGCTCGGTGGCGAGATCTACGAGCCCGAAGAAGAGAACCCGATGCTCGGCTTCCGGGGCGCCTCGCGCTACATCGCCCACTCCTTCCGCGACTGCTTCGAGATGGAGTGCATCGCGATGAAGAAGGTGCGCAACGAACTGGGCCTCACCAATGTGCAGCTGATGGTGCCCTTCGTCCGCAACCTGGACGAGGCCGCGGCGGTGGTGGACCTGCTCGGCGAGCACGGGCTGAAGCGTGGCGAGAAGGACCTCAAGCTGATCATGATGTGCGAGATTCCTTCCAACGCGATCCTGGCCGAGCGCTTCCTCGAGTACTTCGACGGCTTCTCGATCGGCTCGAACGACCTCACCCAGCTGACCCTCGGACTCGATCGGGACTCGGGCCTTGTCGCCCATGCCTTCGACGAGCGCGACCCGGCGGTCAAGCAGCTGCTCTCGCTGGCCATCCAGGCGGCCAACAGGCTCGGCAAGTACGTGGGCATCTGCGGCCAGGGGCCGTCGGATCACGCCGACTTCGCCGAGTGGCTGATGGATGAGGGGATCCAGACCATTTCGCTGAACCCGGACACGGTCGTGGATACCTGGCTCAAGCTCGCCGCTCATGGCACGAAATGACCCGATAATCAGGCGGTTATAGCGTTGTCATGAACAATCCTGCAATCATTTGAGTGAACCGGCTGGCGGCCGCACGATGCTATACTGCGAAACTTTCGCGAAGTGCGGCCGTTAATTGCCAGGAAGATAATTCCAGGCCAACAAGAAGCTGCGCTCGCTCAACAAGATTGCAGGAGGCTGAATGGCGTTAGTCATTCTATCGGCCGATACGGCGACCGATGCTTCGGTCCGCACGATCTCGGCCAGGAAGCTGGTGGCCGGCGTGTCCGTGATGGCACTGGTGTCCCTTCTGGCCGGATTCGGCGTGGGATACCAGCTGGCGTCCGATCCGGCACGGGTCGCCATCGCGCCGGTACCGGCCCCGGCGCCCGTCGCTGCCTCCGAAACCACGGTGTCCGAGCCCGAGAGCCGCTTCCTGGTTGGGCGCGTGGGCGAGCTGTCTGGCCGGCTCATGCGCCTCGAGTCCGAAGCCGTCCTGCTGGCCAAACGCATCGGCGTCCGCGACGAAACCGAGCCGATGGACGGTGCGAGCGAAGGTGCCCCGCCCTCCAAGGCGGTCGGCGGTGAGGGCGGTCCGATGGTCCCGGCGATCGGCGATTCGCTCTCCCTCAATGAAAATGCCTCCCTGACCGACGTGGGCGAGACCCTCGAGCAACTCGAGGCCGATCTCGAGCGTCTGTCCGATGCGCTGGCGAGCATCGACGAGCTGGCCTCCCAGCGCAACGTGCTGTCGATGATCTACCCCAGCCGCCTGCCGGTTCTCAATTCCCGCATCGGTTCCCGCTTCGGCATTCGGCGCGATCCCTTTAACAGCCGTCGCGCCATCCATACCGGGCTCGATTTTCCGGCACCGGCCGGCACGGCCATTCTGGCGAGCGCGGGGGGCGTCGTGATCTATTCCGGTTTCCGCAGCGACTACGGCCGCCAGGTCGAGATCGACCATGGGAACGGCCTGGTCACCCGCTACTCCCATGCGCGTCGCCTTCTGGTCAAGGTCGGCGACGTCGTGACCCCCGGCCAGCGCGTGGCGGAGGTGGGAAACAGCGGACGCTCCACCGGACCCCATCTGCACTTCGAGGTGCTCAAGAACGGTCGCTTCGTCGACCCCGAGGACTTCCTCCGCGAGGGCTGACGTCGGTCATGTTCGGTAGCCCCGGAGACACCCGAGAACTGACCGCGCCGGTCTACACGATCGAGAAGGGTGGCCTGCTGGCCAAGACCCTGCCCATGCTGCTGGCGGTCGCCTGCCTCGTGTTGTCCGGCTACGCCGGCCTGCAGGTGGTCCAGGACCAGTTCGCACCGGCTGGGCGGGTGGCGCAGCTGGAACTCGAGAAGCAGTCCCTGTCGCGCCAGCTGGAGGAAGAGGCCGGGCGCCTCGACGAGGCGCTGACCAAGGCGCGACTCCAGTCCGAAATGGATGCGGCGACCCGTGCCGAACTCGAGCGTCAGCTCGAGGAACTCAACCTGAGGGTCAAGGAGCTTGCCGAGGAGCTGAGCTTCTACAAGCAGGCCCAGAAGTCTAAGCAGTAGGGCCGACGAGCCCTGCCAAGGAGGAGACCATGTTCCGGAAGAAGCAGAGCAAATCGATCGAGATCACGAAGCTGTCGAGCCTGGTGGCCGGCAACGTGGACATCACGGGTGACCTGGCGTTTACCGACGGGCTGCGCGTCGATGGGCGGATCACGGGGAACCTCTCGAACAAGAGCGGCAAGAAGGGCCTGCTGGTCCTGTCGGAACAGGGGCGCATCGAAGGCAACGTCCATGTCCATGATGCGGTCATCAACGGCGAGATCGTCGGTGACCTCACGGTCGAGCACTTCCTCGAGCTGCAGCCCAAGGCCCGCATCACCGGCGACATCCGCTATCGCCAGTTGCAGATGGACTGCGGCGCCTCGGTGTCGGGCACGCTGACCTGCGAAACCGACGACAAGCGTGACGACAAGGTCGTCGAACTGCCTGGCGCGAGCCACGGCTGAGGTTTCCGCCCACATGCTCTGGTGGCAATGGGTCGTTGCTGGAATCGGGCTGGCATTGGCCGAACTGGCCATCCCGGCCTTTTTTGTCATCTGGTTCGGCGCGGGCGCCTTGCTGGTCGGGCTGGCCACGCTGTTCATGCCCGACCTGTCGCTCGCCGAGCAGCTCTCGATCTGGTTGCTGGCGTCCCTGGCCTTCGTGTTCGCCTGGTTCCGGGTCTTCAAGACCAGTCGTCACAAGACGCGCATCGGCCTGTCGGACGGGCAACTGGTCGGCGAAGTGGGCCTGACGGTCACCGAGATCGCGCCATTCCAGCGGGGCACCGTGCGCTTCCAGAAACCCATGCTGGGCGCCGAGGAGTGGGCCTGCATGGCGGATGAATCCATTCCGGCCGGCGAACGCGTGCGGGTCGCCGCCGTCGAGGGCAGCTTTCTCAAGGTAACCAGAGTCCACAAGGGGCCAGCATGACCGAAGGTCTGATCGTCGTCGTCGCCATCATCGTCTTTGCGGTCGTCACGATCGCGAAGGGCGTGCGCATCATCCCCCAGGGTGAGGAGTGGATCGTCGAGCGGCTGGGCAAGTACCACGAGACCCTGCGTCCCGGCCTCAACATCATCGTGCCCTACATCGACCAGGTGGCGTACAAGCTGGTCACCAAGGACATCATCCTCGACGTGCAGGAGCAGGAGGTCATCACCCGTGACAATGCGGTGATCCTGACCAATGCCGTGGCCTTCGTGAAGGTCACCGATCCGGTCAAGGCCGTCTATGGCGTGACCGACTTCGGCGAAGCCATCCGTAACCTGATCATGACGACGCTGCGCTCGATCATCGGTGAAATGGAGCTGGACGAGGCGCTGTCTTCCCGCGACAAGATCAAGGCCCGCCTGCGCGAGAGCATCGCCGACGAGGCGGTGGATTGGGGTTTGACGGTCAAGTCGGTCGAGATCCAGGACATCAATCCCTCCCAGTCGATGCAGAAGGCCATGGAAATGCAGGCGGCCGCCGAGCGGGAACGCAAGGCCATGGTGACCAAGGCGGAGGGCGAGAAGCAGTCGGCCATTCTCGAGGCCGATGCGCGCCTGGAGGCGGCCAAGCGCGATGCCAGCGCCCAGGTGATGCTGGCGGAAGCCTCCGCCGAGGCGATCCGGCGTGTGACCAACGCCATCGGGTCCGAGACGGCGCCGGTCTACTACATGCTGGGCGAGCGCTATGTGCAGGCCCTCAACCGCCTCGGCGAATCCAGCAACGCCAAGCTGGTGGTGCTGCCGGGCGATATTCGCGAGGCCCTGAAGGGGCTGTTCAACAGCACGCGGGGCTGAGCCGACGTCCTCCAGGCGGCCGTCGCCGGGCGGTTCCCTCGCAGATTTCCCGCTCGGGGCGCCACGTCAGGCGCCCCGTTTTCATGGGGGCGAGCCGTAGCCGCGGAAATCGCGCAACAGGTAGAGGTGCACGCTTCTGCCGAAGTCCTTGTGGATCGTCACCTGCCGCTCGCCCAGGTCTTCCACCGAGCCGAAGCGGCCGGTCACCGCTGCGTCCAGCGGGCCCCGGCTGACGAACAGAACGTCGCGGCCGATGGCGTCCTGCAGGCGGGTCGTCAGCTGGTAGTGGTCGATGACCAGCCCCTTGGGGTTCCAGCTGGCGTAGGCCTGCGGCGCGAGGAAATAGATCAGGTGCGCCAGCAGGTCCCGATCACGGGCCACCAGCACGGCGTCCGGGTGGGCACGTACGGCGGGTGCCACGGCACTGGCCAGGTCGCGCCAGCCCCGGGCGCGCTTGTAGGGGTCCTTGCTGCCGGTCATCTCGACGCCGGCCAGCCGGGCGATCTCCGGCCAGTGGTAGACGCCGCTCACCAGCACCAGGTTGATCAGGACGGCTGTGGCGACCGTCTTCCAGCGGTGGCGATCTCCCAGCCAGCCGATGGCGATGACCACGCCGGCCGCGAATGCTGGCGCCGCCCAGTTGCCGTTGGCGCCTCCCCGCACCGCCTGGACGGCCACCAGGCCGAGCAGGGGCACGCTCATGCCGAGAAGCAGCCGCCAGACCGGATCGCGCAGGCGCACGCAGGTGCGCAGCATGGCCCACGCCATGCACAGGAACAGCAGGGGACCCATCGAGAGCCATTGGGCGCCGACGAATTCGCCGAAGTTGCCCCTGTGGGATTCGCCGTCGAGCTGGGTGATGTCGGCGGTGTGGCGGAAGGTGGGGAAGTCGTGGGTCCAGTTCCACCACAGGTTGGGCGCAAAGATCAGCAGGGCGAGCACCAGGGCCAGCCAGGGGCGAGGACTGGCCAGGGCCCGGCGACCGCTCTGTCCGGCCAGCATGACCAGGAAGGCCGACGGCAGGAAGGCTGCCATGGTGTATTTGGTGAGCAGGCCGAGGCCCACGGCCACGCCCAGCAGCCACCAGTGGCGCCAGCCACCGCCCTCGTGAAGGGCGTTCCACAGGGCGAGCATGCCCAGGGACCAGAAGAACAGCAGCGGAGCGTCAGTGGAGACGAACAGCCCGAGGGCGCCGACCAGGGGCATCGTCAGGAAGGCAAGGCCGCTCCAGAAGCCGACGCGCTCGTCGAAGAGGGTGCTGGCGAGCCGCTGGATGACCAGCGCCGTGGCCGGATAGGCCAGCAGCGAGGGCAGCTTGATCGCCAGGATGCTGTCGCCCAGCAGCGCGGTGCTGGCCGCAATCAGCGCTGCGATGACAGGGGGCTTGGAGAAGTAACCCCAGTCGAGGGCCTTGGACCATCCCCAGTAATAGGCCTCGTCCACATACAGGTCGATGCCCAGGTGGCGGATGACCCACATGCGGTAACCCGTCAGCAGGATAGCCAGGACGAGGAGCGTCAGGACCGGGCTGCTGCGGCTCATGGCATCTGGCGCCGGATGATCGCCACGCCACCCTCGACCGAGAGGATCTCGTAGCCGATCTCCGGCAGGCGGTCGATCCGGGTGACCGCCAGGCCGCCAGGCTCGGGCTGGCGTCGCGGTGTGACGGCCTGGCGATACACGCTGAAGCTCGGTGCCGTGTAGCTCAGCAGCGTGACCGGCTCACCGGCCTCGCGCAGCTTGAGCCCGGCCCGCTTGACCGGACCCTGTGCCAGCTCACCGGCGTAGGGGACGACGATGGCGACCAGGGTGAGGGCCTGCAATGCGCCGGCCAGGGCCAGCTTGTGCCAGATCGGCAGCTGCAGCGCGCGGATCACGGCCAGCCACACCACGAGGGCCGCCGCCGTGGCCAGGAAATAGACCGGACTCACCGCCGACAGGGCGCGGCCCAGCTGGGCCCGGCTATAGGCATCGCCGGCGGTGCTGGCCGACAGCAGGGCCAGGATCCAGGGGAGGAGGGCGTACAGAGCGAGCAGGGCGACCGGGGCGATCCAGTGGGCCCAGGCGCGGCTGGGTGCCCAGCGGTGGGCAGCGATCAGCAGAAACAGCGGCGTGCAGCCGTACAGCACATAGTGGGGCAGCTTGGTGCCCGACAGGCTGAAGAATGCGATCACGAAGGCGGCCCAGATCCACAGGAAGCGGCGGACCCCGGTCCCCAGGTCCTGGCGCAGGCGCCCGAGGGCGGCGACCAGTGGCCCGGTCCAGGGCATCAGCAGCAGCGGCACCGCCACCAGGTAGTAGGCGACGCTGCCGCCATGTCCCTCCAGGGTGCCGGAGAAGCGCTCGACGTTATGGCGCAGGATGAATCCGTCGATGAACAGCTGGCCGTGGATCTTGAGGGCCGCCGCATACCACGGCACCACCAGCAGCAGGAACAGGCCCCAGCCGACCGGGTCGGCGATCGACTGTAGCCAGCGCTTCCACTGGCCCCGCGAGGCGCAATACAGGAGCGTCACGGCGCCCGGGACGAGCAGGGCGATCGGTCCCTTGGTCAGCGCTCCCAGGCCCATCCACAGGAAGCTGCGGAGCAGTGGCGCCCGGCGGCCGGACTCCAGATGTCGCCAGGCGTCGAACAGGGTCAGGGCCAGCAGCAGGTTGAGGAGCGCATCGGCGGTCGCGGCGCGGCCGATGATCAGGGGCCCCAGCGTGGTGGCGGCCACGGCGAGGGCGGTCAGGGCGGCGTCGGGCCCGAAGCGCTCGCGGGCGAAATGCCAGGTGGCGTAGCACCAGGCGACCGCTGCCAGGCCTGACGGCAGGCGGAACCCCCATTCGGTCGGGCCGAAGGCCAGGT
>JAGRFX010000328.1 GCA_020445805.1 Rhodocyclaceae bacterium
CATCCCGAACAGGACCGTGAAACAGGTACGCGCCGATGATAGTGCCCATCCGGGTGTGAAAGTAGGTCATCGTCAGACTAACCTACATCACAAGCCCCTCTACCAAACTCGGTAGAGGGGCTTCGTGCGTCTACGACGCCGCACGGTACTTGTGCGCTTGAAGAGACGACTCGAAGCACGCTAAAATTCCATCTTTCGCTGCTGTAGCTCAGTCGGTAGAGCAACTGATTCGTAATCAGTAGGTCACCAGTTCGATTCCGGTCAGCAGCACCAAAATTCTCGGGTTTCCCAACCTGGTTTATGCAAAGCAGGCGCACCGATGCCCGGTGCGCCTTTTTTGCGCCTTCATCATTTGAGGTGGGGCATAGGCTTTGAGCGAGCACTCCTGTTACCACTGTGGCTTGCCGGTACCTGAAGGCACCCACCTTCAGGTCGAGGTGCTCGGCCAGCCGCGCGAGATGTGCTGTGCGGGTTGCGAGGCGGTTGCGCATTCCATTGTCGATAGTGGCCTGTCCGACTACTACCGGCACCGGGACTCGATGCCTGAATCAAAGCGTGAGGCATTGCCGGACCAACTGCTGGATCTCGGTCTGTTCGACAGCCCGGACTTTCAGGCGAGCTTCGTGCGGGAGCCTGAGCCGAACCAGAGAGAAGCGATGCTGCTGCTCGAAGGGATCACCTGCGCGGCTTGCGTGTGGCTTAACGAACAACATGTGGCGCAACTCCCCGGGGTGGTGGCCGTCAGCATCAACTATGCGACCCGACGTGCCCGTGTCCGATGGGATGATCGTGTCTTGCGTCTGTCCCAGATCCTCGCGGCGATTCAGGAGATCGGGTACCGCGCGTATCCCTACGATCCTGGGCGCGAGGAAGCGCTGGCTGGAAAGGAACGCCGAACTGCGCTGTGGCGACTCTTCGTTGCGGGTTTCGGAGCCATGCAGGCGATGATGTACGCCTTGCCCGAATACGTCGCTGCGGAAGGCGAGATGTCGGCGGACATGTCCTCGCTGCTCCGATGGGCGAGCCTTGTCCTGACCTTGCCGGTCGTGCTGTTTTCCGCGGGGCCCTTCTTTGCTCAGGCCTGGCGTGATCTGAGACGGTTCCGGCTGGGCATGGATGTGCCCGTTTCCCTGGGTGTCGGTGCCGCCTTCGTGGCGAGTCTCTGGTCGTTCTTCAGCGGCACGGGTGAGGTCTACTTCGACTCCGTGGCGATGTTCGTGTTTTTCCTGCTGTGTGGCCGTTTCCTGGAAATGCTGGCGAGGCAGAAGGCCGCCCGGGGCGCGGAAGAACTCGCAAAGATCCTTCCCGTTGTAGCGGAGCGATTGAGTGCGTGGCCTGATCCACGGAGCGAACAGGTGGACGTGTCCCGACTCGCTGTCGGAGACGTCGTACGGATCAAGCCGGGAACGGTCGTGCCAGCCGACGGCCTCGTGCTCGAAGGCGAAAGTACGGCCGACGAGTCGCTGCTGACGGGCGAAAGCGTTCCCGTCGGCAAGTCACCAGGGGCGCAGGTCATCGGTGGTTCTGTGAACGGTCTTGCGCCTTTGCTCGTGCGTGTCACGGGCGTGGGTGATTCGACTCGACTGGCCGGCATCCGCCGACTGATGGACCGAGCACAGGAAGAGCGGCCCAGGGTGGCAAGACTCGCCGATCGTTTTGCGAGTCGTTTCGTTGCGCTGGTGCTGCTGGCCGCCGGTGTCACCGGAGCCATCTGGTGGTCGATAGAACCGGCACGAGCACTGTGGGTGTGTGTGTCGGTGCTGGTGGTGAGCTGCCCATGCGCGCTGTCACTGGCGACGCCGGTGGCGCTGACTGTCGCGACGTCTGCACTCGCGAGGCGTGGGGTGCTGGTGACGCGGGGCCACGCGCTCGAGTCGCTGGCGCGGGCGGACTACTTTGTCTTCGACAAAACGGGGACGCTGACGACCGGTGCGATGCAGGTCGAAAGCATGAATCTGCACGGTGGCCTCGCTATGGCAGAGATCCAGTCGCTTGTCCTCGGTCTGGAGGTGGCCTCGGAGCACCGGGTGGCCGAAGCATTCCGCCGGGCCTGCTGGCCGGTCGGTGCTGCGCATGTGGAGCGGGTCGCCGTCCATGTGGGGGAAGGCGTTTCCGGACGCTTCGAGGGCAGGGAGCTGCGGTTGGGTAACGCGGGCTTCGTGGGTGGCTGGGTCAGTGAGGAGACGCTTGCTGCCGTCTCTGCCCGGGAGCTACCGCTGACCCCGCTTTTTCTGGCTTCTCCGGAGGGCCTCTTGGCTAGTTTCGGGCTGTCCGACGAGCTGAGGAAAGACGCCGGTGAGCTGGTGGGTTCCATGCGGGCCCGGGCGCTGGGGCTCGGGATTCTGAGTGGCGACACTCAGGAAGTGGCTGATCGCGTAGGAGAGCGCCTGGGCGTGAAAGAGGTCTGGGGTGGGCAGATGCCGGAAGACAAGCTGGCGAAGGTCCAAGCGCTGCAGCTGGCCGGCCACTGCGTCGCGATGATTGGCGACGGGATCAATGACGGTCCTGTGCTCGCCCGTGCCGATGTGTCGATCGCCATGGGCGAGGGGACCGAGCTGGCGCGAAACCAGGCCGATGTGGTGTTGCTGGGCGGGCGGTTCATGCCTCTGATCGAGGGTCTCGAGACCACAGCGAAGTGCTCCCGGGTCATTCGGCAGAACCTGGTCTGGGCCCTGTCCTATAATCTGGTCGCCATGCCCGCCGCGATGGCGGGCTGGGTTACCCCGTGGATGGCGGGCATCGGGATGTCGGTCAGCTCCCTGGTCGTCATCCTCAACGCATTGCGGATACAGCGCCGGAACTGAGGCATGGAATCGCTATACCTTCTGATCCCCCTGTCGGTCGTTCTGGTGCTTGTGATCGGCCTGCTGTTCTGGTGGTCGGTGCGGACGGGGCAGTTCGACGACATGGAAGGGCCGGCGTATCGAGTTGTCATGGACGACGACCGGCCGGAATCCGAGGGTGGACGGCGCCCGGATCAGGACAACGGGGCTTCCGGCACCACTTAGTGTAGGGTTTTTGACATAGGTCAATGAGCGACCTCGACAGCTGGGGATAATGAATCCCAATCCAGTCTTGTGCTTCACCCGGGCTGCTCCGGGTGCTGACTGAAGGAATTTTTGTCTCTCTGTTGGGGTTGGGGGTGCGTGTGAGCGCACCCTTTTTTTTTGCCTCAATCTCCCCTCTACCGCCCGAATCAAGCCTTTACGGCTGATCTTGCGGTGCAATACAATGTTGATCTGTGTCAACTAAGGTTTCGGTCCCGAGCGTATTCTTCTCGGGACTTTCGATTATGGGTGCCACGAGACGCGTCGCCGCGTGGCCAGTACGATTTCTTGTTTCCAATCCAATGAGGTGACTCTCATGCAATCGCAAGCGACTTACAACTATAAAGTCGTGCGCCAGTTCGCCATCATG
>JAGRFX010000329.1 GCA_020445805.1 Rhodocyclaceae bacterium
CCAGCGCCATGTAGCTGTACGCGGCGATGGCGATGGGCCCCAGGAACTCCGGCGCCAGCTGGCTGCTCAGGAAGATGGCCGTGGGCCCGTCGGCGCCGCCGATGATGCCGATGGCCGCCGCCTGGTCCATGGAGAAGCCGATCATGACCGCCCCCGCGAAGGTGGCGAACACCCCGAACTGGGCGGCCGCCCCGAGCAGGAAGGTGCGGGGATTGGCGATCACCGGACCGAAGTCGGTGAGGGCGCCGACCCCCAGGAAGATGATCGGCGGGAACAGCTCCAGGTGGATGCCGAGGGACAGGTAGTGGAAAAGGCCGCCCGGACTGTCGCCCACCGGTGGATTGATCAGGCCCTCGGTCGGCAGGTTGGCGAGCAGCGCCCCGAAGGCGATCGGCACCAGCAGCAGGGGTTCGAACTGCCGGCGCACGGCCAGGTAGAGCAGCACGCCCGCGACCACCCACATGGCGACCATCCTCGGGGTCAGCTGACCGAAGGCGGTCAGCGCGGCCATCGAGCCCAACCAGTCGATCATCGGCGCGGCCCCGGCATGCGCACGCGGCTCAGGCGAGGGCCAGCAGGGGCTGGCCCTCCACCACCCCGTCGCCCGGTGCCACGTGGATTTGCCCAACCGTGCCTGCCGTGGGTGCCGAGACCGTGTGGTTCATCTTCATCGCCTCCAGTACCGCCAGGGGCTGGCCGGCCACGACCGACTGGCCGACCGCGACCTCCAGCTTCACGACGGTCGCGGCCAGCGGGCTGAGGACGTCCCCGGGCGAGGAGGACCGCGGCGGCGACGTCGCCGGGGGGGCGCTTGGGGCCGCTGGCGGCGCTGGCGACCGGACGGGCGGTGCGGCCGATACGGGCACCGCTGCGGCCTCGGCCCCATCGTCCGTGAGTTCCTCGACGCTGACCTCGTAAGGCGTGCCGTCGACGGTGATCCTGAACCTGCGCATCATCCCTTCTTCTCCGATTCGGTATCCGCGGCGACGCCATGCTCCACGTGGGGTGGCCCGGGCACGGCCCAGTCCCAGCGCACGCGATGGGAGCCCAGCTGGTCCGAGCGTCCCTCGCTGGCCCAGCTGCCGGTCAGGTGCGCCGGCGCCCATACGGTCACGACCCGCCCTCGCCCGTCCGTCATGGCCGCCACGGCGGCGGCGATGGCGGCCAGGTGGGCCGGGGGAATGCCGGGCGCCCGTGGTTGCGTCGCCGTCCGGCGCGCCGGGGCTGGGAGCTTCGCCGTGGCAAAGAGGCGACCGATCAGGGCGCTGACCAGCCACAGCAGGGCCAGGGCCAGGAGCACCACCAGAAAGCCCGATCCGATGAGCGGCAGCGTCGGCGCCAGCGCGTCGTTCATAGGGGGATGTTCCCGTGCTTCTTGGGCGGCCGGGCCTCGCGCTTCGAGAGCAGCGAGCGCAGGGCCAGCGAGATTGCCGCGCGGGTGCGACGGGGCAGGATCACGTCGTGCACGAAATTGCGCGCCGCCGACTGGTAAGGCGAGGCGAACTCTGCCCGGTAGGCGGCGATCAGCGCCTGGCGGCGGGCGGCCTTGTCCCCGGCGGCCTCCAGCTCCTTGCGGTAGAGCACATTGACCGCGCCTTCGGCCCCCATCACCGCGATCTCCGCCGTGGGCCAGGCCAGCACCAGGTCGGCGCCCATGTCGCGCGAGCACATGGCTAGGTAGGCGCCGCCATAGGCCTTGCGCATGATCACCGTGATCTTGGGCACCGTCGATGCGCCGTAGGCGAAAAGCATCTTGGCACCGTGGCGGATGATGCCGCCCTTCTCCTGTTCCACGCCGGGCATGAAACCGGGCACATCCACCAGCGTCACCAGCGGGATGTTGAAGATGTTGCAGAAGCGCACGAAGCGGCTGGCCTTGTCCGAGGCGTCGATGTCCAGGGTGCCGGCCTTCACCAGGGGCTGGTTGGCGACGAAGCCCACCACCACGCCGTCGATGCGTCCGAAGCCCACCACCAGGTTGGCGGCGAACTCTCGCTGGACCTCGAGGAAGCGGCCCTCGTCGGCCAGCCGCCCGATGATGGCCTTGACGTCGTAGGCCTCCTTCGAGTCGGCGGGAATGATCTCCTCGATCTCCAGATCGTCGCGCAGCGTGATCTCATCCGAGAGCCGGTGCGGCGGGTCCATCATGTTGTTCGACGGCAGGTAGGAGAGCAGCTCGCGGACCAGCGCGATGGCGTGGCGGTCGTCCTCGGCGATGAAGTGGATGGTGCCCGAGTCGCGGGCGTGGGCCTCCGCCGAGCCGATCTCTTCCTTGGTGGTCTGCTGGCCCGTCACGGCGCGGATCACCTCGGGGCCGCAGATGAACATGTGGGCCGAGGCCCGGGTCATGACCAGGAAGTCCATCAGCGCAGGCGAGTAGGCGGCGCCGCCGGCGCAGGGCCCGCAGATCACCGCGATCTGGGGCACCACGCCCGAGATCATCACGTTGCGGTCGAACACCTGGCCGTAGCCGGAGAGGCTGTCGACGCCTTCCTGGATGCGGGCCCCGCCGGAATCGTTGAAGGCCACCACCGGCATGCCGGCCCGCCCGGCGTGGTCGAGCAGATCGCAGATCTTCTGGGCATGGACGCGGCCGAGGGAACCGCCGGCGATCATGAAGTCCTGGCTCAGGCCGGCGACCGGCCGGCCATCGACGAAGCCGATCCCGGTGACCACCCCGTCGGTGGGCAGCGGCTTGTCGTCCATGCCGAAACCGCGGGTCTGGTGCTGGGCGTGCAGCCCGAACTCCTGGAAGGTGTCCCGCGCGAACAGCCCCTGCAGGCGCTCCCGCGCCGTCAGCTGCCCCCGGGCGTGGCGCTTCGCGACGGCGCCCTCGCCACCCGATGCCAGCGCCTCGGCCTGTCGCCGCAGAAGATCCTCAATGAGCGTCTTGTCGAGTGCCATGCCCCGGGTCCGGTACGGTGTGCAGGGACGCGCGTGCGCGCCGGCCGGCATGGGGCCGGCTCGGCACGATCCTGCGGCATGCGACCGGAGATGACAAGCCTGGGGACTGTGGACATTTGACGGGCGGTCGCGCTGGGGTCTGCTCGGGATGAGGCTTCGAGCCCGCGCCACTTCGTTGCACTCGTCGCCAAGGGCAAAGCGGGGAATTCGCGGCGCATTGCGCCGCGCCAGCGAAGCCGGCGGGCTGTGCAAAGCCCGCAGTAGACCGCCCACCCCGGGCGCCTCCCGCGCCTTGTGGCAGGGGCCGCCCGACAAAAAAAGGCGGCGGCACTGGCGTGCCGCCGCAATCGAGCAAGAGGAGGAAGCGGGGGGGGGAACGCGGGGTCTTACTTCAGGGAGCCGATGTTGGCTTCCTGCTCGGCATAGCCGAGGGTGGCGCTGTTGCGCTGGTTGATGCTCTTGGCGCGGACGTTGAGCTCGACGTTGCCCAGGGCCTTGCC
>JAGRFX010000330.1 GCA_020445805.1 Rhodocyclaceae bacterium
GAGGCCTTCATGCGCGATCTGCGCACACGCCTGCACCTGCTCGCCGGCCGCCGCGAGGATCGCCTGCTCTTCGACCACCAGGAGAAGCTGGCCCGGGCCTTCGACTGCGAACCCCAGGGAGGCAAGCGCGCCTCCGAGGTGTTCATGCAGAGCTACTACATCAACGCCAAGAAGGTCACCCAGCTCAATACCATCCTGCTGCTGAACTTCTCGGAGCAGCTGCTCGGCGAGACTGACGTTCCGGCGATGGTGATCAATGAAAACTTCCAGACGGTCCGCGAGTTGCTCGACATCCGCGACGAGGGCGTCTTCAGCCGCCACCCGACCGGCCTCCTCGAGTGCCTGCGGATCCTGCAGCAACGCTCGGAGCTGAAGGGCCTGACGGCCCGCACCATCCGGTCGATCTGGCAGCACCGCAACCGGATCAATGCCGAGTTCCGTGCCGATCCGGACAATCGTGCCCTCTTCCTGTCGCTGCTCCAGCAGCGGCGGGGCATCGTGGCCACCTTCCGGCGCCTCAACCAGTACGGCCTGCTTTCACGCTACCTGCCCTCGTGGAACAAGATTCTCTGCCAGATGCAGCATGACCTGTTCCACGTCTACACCGTGGATCAGCACTGCCTGATGGTGATGCGCAACCTGCGGCGCTTCACCATGGCCGAGCACGCCCACGAGTACCCGCTGATGTCGCGCCTGATCCTGGCCTTCGACGACGTGTGGCTGCTCTACGTGGCAGCGCTCTTCCACGATATCGCCAAGGGGCGCGGCGGCGACCACTCGGAGCTGGGTACCGTCGACGCGCGGGAATTCTGCGAGGAACACCAGCTGAGCGCAGACGAGACCGATCTGATCGTGTGGCTCGTCCGCCATCACCTGACCATGTCCCACGTGGCCCAGAAGCAGGACATTGGCGATCCGGCCGTCATCGAAGGCTTCGCCGAGCTGGTCGGCGACGAACGGCACCTGTCGGCCCTCTACCTGCTGACGCATGCCGACATCCGTGGCACCAGCCCCAAGGTCTGGAACGGATGGAAGGCCAAGCTGCTCGAGGACCTCTTTCACGCCACCCGCCGCCTCCTGCGTGGCGCGACGCCCCAGCAGGCCCTCGGCGCCGACGCCAGGATCGAGGAGGCCCGCCGCCTGCTGCGCTACTACGGCCTGCGCCCGGACACCGAAAAACCGCTCTGGCGGCACCTCGACCAGCTCTACTTCCTGCGCCATTCGCCCGACGAGATCGCCTGGCACACGCGCCAGCTGTATTACCGCCCCGAGCCCGAGGCGCCCATCATCAAGGCGCGGCTGGTCGAGAGCGGCGACGCGATCCAGATCATGGTCTTCACGCCGGATGCGAAAGACCTGTTCATGCGGCTGTGCGGCAGCATCGCCCGGCTCGGCTTCACGATTCTCGACGCCAAGATCCACACCACCAAGCACGGCTTCGCGCTCGACAGCTTCATGCTCCAGAATCCCGAGGAAGGGCCCCACTACCGCGACATCATCGCGTTGCTGGAGCATGAACTCACCGCGCGCCTCAATCAGGACGAGCCGGTCGAACGCCCGCCGGGCGGGCGTGTCTCGCGCAAGCTGAGGCATTTCCCGATCACGCCCCGCGTGGACATCCGCCAGGACGAGGGGGGGCGCCGACATACGCTGACCCTGTCGGCCGCAGATCGCCCCTTCCTGCTTTACGACGTGGCCGATGTCCTGGCGCGCAACAACGTGTCGCTGCATTCCGCCAAGATCGCCACCCTGGGCGAGCGCGTGGAGGATACCTTCGTGGTGAGCGGCGGCTCGCTGGCCAACAACCAGACCGTCCTGCGGATCAAGCAGGAGATCCAGGAACGCCTCCGGGTCTGAGTTCGCCCGGAGGGCTCAGCGGGCTCAGCCCTGCTCGGTCTGCGCCCGCAGGGCGGCCACCTCGCCTTCGAAACCGAAGTACTCGAGGTCGTGCATTCGCCGGGGATAGAGGATGCCGTCCAGGTGATCGCACTCGTGCTGTACCACCCGGGCGTGAAAGCCGCTGACGGTGCGATCGATCGGTTCGCCGAACTGGTCCGTGCCGGTATAGCGGACATGACGATAGCGGGGCACACGCCCCCGCAATCCGGGTACCGACAGGCAGCCCTCCCAATCCTCGACCTGTTCGTCGGCCAGGGGCGTGATCACCGGATTGACCAGCACGGTCAGCGGAATCGGGGCCGCCTCCGGGTAGCGGGGATTGGACTTCACCTCGAAGACCACGACCCGCTGGGAAACGCCGATCTGGGGTGCAGCCAGACCCGCGCCATCCAGGTGGCGCATGGTGTCGAGGAGGTCCGCCACCAGCGCGTCCAGCGCCGGTGAAGGACACACCGACACCGCTTGCGCCACCTCCAGCAGGCGTGGATTGCCCATGCGCAGGACCGGGCGAATCATGATGCACACAGCCCGGCGAGCAGCGAACGCACCCGCTGCATGGCCTCCTGCAGGACAGCCTCGATGCTGTCGAAGCAGATCTGCTCGGCACTGTTGCCACGCCCCGCGGCAAAGTTGGCCACGACGTTGATCGCCGCGTAGGCCATGTCGAGTTCCCGCGCCAGGGCCGCCTCGGGCATGGCGGTCATGCCGACCACGTCGGCGCCGTCGCGCTCGAGCCGATTGACCTCCGCGGCGGTCTCCAGCCGGGGACCCTGGGTCGTCGCATATACCGCGCCATCGGCCACCGCCACGCCGCTGGCGGCCGCTGCGGCCAGCAGGCGGCTGCGCAGGGCGCCATCGTAGGGCTGGGTGAAATCGATGTGGCGGACCGGATCCTCGCCGCCCTCGAAGTAGGTGTTCTTGCGACCCGACGTATAGTCGATGATCTGGTCCGGAACGACCAGGGTACCCGGGCCCAGATCGGCCCGGATCCCGCCGACGGAGGCGACCGACACCACCGCCTCGACCCTGGCCTGCTTGAGGGCCCACATGTTGGCGCGATAGTTCACCAGATGGGGCGGGATCGTATGCCCGTAGCCATGGCGCGCCAGGAAGACCACCGGCCGCTCGCAGAGGGTGCCGAACATCAGGGCGCCCGATGGCTCGCCATAGGGCGTACGCACCACCTCACGGCGCACCACGTCGAAGTTGGCCAGCTGGGTCAGCCCACTGCCGCCGATGATTGCCAGCATCGCTTGTCCTGTCGCGAAAATCGGGTGAAGGATGTTAGCACGGCGGGCTGGCGCCCCTCGCCGGGCCAGCCGTTCAGAAGAGCATGTTGCAATGCGCAACCGCATGGTACGATGTCAGGCTGACCAAAAATTTGCTTACCCCGACCCCATGTCCCGCTCCCAACGCAACATCGCGATCATCGCCCACGTTGACCACGGCAAGACCACGCTCGTCGACCAGCTCCTGCGCCAGTCCGGCACCTTCCGAGA
>JAGRFX010000331.1 GCA_020445805.1 Rhodocyclaceae bacterium
TGACCCCGATCAGCCCGCCGATCACCGTCATCATGACCGGTTCGATCAGCTTGACGAACCAGTCGATCCAGCGCGCGATCTCGTCGTCGTGGAAGTCCGCGCACTGCTCCATCATCTCGCCCAGGTTGCCGGCCTTCTCGCCGGCCCGCAGCATGCGCTGGGCGATCGAGGTGGTCAGGCCGTGGCCTGACAGGGCCTGCGACACCGTCACGCCCTGGCGGATGTCCTCCGCGGCGGCGTCGAGCCGCTCGCGCAGGGCGCCCGGCACCAGGCCGCGGGCCATCTTGATGGCGGTCAGCACCGGAATGCCGCCCCGCAGCAGGATGCCCAGCGAGCGGTAGAGGCGGGCCAGCCGATAGACCAGCAGGCGCCGCGCGATGCCCGGTACCGACTCCGCCCACAGCCCGAGCCGGGTGCGCACTGCGCCCTGCCGCCAGGCCGCCACACAGCCGGCCACCACCGCTCCCAGGCCGGCCAGCATCTCCAGCTGATGGGCATGGATGAACTTGCCCAGCACCAGCAGCATCTGCGAGAGCCAGGGCAGGTTGCCCCGCATGTCTTCATAGACCTGGCTGAAGCGGGGCACCACGTAGCCCACCAGGAAGAGCAGCACGGCGGTCCCGACCAGCAGCAGCATGGCCGGGTAGATGGCGGCCGAGACCAGCTTCTTGCGGACCTGGTCGGTCTGGTCCCGGTAGGCCACGAAGCGCCGCAGGGCGACGGGCAGGTCGCCGGTCCGCTCGGCCGAGCGCATCAGCGCCACGTAGAGCTCAGGGAAGACCGCCGGGTGCAGCTCCACGGCCTGGGAGAAGGATTTGCCCTCGCGCAGCGCGCGCGCCAGGTCGAGGAAGGTCTTGCGGGCGGCCGGGCTGTCCTCCTTGTCCGCCAGGCCCTCGACCGCCTCGATCAGGGGCAGGCCGGCGCCGAGCAGGGTGGCCAGCTCCTGGCTGAAGAGGGCGATGGGCAGGCCGCCGGCCGCGGCGGGGCCGCGCCAGCTGCGCATGGCCTGGGCCGACAGGGCGCGCAGCCCCTGGGCCCTTGCCGCCTGCAGGGCGGCCTCGCGGCTGGGGGCCTCGATCGGGACCTCGACGATGCGGGCGGCGCGATCCAGGGCGCGGACCTGGTACTGCATGGCTCAGCTGCCGGCGCGCACGTCGGCGGCCTCGGCCATGCCCCCGGGCTGGCCATCCTTGCCGAGGGAGAACAGGTCATAGTCGCCCTGTTCGCCCGGCTGGCGATAGATGTAGGGACGGCCCCAGGGGTCGGACGGCACCGATTTCTTGAGGTAGGGCCCACTCCAGCGCGATTCGTCGGCCGGTGCGTGGGTCAGGGCGAGCAGGCCTTCGTCGCTGGTCGGATAGCGCCCGGTGTCGATGCGGAACATGTCGAGGGCCTTTTCCAGGGCCTCGATCTGGGAGCGGGCGGTATTGGTCTCCGACTTGCCGATCTGGGCAAAGTACTTGGGTGCCACATAGCCCGCCAGCATGCCGAGGATCACCATCACCACCAGCAGTTCGAGCAGCGTGAAGCCGCGGGTTCGCCGCGGCGTGAATCGGGTCTGGAACGTCATGCAGGGTCTCCGGTCGTCATTCGATACCGACAATTAGCAAGAAGGACGCCGGCTTGGCGGGTTGGCACCGTATGTGCATGGTATCGACAAGGGCCGGTCGCGGAGACGTGCCGACCAGGGGGCCATGGCACGTCAACCAAGCCCCGACCGGCCCTCTTTTTCCTCCCTGCCGCTCGTCCGTAATCCAGCCTGCGAGCGGCTCTCCGCCTGATTCCCTGTGTTTCGTCCGTGCGTACGGCCCCGAGGGCTGCGCGGCGCACCGCTGCGGGTTCCTGCTGCGTGCGCCTCAGCGTCCACCCCAAACGTGGGGGAACCCGCCTCCCCAATGGTGGGGTGTGGGGATACCCCCACCGGGGATTCCCCAGCTTTCCCCACTCTCAGCAGGGTGATTCCCCGGAAATACCCGCTTACGAGCCACTTTTGGCATATGGCATGGATGCTGCAGTGGAGGCGCACCGCGGCGCTCGCCTGTGGCTTCCGGCCACGTGGGGAGGCGAGAAACGCGGTGGTCCGTTCAACGGTTCCTTCCAGGAGGTAACAATGTCAAAACGAAGCGATTCAGTGCCAACGTCGCGCGAGCGACGCAGGGCACGCGGATCGTCCCGACTGGGTCAGATGCTGGCGGTGTCCAGCCTGGCCGGTCTGGCGATACTCGCGGCCCCGGCACACGCGCAGGTGGAGTGCAGCAAGACGTTCCTTGCAGAGGTCGTGGCACTCGATCAGCCGGTGATGTTCAACCGCCTTGGGGCGCAGAACATCAACTGGATGATGTACGCGCTCAAGGAGGATGTGGTCGACGCGAACAATGTTCCGCTGACCGTCGAGGGTTCGAACCCGGTTCCGGGTCAGGTCAAGCTGAGGGCAGACAAGCGGCCGCGTCCGCTGGTTCTGCGCGTACCGGCCGGCACCTGCCTGCGGGTGCGGCTCACCAACCTGCTGGCACCCGCTGCCAACCCCAACAACGCGCCGATTCCCGGCACGCCGCCCTTCACCCTGACGATCGATGACCAGGTGGCGGACCGCCACGTGGGCTTCCATGCCTCAGGTCTTCAACTGGCGACCCGGATTCAGGACGACGGCAGCATGGTCGGCTTGAACCCGGGCGCGGTCGGCAGCCTTGTGCCGGTCGGAGCAACGCGCACCTACACACTCTTGGCGGAGAAAGAGGGTGCATTCGAGGTTGCAAGCCATGGCGCCCAGTTCGGTGCCGATGCTACGGCGGGCAATACGACGAATGGACTCTTCGGTGAGGTGATCGTTGAACCGGCCGGCGCTGCAGTATACCGCAGCACCATCACTGAAGAGGAGATGCGTCTGGCGACGCGCCTCGACCGCAACGGCAATCCGCGCCGCACGAAGAACGGGCAGCCGATCCTCAACTACGAGGCGGTCTACCCGACCGAAGAGCCCTGGATTTCGGAAGGCAAGGCCGGCCGCAAGATCCTGAACATGATGCAGGGCAGCCGCATCGTGCATTCGGAGATCGACGGCGTCATCGCCTATGGCCCGACCGGCCGGATCTCGGGCGACGGCACCTTCCCGCCGGAAACCTATCCGCTGGAGAGCGTCGGCAAGAGCAACCCGACCTATCCGAACCGTCTCGAGCCCTTCCGTGACTTCGCTTCGGTCTTCCACGACGAGAACGCCGCTTCCCAGGCCTTCCCCGAGTGGTACCTGGATCCGGTGCTCGGCCACACCCTGCACGGCGTGCGCGACAGCTTCATGATCAACTACGGTTCCGGCGGCATCGGCACCGAGATCATCGCCAACCGCCTGGGTGTCGGCCCTATGCACGACTGCCTGGGCTGCGCCT
>JAGRFX010000332.1 GCA_020445805.1 Rhodocyclaceae bacterium
AAGCCGCCAACGAGGTGAACCGCCTGATCAGCCATTTCCTCGGCTGATCGCAATCCCCGGGCGGCGCGCGGTGCCGGCGCCGCCCGGCCCAGTTTCGGAGTGATGTCATGCCAACGACACGGCTCGCCGCCGGGCTGCGCGGCGCCGACAAGCTCGCGCGCATCCCGGTCCAGGTGGATCGCTCGGTCCGGTCGCCGCAACGGCCAGCCTGGCTGCGTGCGCGCGATCCGGGTACGCCGGCGGTGCTGGCCCTCCAGGCGGTGCTGCGCGAGCAACGGCTGCATACGGTCTGCGAGGAGGCTGCCTGCCCCAATATCGGCGAGTGCTTCGCCAGCGGCACGGCCACCTTCATGATCCTCGGCGCCATCTGCACCCGGCGCTGCCCCTTCTGCGACGTGGCCCATGGCCGCCCGGCCGAACCGGACCCGGACGAGCCGGCCCACCTGGCCGCCACCGTGGCGGCCATGGGCCTGCGCCACGTGGTGCTGACCTCGGTGGACCGGGACGACCTGCGCGACGGCGGCGCAGCGCACTTCGCGGCCTGCATCGGCGCGCTGCGCTCGCTGTCGCCAAACCTCGCGATCGAGGTGCTGACCCCGGACTTCCGCGGGCGGGCCGAGCTGGCGCTGGCGATCCTCGCCGGGGCGCCGCCGGACGTCTTCAACCACAACATCGAGACCGTGCCGCGGCTCTACCGGGCCGTGCGCCCCGGGGCCGACTACCTGGGCTCGCTGCAGCTGCTGGTGGACGCCTCGCGCACGATGCCGGGCCTGCCCACCAAATCGGGCCTGATGCTCGGCCTGGGCGAGACCGACGAGGAGGTCGTGGCGGTGATGCGCGACCTGCGCGCCCACGGCTGCCGCATCCTGACCCTGGGCCAGTACCTGCCGCCCTCCCGCGATCACCTGCCGGTCCATCGCTACGTGGCGCCCGAGGTCTTCGCGGCCCTGCGCCAGACCGGCCTCGCGCTGGGCTTCGACGAGGTGGCGGCCGGCCCGCTGGTGCGCTCGTCCTACCACGCCGAGCAGGTGGCCGACGCGGCCGCCCGGGCGGGCAGGGGCGCCCCTGCATGAACTGCATCCGCGTCAATGGCCAGCCGGTGCAGATCCCGCAGGGCTGGCGCATCTCCGACCTGCTGCTCGACCTGGGCTACCAGGACCGCCGGGTGGCGGTGGAGTGCAACGGCGAGATCGTGCCGCGCAGCTGCCACGACGCCCGCCCGCTGAATCCCGACGACCGCATCGAGATCGTCATCGCCGTGGGCGGCGGCTGAAGCGTCACCCGCCCGAGCCTCATCCCACCACACCAAGAAAGGAGACATCCATGAAACTGCTGCACGCGCTTGGCCTGAGCATTGCCCTGCTGGTCGCCCTATGGGTCTATGTGAGCATCGGCATGCCCGATCTCCGACTCTATCCCTGGATCGGCTTCGTGGCCTGGGCCGCCTTTTTCGCGGCCGGCGGTGGCCGCGACGGGGTCGTGAAGCCGCTGGCCGCCAGCACCGTGGCGATCCTGCTGACGGCCCTGACCATGTTCGCCGTCGGCGCAGTCGGTGGCGGACTGGGCGCCCTGATCGGCCTGGTGGCGCTGCTGGCCTTCGTGCTGGTGGTGATCTCCGACGTGGCGGCCCTGTCGTACACGCCGGCGGCATTCCTCGGCGCCGCCACCTACTTCGGCTCCGGCGGCAAGGTGGACGACAGCATCCTCTTCGTCATCCTGTCGTGGATCGCGGGCCTCGCCCTGGGCTACGTCAGCGAAGTGCTGGGCAAGAAGATGGCGCGCCCCGCCTGAGGAGGGCGCCATGAACCATCCCAAGGACCTGCCCATGGACACCCTCAAGCTGGGTTCGCACCTGGTCCGCTCGCGCCTGCTGGTCGGGAGCGGCAAGTATCGGGACCTGGACGAGACCCGGGCCGCCACCGAGGCGAGTGGCGCCGAGATCGTCACCGTGGCGATCCGGCGCACCAACATCGGCCAGGATCCCTCGCAGCCGAACCTGCTCGACGTGCTGCCGCCCGAGCGATTCACGATCCTCCCCAACACCGCGGGCTGCTACACCGCCGCCGATGCGGTGCGCACCCTGCACCTGGCGCGCGAACTGCTCGACGGCCATGCCCTGGTCAAGCTCGAGGTCCTCGGCGACGAGCGGACGCTGTTTCCCAACATGCCCGAGACCCTCAAGGCCGCCGACGAACTGGTGAAGGCCGGCTTCGAGGTGATGGTGTATTGCTCCGACGATCCGGTGCAGGCCCGCATGCTCGAAGACCTGGGGTGCGTGGCGGTGATGCCGCTGGCCAGCCTGATCGGTTCGGGGATGGGCATCCTCAATCCCTGGAACCTGGCGATCATCATCGAGCAGGCGAAGGTGCCGGTGATCGTCGATGCCGGGGTCGGAACGGCCTCCGATGCGGCGGTGGCCATGGAGCTCGGCTGCGACGGGGTGCTGATGAACAGCGCCATCGCCCACGCCGGTGACCCGGTCCGGATGGCCCGGGCCATGGCCGCTGCGGTCCAGGCCGGCCGCGATGCCTTCCTCGCCGGCCGCATGCCGAAACGGACCTACCGGGGCGAGCCCAGCTCGCCCGTGGGGGGACTGATCGCTTGAGGGGCCGTGTCCCTCCCGGCCCCGGGCGGCAGCGGCGCTGCCCGGAGGCTGGCCTTCGCGCCCCGGTTCCCCCCGGGGCGCCTTCTTTTTCGTGACGCCGTTCACGATGAAGATTTCGCTTATGGGTCGATCAATAATCTGATTTGGTGCGATGCAAACATCGCGTGTAGAACAGAGGCTGACGCAGTATTCGCGCAACAGACCAAGAGAGCGGGCCATGCGGGGCCCGGGGATGTTGCGACGCAAAGAATTCACAACAAACTGGAGTACAGCCCCATGAAGCCCACTTTCGAGGCCCTGATCCCGGCCATTGCCCTGACCATCGCCGGCACGGCCTTCGCCGCCGGTTCCGACGCCCCCTACGGCAAGCGCGTGAGCACCCAGCAGGAAGTCGCTGCCTCGCAAACTGGTTCCTATGACGTGTATATCGACGGTCCGACCGGCTACGCCTTCGTGAACACCGTGAACGGCTGGAAGTTCACCCGACAGGTCGCGCAGGACGTGCTGCTGGCCAGTGAAGCGGCCGCGGCGGAGGCCGACGGCAAGCTCTGACCGACGCGGTCGGCGCGTCCACGCCATGGGGCGGCCTCCGGGCCGCCCTTTTTGTTGTCCCGTGCACCCGGGCAAGGCAAAAGAAAACGGCGGCTCGGTGAGCCGCCGTCGATGGCACGCGCACGGCCGCGGGGGCCGTGTCCCGTCTTACTTCTTCTTGCGCGCCGGCGGCACGTCGGTGCAGCTGCCGTGGGCGACCTCGGCCGCCATG
>JAGRFX010000333.1 GCA_020445805.1 Rhodocyclaceae bacterium
CACATCCTGATCGGCGACATCTTGTGGCTGAAGCGCTTCGCGCGACACCCGAGCGGCTACCGGACCCTCGAACCGGTCCTGGCGATGGGCGATCCGACCAGCTTGCGGGAAATCCGCTTCGTCGACTGGGCGGAACTCCAGGCCGCTCGGGGCCAGATGGACCAAATGATCGTCGACTGGTGCGCGGAAGTGCGGGAAGAGGACCTGGCTAAACCCTTGGCCTACCGAGATTTCGCGGGTCGTCCCCACCGCAAGAACCTGGGCGGACTGGCGTTGCACCTATTCCTGCACCAGATTCACCATCGCGGCCAGGCCACCACCCTGCTTTCGCAAGCCGGCATCGATTTCGGTGACACCGACTTGCCGGAACTCCTCCCCGAAGAAGGTCCAGCGCTCGGGCGCGGCGCGGCGACCGCCGAGGGCGATTTCGGGCTCGCCTGACGGCATCGAGCAGTGCTACGAGGGGCTCATCTCGAAAAAAGCTGTTGAATTCGGAGGATCGCGATAGTGGATTGATCAGCGACACCAGCCCCGGCAGGGCGGCGAGAGCGTCGTTCATGACAGTGTTACCGCCCCGACGCGCAGGCGCGGGGCCGCCTGGTTGGAGGCGAAGATGTTGCTGCGGGGCAGGGCTTGGCCGTGGGCGAGGTGCTCGATCCAGGCCTGGGTCGGCGCCACCGCAGCGAAGCGCGACTGCAGCAGCACGCAAATCGTCCGATGCAGGATTTCCGCCGTCGTCGTGCCGGCTTCGTTGGCGTAGGGCACGCTGCCGCTGGCATCGGCCAGTACCTCCACCACGAAGCCTGCCTGCGCCGCGTCGATGGCCGTCGATAGCACGCAATTGTGGGTCATATAGCCGGCGAGCGTCAGGGTGTCGATGTCGCGCTCGCGCAGCCAGGCCTCTAGATTGGTGCCACGCAAGGCGCTCGGCAGGGTCTTTTCGACGCGATGGTCGGCATCCTGGCCAGCCATCACCGCGTGGAGTTGCCACCCCTCCGAGCCCTGGGCGAACAAGGGCGCGTCCGGCGGCGCGGTCTGCTGCACGGTGACGATGGGGATGCCGTTTGAGGTGGCGACCGCCATGGCGTCGGCGATGTGGCGCAGCGAATCTTCCAATGGCGGAAATTCGATGCGTAGCCGGCCACTGACGTACTCGTTTTGGACGTCGATGACTATCAGGGCGCGGCGGGGTGAGGTCTTGGGCATGATGGGTTCCGGTGGTGGGGAGGAAGACGGGGCCATTCTCCGCTCGCCGCGCTGCCCGCGTGAGTGACCTAAGTGACAAATATCGCTAGGATCGGGCCATGTCGACCGTTGCCCCGCCCATTCCACCGGATCCTCTGAAGCAAACCGCCCGCATCGCCGTGATGGTGGCCGATGGCCTGAGCCCCTTTCACCTCGCCGTGCCCTGGCTGGTGTTCGGCGAAGACCGTGCCGCGATCGGTGCGCCCGGTTACGAAGTGCGGCTGTGTGCGGAGGGGGACTCCGCCGTGCACCTCTCCATGGGCTTGCAGGTGGAGACTTTTGGGGATCTGGCCGAATTGGCCGGCGCCGACCTGGTGATCGTGCCGAGCTGGCCGGATGTCTCGCGCCCGCCGGGCGCAGGCCTGATGGCCGCATTGCGTGATGCGCACCAGCGCGGCGTGGTGCTGGCCGGGCTGTGCCTGGGAACCTATGCTCTGGCCTACGCGGGATTGCTCAACGGGCGGCGGGTCACCACCCACTGGGCCTGGGCCGACGATTTTCGTTCACGCTTTCCGGCGGTGGCGCTGGACGCCACGGTTCTCTACATCGATGAAGGCGGCATCGTCACCTCGGCCGGCACCGCCGCCGCGCTCGATTGCTGCCTTCACCTGTTGCGTCGCATGCGTGGTGCCGAGATTGCCAACCGGGTGGCGCGGCGCCTCGTGATGGCGCCGCATCGGCCGGGCGGCCAAGCGCAGTTCATCGAACAGCCGGTGGCCACTGCACCGTCGAGCGCGCGTCTGGCCAAGGTGCTGGCATGGGTCGAGCAGAATCTGGCTGAGCCGCACAGCATCGATTCCCTGGCGGCGAGGGCGGCGATGAGCCGGCGTACCTTTACTCGCCATTTCACCAAGGCAACCGGCACCACGGTGCTCGAATGGCTGCTGCGGCGCCGCCTGGCCGCCGCCGCACGGCTCTTGGAGCAGGGTGACCGCTCGATCGACGCCATTGCCGGCGTGGCGGGCTTCGGCTCGACGGCTTCATTTCGTCTTCATTTCACGCGGGCTTACCAACTCAGCCCGCGCGACTACCGCCGCCAGTTCGGACGGCCTTGAGCTGCGCGCCGACACGGGCCACGACACCCAGATTTCGCCGCCGCACATGGGCGATTTGATGTCCATCATCAAGGGATCCAGTCGTTGCTCGGAGGAGCCCAAGCCCACGTCCGTTCCCTGACCTTCGACAAAGCCAAACTCGGTGATTCGGTGGTCGATTTCTATTGAGCCCCGGAGTGGCGTTCAAGTCTGGCCACGGCGGTTGTGCAGGTCAAGGGCCTAAAAACGTGTTCACGATCTCCTGAGCAGCTCTTCGTACGCATCCCCCGATGTTCGCGGACTCGGCAGGAGATCGTGAACACGTTCTATTACTACAGTTGTAGAAACTCAATTCGAGGAAAACTCCAATTCCGACTGAAGCGGGACAGTCAGAGCAACGCAATGCTCCCTTGCTCCCGCAGATCAAGGCCGACAACGGGCCGGAAAGCAACGGTCGGCGCACGCGGTTTCTCAAACGGAGGGTCGAGTTCGTCGATCACATCGGTACGCCCATCCCGCTTCTTGGCTACCCACCGTACCACAGCAAATACAATCCCATTGAGCGTTGCTGGGGGATTCTGGAAAAGCACTGGAACGGCGCGAAACTGGTGGATGCCCAAATTATGCTGGAGTGAGCAAAGCGCATGACCTGGAAGGGTATTCACCCGGTGGTGGAATTGAGCCGCAAGGTCTATAAAAAAGGCATCTCCTTATCCAAAGAGGCCATGCAAGCAGTGGAGGGGCTCGATTGGAACGGCATCCCAAGTTGCCCAAATGGGATATCCTGATCCGGTCCGCTTGCATGGTATGTGAAGATGCGGAAATCACCTTATTCTTCACCTCGGCCACCACACAAAGCGATTTATCTCCCATGAAAATCGTACTCGCTCCCAATGCCCTCAAGGGTTGTCTGACCGCCACCCAGGCGGCGGAGGCCATGGCGCGCGGCGTCGTGCGGGCCTGTCCGAACGCTGAGATCGCGCGGGTTCCGGTCGCCGACGGCGGCGACGGATTGGCCGATGTGCTGCTCAACGCCCTGAACGGCGAGGCGCGCACCGTCACCGTTACCGGCCCGCGCGGCG
>JAGRFX010000334.1 GCA_020445805.1 Rhodocyclaceae bacterium
GCCAGGTCAAAGCCCGACAACTGCGCGGTGCCGCCGACCCGGATGCGATCACCGAGTCGGGTCACCGCCACCTTGTGGGTCTCGTCCATGATCGTCGATTCCGGCGCCATCGCCGGGTCGGTGATCGGCACCGTGATCGAGTAGCCCTTGACCGGATAGATCGGCAGATCGATGCCGAGCGGCCGCGCCAGCTGCGGCGTGTAGCTGCCCAGCGCCAGCACGTAATGGTCGGCGCTCAGGTCGCCGGCGCTGGTGCGCACACGGCTGATCCTGCCGCCGGCCTGATCGATGCCATGGATCGCCACGCCGAAGCGGAAGTCCACCCCGAGCGTCTTCGCCAGTTCCGCCAGCACGCAGGTGAACTTGTAGCAGTCGCCAGTCTCGTCACCCGGCAGCCGCAGCGCGCCGACAAACTTTTCCTTCACTGCGGCCAGCGCCGGCTCGTATTCCAGGTAGCCCTCGCGGTCCAGCACCTGGAACGGCACGCCGTATTCCTGCAGGATCTCCACATCCTTGCCAACACCATCGAGCTGCTTCTGGGTGCGGAAGAGTTGCAGCGTGCCCTGGCTGCGCTCGTCGTAGGCGACGCCCGCCTCCTGCCGCAGCGCGCGCAGGCAGTCGCGGCTGTATTCGGCCAGCCGCACCATGCGGCCCTTGTTGATCTTGTAGCGGGCGGCCGTGCAGTTGCGCAGCATCGCGAGGCCCCAGCGCCACATGGCCGGGTCCAGCATCGGCTTGATGACGAGCGGGCTGTGATGCATCAGCATCCACTTGATCGCCTTCAGCGGAATGCCGGGGCCGGCCCACGGCGCCGAGTAGCCGGGCGAAACCTCGCCAGCATTGGCGAAGCTGGTCTCCAGCGCCGGTCCGGGCTGGCGATCGACCACCGTCACCTGGTGACCGTCGCGCGCCATGTAATAGGCCATCGTTGTGCCGATCACACCGCTGCCGAGAATGAGTACCCGCATTTGAATTCTCCTGGATTCGATTCATCGGGCCACAGTGCGCCCCGCTTGTCGAAGGGCCATTGCAACGCCCGTGCCAGCAGCATTTTCTTTCATATATTCAGAGTCTTAGACGGCATGAGCGAGCCGCCTCCCAGGTCGTGGTGTATGGCTTTCAATACACAGACCGCAAATTCTCGCTAGACACATACACATTTATCTTTAAATACAGTGCGCTACGTGCTATGTAATCAAATCAATACACTGTACAGTTTTCAATACACCCATGCGCATCGACGTCCACTTCAGTGACCGCGTCGGCATCGCCCAGGAAATTCTCGCGGTGCTGTCACGCCAGGGCCTGGACCTCACTGCGGTCGAGGTCGATCCGCCCCATATCTTCATCGATGCACCGGCGCTGACCCAGGCGGCGTTCGAATCCTTGCGCGATCAGGTGCACGCGATCGACGGCGTCAGACATGCCACGGTGGTCGCGATGCTGCCAGGGGCCCAGCGACGGCTGTACCTGGACGCCCTGCTCGCCTCGCAGGCCGATCCGATCCTGGCGGTGGATGCCGACGGCACCATCGTCGTTGCCAATGCGGCAGCGGCACGCGCCGCCGGCTGCGAGGAGGTCTCGCTGCTCGGCGCCTCGATGCGCGACCTGCTGGGCGACACCGCGCCGATCGAGCGACTGATCGAAAAAGGCTATGCGCTGCCGCTGACCGAGGTGGAACTTGGCGACGCCTCGTATCTGCTCGAGAGTTTCCCGCTGCGCGACAAGGGCGGCGAGGTGGCGGGCGCCGTGCTGACGCTGCATTCACCACACCGCATCGGCGAGCGCCTCTCGGCGCTTCAGAATTTCGACGCCGGCGGTTTCGACTCGATCCTGGGCCATTCGCCCCAGATCGAGGCCTTGAAGCAACGCGCCGCGCGCATGGCGCAGGTCGATGCGCCGCTGCTGATCAGCGGCGAGACCGGCACCGGAAAGGAATTGATCGCCCATGCCTGCCACGCCGGCAGCAGGCGCCGCGGACAGCCCTTCTTCGCACTGAACTGCGCCGCAATGCCCGAGAACCTGGCTGAAAGCGAGTTGTTCGGCTACGCGCCAGGTGCCTTCACCGGCGCCTTGCGCGGCGGCAAGCCGGGCCTGCTGGAACTCTGCGAGGGCGGTACGCTGTTCCTCGATGAGGTCGGCGAGATGTCGCCGTATCTGCAGGCCAAGCTGCTCCGCTTCCTGAACGATGGCAGCTTTCGTCGCATCGGTGGCGACCGCGAACTGCGCGCCGACGTGCGCGTGATCAGCGCCACCCACCGGGCGCTGGAGAACATGGTGGCGGAAGGCAGTTTTCGCCAGGACCTGCTGTTCCGCCTCAATGTTCTGGGCCTGCACGTCCCGCCGCTACGCGAACGCAGCACCGACATCCTGCTGCTGGCCGAGCACTTCCTGACACGTGCCTGCGCCCAGGCCGGCCGCCCCAAGGCGCGCCTGACCTCCGGCGCCAGTGCCGCCCTGCTGGCCAATCCCTGGATCGGCAACGTGCGCCAGTTGCAAAACGTGATCTTCCGCGCCGTGACCATGAGCGAGCGCACCTTGCTGGACGCCGACGACCTGGAACTGGCAGCGGGCAGCGAACCTGGCGGGCGGGCCACGGACGAGGTGGCGACACTGGAGCAGGCGGTGGCCCAGTTCGAGTCCGAGTTGATCCGGCGCCTGTACCCCCGCTTTCCGTCCTCCCGGCTGCTGGCCGGGCGGCTCGGCACCTCCCATTCCGCCATCGCGGCGCGACTGCGCAAGTACGGCATTCCGGATCGACAGCGCTAGGGTCTGCGGACACCTGTATGGCGGATCGCCAGACCAGTGTCCGCAGACCCTAGACGCGCCCCCCGGACGAACGTCCGCCCGGTCGCGCCCTACTCCGTATCCACCATCAGCTCGATCAGGTTCGGCCGGCCCGAGGCAATGGCCGCCTCGAGGGCGGGCCGGATCTCCGCCACCTGATCGATGCGGCTGGACGGCATGCCCATGGAGGTTGCCAGGGCCTGGAAGTCGATGGGCGGATCGGTGATGTCCATACCGATGAACTGACCCGTCTGGGCCGAGGTGTAATGGGGCTGCGAGCGCATGAAGTTCTTGAGGATGTTGTACTCGCGGTTGTTCACCACCACGAAGCTCACGGGCAGCTTTTCGTTCACCGCCGTCCATAGCGACTGCGGCGAGTACATGGCCGCCCCGTCCCCCACCAGCGAGACCACCGGCCGCCGCCCGATGCCGAGCGAAAAGCCGATCGCCGCCGGCATGCCCCAGCCCAGCGCGCCCCCCCGCAGGAAGGAATACTGCCGCGTCGAGTGGTTGGCGAGGAACTTGCGCAGGTGCGCCGCGGTGGCGAGGGCCTCGTCCACGAT
>JAGRFX010000335.1 GCA_020445805.1 Rhodocyclaceae bacterium
CCCCCGACAAGCAGGACATCTACATCACCGTCAACATCAACGAGGGGCTGAAGTACACCGTCTCCGGGGTGCGGCTCACCGGTGACCTGATCCTGCCGGAAGACGAATATCGCAAGCTCGTGAGCGTGCGCCCGGGCGAGACCTTCTCGCGGCGCAAGCTGACCGAGACCAACAAGGCCATCACCGACCGCCTCGGCAACGAGGGCTATGCCTTCGCCAACGTGAATGCATCGCCCGAAGTGGACCGCGAGAAGCAGGAGGTGGCCTTCACGATCTTCGTCGATCCGGGCCGCAGGGTGTATGTGCGCCGCATCGACGTGTCGGGCAACACCCGCACCCGCGACGAGGTGGTGCGCCGGGAGATGCGCCAGATGGAAGGCGCCTGGTACGACTCCTCCAAGATCAATCGTTCGCGCGTGCGCGTCGAGCGGCTCGGCTTCTTCGACGAGGTGAACGTCGAGACGCCACCGGTGGCCGGCACCTCCGACCAGGTGGATCTCAACTTCGCGGTCAAGGAGCGGCCCACCGGCAACCTGATGTTCGGCGCCGGCTTCTCCAGTTCGGAGAAGGTCGTCATCACGGCCTCGATCTCCCAGCAGAACCTCTTCGGCAGTGGCAACTCGGCCGCGCTCAACATCAACACCAGCCGCGTCAACAAGACGCTGTCCCTGTCCTTCACGAACCCATACTTCACGGTGGATGGGGTGAGCCTCGGCTGGGACATCTACCAGAAGAACGTGGATCCCACCTCGCTCACGGTGGCCCGCTACAAGACCGAGTCCATCGGTGGCGGCGTGCGCTTCGGATACCCCATCGCCGAGGATGACCAGATCAACTTCGGCCTGGCGGTCGACCGCACCAAGATCACGACCTTCGACAACAGTCCCGACCGCTACAAGCAGTTCTGCGAGGATTTCGACTGCGAATCGGTCTCCAGCCTGATCGGCACGGTCGGCTGGTCCCGTGATGGCCGGGACAGCTTCCTGTATCCCACCAAGGGCACTTACCAGCGGGTGCTGTTCGAGACCGCGCTGCCACCGGGCACGCTGCGCTACGGCAAGGTGATCTACGAACACCAGCGCTGGTTCCCCTTCGGCTCCGACTACACCCTGATGCTGAACGGCGAGCTCGGCTGGGCCAAGGGCTGGAACGGCAAGTCCCTGCCGTTCTACAAGAGCTTCTACGCGGGTGGCATCGGCTCCGTGCGGGGCTTCGACCAGAGCTCCCTCGGCCCGCAGTTCATCGACAGCACCACGGGCAGCCGCGAATCGCTCGGCGGCGACCGCCGGATCATCGGCAACGCCGAGTTCTATTTCCCGGTGCCGGGGTCGGGACGCGACAAGTCGTTCCGCATCTCCGCCTTCCTCGACGGCGGGCAGGTGTATGGGGAGGGAGAGCCGCTCAGACTGTCCGACTTGCGCTACAGTTCGGGCGTTGCGTTCTCCTGGAGTTCGCCGATCGGACCCCTGAAGTTCAGCCTTGGCTGGCCGCTCAACAAGGAGCCCGGTGACCGGACCCAACGCTTCCAGTTCCAACTCGGATCCATTTTCTGATTCGGAGCGAGTGCTCGTGGAAACCACTTTGATTCGATTCGGCAAAGTCGCCATCGGGGCCTTGCTGATCGCGCTGCCCGGACTGGCCGCCGCCCAGGCCAAGATCGGATTCGTCAACTCGGACCGCGTGATGCGTGAAGCGCCGCCGGCCGTGCAGGCCCAGAAGCGGCTCGAGAAGGAGTTCGAGCCGCGCGACAAGGAACTGCAGGCCCGCGCCGACCGCCTGAAGAAGCTCCAGGAAGACCTGGAGACCAACGGCATGACCATGTCGGCGGAAGACCGGCGTCGGCGCGAGCGCGAATTCAACGAGCTCAACCGCGAGTTCCAGCGCACCCAGCGGGAATTCCGGGAAGACCTGAATGCGCGCCGCAACGAGGAGCTGGCCGCCGTGCTCGACCGGGCCAACGGGGTGATCAAGAAGATCGCGGCCGACGAGAACTACGACATCATCTTCCAGGAAGCCGTCTACGCCAGCACCCGGATCGACATCACCGACAAGGTGATCAAGGCGCTGGGCGAGTCCAAGTGAGCGCGGGCAGCTCCCGATCCCTGCGCCTGGGCGAGATCGTCGATGCCCTGGGTGGCGAGTTGGTCGGAGATCCTGAGGTCGCCATCCATCGCGTGGCGACCCTGGAAAGCGCAGGGGCCGGAGAGATCGGCTTTCTCGCCAATCCGCGCTACAAGTCCCAGGTGGCGCGCTCCGGCGCGGCGGCGTTCATCCTGTCGCCCAAGCTGGCCGACCTGACCCCGGCGCCGCGTATCCTCGCGCCCGACCCCTACCTCTACTTTGCGCGGCTCGCCCAGCTGCTGAATCCGGCGCCCCGTGCCAGCGGCGTGGTGTCGCCGACGGCCGTGGTCGAGAGCAGCCTTCCGGCCGGCACCGAAGTGGGGCCGGGTGCGTGGGTGGGCAAGGATGTGGCGCTCGGCCGGGACGTGATCATCGGCGCAGGCGCGCGGATCGCCGAGGGCGTATCGATCGGTGACGGTACGCGACTCTATCCGGGTGTCACGATCTATGCCCATTGCCGGATCGGGGCGCGATGCATCCTGCATTCCGGGGTCGTCATCGGAGCCGATGGATTCGGTTTTGCGCGCAGTGCTGAGGCGGAGTGGGTCAAGATTCCCCAGACCGGCCGCGTCCTTGTCGGCGACGACGTGGAGGTCGGCGCCAACACCACGATCGACCGCGGCGCCATCGACGACACGGTGATCGAAGACGGTGTCAAGCTCGACAACCAGATCCAGATCGGTCACAACGTGCGCATCGGACGGCACTCGATCGTCGCCGCTGCCGCTGCCATCGCCGGCAGCACGCACATCGGCGAGCGCTGCATGATCGGCGGCATGGTCGGCATGGTCGGCCATCTCGAGATCGGCGACGACATCGTCGTGTCGGGCGGTACCGTGGTGGCGAAGAGCCTGCACAAGCCGGGCATGTACACCTCCATCCCGCCCCTCCAGCCCCATGCGGACTGGGTGCGCAATTTTTCACACATCCGACATCTGGATGCAATGGCGGATAAAATACGCGCCCTTGAGAAGCGAATCTCCGAACTGGAACAAGGATCGTCCTCGTGATGAACATCCGCGAAATCCTGCAGTACCTGCCGCACCGCTACCCCTTCCTGCTGGTGGACCGGGTGACCGAGCTCGTCGAGGGCGAACACATCGTCGCGATCAAGAACGTGACGATGAACGAACCGTTCTTCCCCGGCCACTTCCCGCATCATCCGGTGATGCC
>JAGRFX010000336.1 GCA_020445805.1 Rhodocyclaceae bacterium
CTGGACCTGCTCACCCAGGGCAAGACCAACAAGGAAATCGCCGATCTGCTCGGACTGTCCGAAGGGACGGTCAAAGTCCACGTATCGGCCATCTTCAAGGCCATGAAGGTCTCCAGCCGCGCCCAGGCCCTGGTCGTCATCGCGCGCCACGGCGTGCGCTTCTGACGCCAGCGGCAGTCGCCTCGGCTAGTGCGAATGCGCGGCGTGGCGCTCGACCGCGACGCCGACGCTGCCGTCCCGGACCCGGGGCTCGTCGTCCCCGGTCTGAAGGCGATACTCCAGTTCCATCAGGTCCAGCACCTGCCCGGCGACCGCGCGGCAGGCGTTGGCCAGTGCCGTCGGGATCGCTTCAGGCACCTGTTTCTGCAGCAGTAGCTTGGAGGATGATATTCCGAACACCGGGCGCAGGATGCGGTGCCGGTAGTCCGCCATCAGTTGTGCCACCGAGCGATCTGCTGCTGTCCGCTGCCAGTTGTTGACCGGCCACTGGCTTGGCACGGCGTAGGCGCGAGGGAACAGTTCGAGATCCTTGATGACGGTGCGGATGTCTTCATGAGACTCGCGGAAAGGCAGCAATACGATGTCGGCAATGCCATACAGCCGTCTGTCCACCTCGGTCCGGTTGCCTCCGCCGTCGATGACACCCAGCCAGCCTTCCATACCTCGCAGTTTATCGACCACCTTCGACAGGGCCTCCGGCGTGCGCGCATCGGCTGTGATGTAGCGCCGGCCGCCCGGTTGCAGTGGTTCCCGCGCGGTGTCGGTCAGGATGCAGGCCGAGCGCTGGCCCAGCAGTCCCATGCCCTGGCACAGCATGTGGGAGAGGGTGGTCTTGCCGGTGCCACCCTTGTTTCCGATGATGCAGACGATCTCAGCCATGTTCAGAGTCTCCAACGCGCCTGTTGGTCGAGTGAGGCCTGCGACCGGCCATGGCGCCGACCCTGCAATTGTCCTGACTTGCTGTCGAGCGGGGCCGGCGGAACAGAGTCGTTTTTATCGACCTTTTCGACGCTTACCTGAAGCCGGGCGATAGACATACAGTCGGGTGGCGCGACGGTCGCCCACCTCGATCACTTCCCCTGGCGCGACTTCCGGGATGGGGAAGGCGTTGGAGACGACGAGCGCGCCCGGTTTCATTTCGCGACACGCCTTTGCCCAGACCCTGGCCATCGGGACCGGGGACAGGAAGGCATAGATCACGTCGAAATCGCCCCAGTCGGCGGCGAAGAAGTCACCGCGTGCCAGACGGATGTTCGGTTGGCCCCGCGCCAGCCATCGCGATAACCAGTGAGGCAGCGGCGCAGACTCGATCCCGACCAGTCGCCAGCCCGGATGGGTGCGGGCGAGGGGGCGCAGCAGGGAGCCGGTCCCGCTGCCGATGTCGAGCAGGGCGCCTTCGGCCCGGGCCTCGAGCAGTCGGGATACGGCCGCGACCGTCTGGCGATTCGAGAGGAACAGCGGCACCCGGGTCCTGAAGGTGCTCCAATAGACCAGTGCCAGCAGCACGAAGGCGGCCAGGTACCAGTGCGGCGCGAGTGCCAGCAGGCTGGCTGCCAGCAGGGCGGGAACGAACAGGGCATGGATCGGCAGCCACCAGGTGTCCGATCTCATGAGCCATGCCGCCATGGCGGCGAGGCCGCCCTGGGCCAGGGCGGGCGGCCAGGGGCCGTTGCCCGCGAACAGGCCGCTGCGCGCGATCAACATCACGATGGCAAGTGCACACAACTGGGCGGCAAGGGCCTTGACGAGGGGCATGGGCGAGCCGGGAGGGCCTGGAAGGCTCCCATGATAGTGCCGGCGTCGTGAATCAGGCGGCCCGTGCCACCGCCTCGTCGCGGGACGTGTCCACGGCCCGCCAGCGCTCGAAAAGCGTGCTGCGGCGCTGCTCCGCCTCGGCCATGTGGCCGAGCTTGACGTGCCCGAAGCCACGGATCATGGCCGGGACGCCGGCGATCTCGAGGGCCAGGGGCAGGCGGTCGAAGGACAGGTGGTCGATGAGTTCCAGCACATCCTGCTCGTAGCGTCCGATCCAGGCGCGCTCCGCCCGGCGCTCATCGGTCTTGCCGAAGAGGTCCCAGCGGCCACCCCGCAGGCCTTTGAGCCGCGCCAGCAGGCGGAACACCCGCAGGAGGCCCTTGCCATAGGTGCGCTTGGCGATCCGGCCGGTGTTGGGATCCGGCCGGCTGATCAGGGGCGGCGCCAGATGGAAGCGGATGGCGTAGTCGCCGTCGAAGGTGTCGCGGACCGACTGCCAGAACGATGCATCGCCGTACAGGCGCGCGACCTCGTATTCATCCTTGTAGGCCATCAGGCGGAAGGCCTGGCGTGCCACGGTGTCCGTCAGGCGTGTGGAGCCGAGCGCCGCTTCGGCCGTCCGGACGCGGGAGACCAGGCGCCGGTAGCGCTCGGCGTAGGCCGCATCCTGATAGTCGACCAGGTAGGCCATGCGACGAGCGATCACCTCGTCGAGGGACTCCTCGCGGAGGGGGGTGACCTCGGCCGGCGAGGCCACCCGCAGGACGGCGGCCAGGTCGCAGGCGGCCCGCCGCCCCCACAGGAAGGCCTTGCGGTTCAGCTCGAGGGCGACGCCGTTGAGTTCGATGGCCTGCTGCAGCGCTTCGTGGGAGACGGGCACGAGCCCCTTCTGCCACGCATAGCCCAGCAGGAACAGGTTGGTCGCGATGGCGTCGCCGAGCAGCCGGGTGGCGATCGCCTGGGCGTCGAGGAAGTCCACGCTGTCGCGGCCCACGGCCTCGACGATGCTGAGCTCCATCTTGTCGAGCGGGAACTGCCAGTCCGGATTGCGCGCAAAATCGGAGGTGGGCGTCTCGGCGCAATTCACGATCACGCGGGAGCGCTGGCCCGCCATCTTGGCCAGGGCCTCGACGCTCGCCGTGACCACCACGTCGCCGCCGATCACCGCGTCCGCCTCCCCGGCCGCGATCCGCACCGCGTGCAGGTCGTCGGGATCGTTGGCGATGCGGATGTGGCTGAACACCGAGCCCCCTTTCTGCGCCAGCCCCGTCATGTCGAGCACGGTGACACCCCGATCGTCCAGGTGGGCCGCCATGCCGATCAGCGCGCCGATCGTGACCACGCCGGTGCCGCCGACACCGGTGACCATGATGCCGTAGGGGCGCGTGGTGTCTGGCAGGGCAGGCATGGGCGGCTCGGCGAACTGCGACTCGTCGATCCGGGCCGCGCGCCCCCGGGCCAGACGCCCGCCCTCGATGGTGATGAAGCTGGGGCAGAAGCCCTTGAGGCAGGAATAGTC
>JAGRFX010000337.1 GCA_020445805.1 Rhodocyclaceae bacterium
ATCGAATGCCCACGGATTCGCTCTGGCGCCAGGCCCAACGGATGGAAGCCGACGAGGACGAAAACGCGCTCGCCTGGCTGATCGAAACGGTATTGGGTTCGCCGATCGGCCTCGTGGAGCTCGGCCAGTGGCTCACCGATTGCCCGGGCCCAGCGCTCGAGGCCTATCAGGACCTGGTGATCGCCATCCGGCACCTTCGCTCTGCGGTCCCCGATCGATTCATGCTTGATGGAGGCGACGAATGAACGCCAATGAACCGCTGGCTGCCATTCCGATCACCGCACACGCGGTCACGCTGAATGTGCTCGCCTACCTGATCGACCAGGCCGACAAGGGCGACGGCACGGCCTTGCTCGCAAGTCTGCAGCCCGAAGAACTGGACGTGTTGCGGAATCTCCCCGTCCGCGAGCTATTCCGGCTGACCGACCAGAAGCAACCGCTCATCCACATTGCGCTCGACCCCAGACAGCTGCGCCTGTGCCTGGCGCGCGTTCGCGAGCGCGACGATGGCCAAGCGGACCGAATGTGGTTCATCCGGCGCGGCACGCCCCACGTGCTGATGGAAGAGCTGTTCGGGACGCCGATTCGCGAATTTCGCGAGCTGCGGCGCGTTGCCGGCATGAATGTACGACCTGGGCGACCCAAGGTCCTGAAGGCAGCCCACGCCGCCCGCGTTCGGAGCCTGTGGCACCAACTGGGTCATCGGATTCCACTGCCGCAGCGCTACCGACGAATTGGGGAAGCGTTCCCGGACGATTCGATCGGATCGCTCTACGGCGCCATCCACGATCGCCACGACTGAACAGGGGACAGACGATGAGCGCGAACGACACCCAAGTCCTGCCTGCGGAGATGCTCCTCGAAGTCTTCGACGAGCCAATCGTTATTCCGCGAGCCTATGTCCGACTGACCGGTGGGCTCATGCCCGCCCTGTTTCTCGCCACTCTGGCCGCCCTGACCGAGGATCTGGGCGACCAGTCCAATCAGTCGCCCGACCAGCGCGGGTGGGTCTTCGTCACCCAGGCGGAATGGGAGAGGCTGACCTCCTTGTCCCGCTACGAGCAGGAAGCTGCACGCCGCGTATTAAGCGATCGTGGCTTCATTGCGCAGATTCGCCGCGGTCTGCCCGCACGGCTCGGCATTCGCCTCGAGGTACAGCGGGTGGCTGATGCACTGCGACGCCAGGCCCAGGCGACCTATGGCGACTTCGTCGCCGCACGTCGTATGGCCGACGCCACTCCGATCTGAGCATCGCGACTGCGAACGGACGCGACCATGCCCCGCCATATCGAGCCACGGTACCCGCCCCCAGTCACGCCGCTGGGCGCCGTGTTGTCGCTGCTTGGCCGAGGCGTGGTGGCGTATCACCCGAGCCTGGTCGGCGTATCTGGCGGAGTCACCCCGGCATTGATGCTGTCCCAGGCACTCTACTGGACGCGGATTCTGGCCCAGCAGGACGCCGACCGGGAGGGCTGGTTCTGGAAGACCCGCGATCAATGGACGGCTGAAACCGCCCTGTCACGCTTTGAGCAGGAGACGGCTCGCCGGCGCCTCACGGCTCGGCCCTTCTGGCATCAGGAGCGGCGCGGCATGCCTGCACGGCTCTGGTTCCGGGTCGATCTGGAAGCTCTCGCACGTGTCATCGACGACACCTCCGATGGCGCCTGGGATTGGCACGACCGGGCCCGGGTACTGCGTCTGCTCGGACGCCCACTGGTGGTCTATCGGTCTCTAGCATCGGCCTGTCGCTCTGTGACGGCGGCGATCCTGCTCTCGCGTCTGCTCCATGAGCTTCGCAGCCTCGAGCGTCGCCATGCCCTCAGTAACCAGACCCAAGGATCCCGAGCCACGGGTACCTGGCACCTGTTGTCCCCCACTGCCGTGATGACGGCCACAGGCCTCAGCCGCGCCGAGTTTTACCATGCCCGCCGCATGCTTCGGGCAGCTGACTACGTTCATGATCGCCTGGAGGGTGTGCCACCCCGCGCGCTGTGGCGGCTCGATACAGACCGTCTTGCAACCGACCTCGGACAACTGGAAGACCCGTCGGCGGAGGTCGCCGATGGGTCGGAAACCCCCGTAGTTGCCCAGTTGGCGGAAATCGAGACAGACAGTTGGCTGGAATCAAGACATAAGAATGCGGAAAGCCGCACTCTTGATTGCGGAAATCCGCATTCAAAGAATCCGGAATCCCGCCAACTTAAAATCCGGAATCCAGCCGACTTGTCGGCGGGAATCCGTACTACCAGTCGGCGGGATTCCGGATTTCCGTATACGGGGTTGACTACAGTAGTAAAGATTACTTCTGAAACAACACCCCCTACCCCCTCTGACCGCGTTTCGGCAGAAACGGCTGCCGCCCCACCACAGCCTGGGGGTGTGGGCTCTTCGATCATTTGGCCAAAAGGCGGACTGCTCCCCAACGAGCGAGTTCTGGCCAGCTCCCTGCTCGCACGCATTCCGGACCTGGCGCAGGTCGTGATCGACGAGTTGGCCGGCCAGATGGCGAAGGGGATCGTGCGTGAGCCCTTGCCCTACCTGCGGCACCTTACCGAACAGGCCTGCCGCGGACAGTTCATACCCCTTGTGGCTTCTCGCGTTGCGGCTCAACGCGACCGTGTCGCAAAGCTCGCAGAGGTGCGTCAGGGCCCACATCCAGCTCCCGCTGCGGCGCCGATCCGCTCCCTGTCCGAACTGACGCCCTGCCAGCGTGAGGCGCGGCGTACCAGCCTGCGCCAGTTGCGCACCGGGCTGTCACGGCACTCCGGTAGCACGACCTCAATCCCAGAGCCTCACTCTCCGACCGACGAGATGAACCCATGACCTCCGCGCCTACGCCGAAGAAGCGCTACCGCGTCGCTGCCCAGCCCGAGTCCTTCGATCCGGACGCGGTGCTGCCCCGCATCCAGCACCTGCTGGACGCCGAGGATCCCGACATCAACGATCCTGCGTTTCCGCTGCTGGCGCGGTACGAGAAGTGGCAGCGCGAAGAGTGGCGCAAACGATCGGACTACCAGAGCTCGCTGGGGGCGGATGCGGGCGTACCGATGCAGGAGGCCCAGAGGATGTGGGAGATCGGCCGACTGGAGGCTGAATCCGCCGATTTCATGCTCATCCACACCAAGGAAGCATTGCGTCTCTTCATTGGTCGTGGCGCAGACCCGGACGGCAAGGTCGCGCGAATCCCTGGCGCAAAGAGCGTCGGATCCGCACTCCGGGCCCTGTGGATCGCGTCCGGTCAGGACAACCCTTACG
>JAGRFX010000032.1 GCA_020445805.1 Rhodocyclaceae bacterium
GCATTTGTCGGGGTCGATCTCGTAGATCTCCTCGCCCTGGTAGATTGCGCCGTTCGGGCATTCGGGCTCGCACACGTCGCAGTTGATACATTCATCGGTAATCATCAGAGCCATTGCTTGGTCCTCGTCTATTGCTTCTGGTTGGCGTTCGCTTTCAGCTGAAGCCGCTCATAGACGGTCGGCTGCACGAATTTGCTCACGTCGCCACCCAGGCGCGCAATCTCGCGCACCATGGTGGCACTGATAAACATGTATTCCTCGGCGGGGGTCAGGAAGACCGTCTCCACGTCCGGAAACAGCTTGCGGTTCATCCCGGCCATCTGAAACTCGTATTCGAAGTCGGACACCGCTCGCAGGCCGCGCAGGATCACCCGGGCGCCCTTCTGCTCCAGGAAGCGCATCAGCAGACCCGAGAACCCGCACACCTCGACATTCGGAAATCCGGCCAGCACCTCGCTCGCGATCTCGACGCGCTCCTCGAGGTTGAATACCGGCCCCTTCGACGGACTCGCCGCCACCGCCACGACCACCCGGTCGAAGAGTCGCGAGGCGCGCCGCACCAGGTCCTCGTGTCCGCGGGTGAACGGATCGAAGGTACCCGGGTAGATCGCAACGCCATCTCTCATGGGGGACTCCTGCGCAGCAACTGATAGCATACTTGGCCCGCCCGTCCTCGCTTGTAGGTCGACCACGAACCCATTGTGTCCACCGGCTCCTCGGCCTCGATGTAGAGCCAGCCCTCGTCCGCCAGCAAGCGCTCGACGTGGTCCGCCACCTGGGCAATCCACCCCTGCCGGTACGGCGGATCGAGAAACACGAGATCGAAGCGCCTTGGGCAGGCGGCGGCGAATTTTACCGCATCGCCGCGCACTATCTCTAGACATGACGCCGACAGGGTCTCTTTCGCGGAGCGAAGGATACCGGCAACGCGGGCGTCGCGCTCGACGAGGGTCACGCTGGCGGCCCCCCGCGAGGCGGCCTCGAAGCCCAGAACGCCGCTGCCGGCGAAGAGATCCAGGACGTGCCAGCCCGAGAGGTCCTGGCCGAGCCAGTTGAAGACGGTCTCGCGCACCCGGTCCGGCGTCGGACGCAGGCCCGGCACCGTCGGCACGGGCAGCATGCGCGAACGCCACTGCCCGCCGACGATACGGACACGACTCATTGGGTCGCTGGCGGGGCCGCGGCGTGGGCCGTATCGCCGTCGCCACCCACCACCACGCGCACCATGTGGTCCGGCTTCACGCGGCGCTGGAAGGCGTCCCTGACGGCCTCGACCGTGAGGCTCGCCACGGCCTTGGGATATTGCTCGAGCCAGTCGAGGGGCAACCGGTAGAAGCCGATCACGGACACATAGCCGAGCACCTTCCGGTTGGAGTCCAGCCGCAGGCCGAAGCCGTTGATCGTGTAGTCCTTGGCCGCGGTCAGCTCGGCCTCGGTCGGGCCGTCGGCGATGAACGTGCGCACCGTCTCGTCCACCACCGCAAGGGCATCGCTGACCTGGCTGCCCTTGGTCTGCAGGCCGATCTGGAAGGGGCCGGCCTGCTGCTGGGGCGCGAAATAGGAATAGGTGCTGTAGGCAAAGCCCCGTTTTTCGCGCACTTCGTCCATCAGCCGCGAGACGAAACCGCCGCCGCCGAGCACGTAGTTTCCGATCAGCAGCGGATAGTAGTCTGCGTCCTCGCGCGTGATGCCGGGCATCCCGATCATTACGTGGGCCTGAGCCGACGGATGGGGGACCCGGATATCGGCCGCCGCGGGCAAGGCCACCGGCGGGATGGTGTCGTGGCCACCGCTGCGGGGCAGGCCCGAGGCGATCCGCGAGGCGATGGCTTCGGCCTCCTGGCGCGTCACATCACCCACCAGCGAAATCGACATGCGATCGACGGTGTAGTGCGAGCGGAAGAACCTGACCACATCCTCGCGCCCGACCGCGCCGATGGTGGCTTCCGTGGCCAGGCGCCCATACGGATGGTCGCCGTAGATGGCCTGCGTGAAGCGGCGCGAGGCGATGGTGTCCGGCTGGGTCAGGGCCTCCTGCAGGTCTGCCACCGCACGCTTGCGCTCGCGCACGAGCACGTCCTCCGGGAAGGTCGGCTCGTGCATCAGGGTCACCAGCAGATCGAGGGCACCGTCGCGCTCGGTCTTCGAGGAGAGCGTGCGCAGCGACACGCTGGCCCGGTCATCGTCGACGCCACCGCCCATCTGCGCGCCCACGTCGGCCAGGCGGTTGGCGATCGCATCCTCGTCGAGCGAGCCCGCCCCGGCATCGATCAGGCGCCGCGTGAAGCTGGCCAGGGAGGCCTTGTCGGCCGGGTCGTAGGCGCTGCCGGCCGCAAAATCGAGCTGCAGGTCGAGGATCGGCAATGCATCGCTGGGGACGAAATAGACCCGCGCGCCTTCGGGGGTTGTCCAGTGCTGGATCTCGACGGCCGCCCGGGCGAAGCCCGGAGCGAACCAGAGGAACAGGGAGATCAGAAACGCGGAGAACTTCTGCATGCGGGAGACCTCAGTGGCGGGCGCCCGCGATGCGGGTGCGCGGCTTGTTTTCGACGGGCAGCGGCTCGAGCACGGCCACCGACAGGGTTTCGTCCGAGAAATAGCGCTGGGCCACCGACTGGACCTCCTCGGCGGTCACGCTGCGCAGCATCTCGATCATCCGCTCGTCGTCCTTCCAGGACATGCCGATGGCGTCCATGGCACCGATCTCCATGGCCTGCCCCATCAGGGAGTCCCGCTTATAGACCTGGCCGGCGATGACCTGCGCCTTGACGCGCCCCAGCTCCTCGGGGCTGACCCCGTCCTTCTGAACCGCCTGGATCTCGGCCAGGAGTGCCGCCTCGACGTCGGCCACGGTCTTGCCCCTCGAGGGCGTGCCATCGACGATGAACACCGACTCGCCCCGGGACGTGCCATCAAAGCCGGCGCCAGCCGACACGGCGACCTGGCTGCCCCGGACGATGTGCTTCTGGATGCGTGCGCCCTCGTGCCCGTCCAGCACGGCCGCCAGCACCTGCAAGGCATAGACGTCCCGGTCCTTGCCCACGTCCCGGAGGGTCGGGGCACGCCAGGCCATCGCCACGTAGGGCAGCTCGGCCGGCGCCCGGACGACGCTGCGGCGCGGTCCGGACTGATCGGGCTCGACGATGGTGCGCCGTGCCGGCAGGGTCTCGGCCTTGAAGCCGCCGAACGCCGCCCTGACCTGGGCAAACACCGCGTCGTGGTCCACATCGCCCACTACCACCACCGTGGCGTTGTTCGGTGCGTACCAGGTCTTGTACCAGTTGCGCGCGTCATCGGCGCTCATGCGGTCCAGATCGGTCATCCAGCCGATGACCGGGCGCCGGTAGGGATGGGCGATGAAGGCGGTGGCCATCAACTGTTCGTACACCAGTGAGTGCGGCTTGTCGTCGGTGCGCAGGCGCCGCTCCTCCTTCACCACCTCGATTTCCTTGGCAAACTCGGCGTCGCTGAAGTTGAGATGGCGCATCCGGTCGGCCTCGAGGCCGATCACGTCACCGATCCGGTCGGAGGGCACCTGCTGGAAATAGGCGGTGTAGTCCTGGCTGGTGAAGGCATTGTCACGCCCGCCCATGGCCGCCACGCGCTTGTTGAACTCGCCGGCCGGCAGGGTATCGGTGCCCTTGAACATCATGTGTTCGAGGACATGGGCCACGCCGGTCGAGCCGTCGATCTCGTCGATGGCCCCCACCCGGTACCACACCATGTTCACCACCGACGGCGCCCGCCGATCCTCTTTCACGATCACCTTCAAGCCGTTCTCGAGCGTCGTCTCGAACGGGTTGGCCACGGCGGGCAGCGAAAGGCTCCCGGCCAGGAGGGCAAGGCCCAGGCCGACTGAAACGCGTCCATGCTTCATTGGCAACTTCCTGCTTCTGTTAGAATTTGCGGCTCTTTTCCCGGCCCCGAATCGGCCACCGACAGGCGCGCCGCATCTTAGCGGCATGTGCGGACCCTGTCAGCCGGGATGTCTCGAACCTAGCCTGTGACCGGACCCTGAATGTTTGGTTTCCTGAAGAAAAAACCTGCCAAGCCCGCCGATGCGGAGACGCCCCGTTCGCCCGCCCCGGAGGGTCCGCTCGAAGCTGGCTCCGAAGCGGCGCCCCTGGCTGACGCAGTGGCACCCGAGGGCCTCGACGGCGACGCGTCCACGGCACGCGACGACGCGCTGACCGAGGCGGCACAGTCTGCCCTGGAGGCGGTGGCGCCCGATGCCCCGGTCAGGGCGCAGGAGGTCCGAGCGAACGCGACCGAAACGGCCCCTGCGGCCGCGGCTCCGGTGCCCGCCGACGTGCCCTCGGAAGCGCCGGCCAAGCGCTCCTGGGCGGAGCGCCTGCGCGCCGGCCTGTCCAGGACCCGCTCCCAGCTGGGCGGGGGGCTGGCCGGCCTGTTCGGTCGGCGCAAGATCGACGAGGACTTCCTCGAAGAACTCGAAACCACCCTCCTGATGGCCGATTGCGGTGTCGATGCGACCGCCCACCTGCTCGACACCCTGCGTCAGCGCTGGAAGAAGGAACGCCTCGAGACCACAGACCAGTTGCAGGACACCCTGGCCGCCGAACTCGTCCGCATCCTCGAACCCCTCGAACAGGCCCTCGAGGTGGACGGCCATACGCCCTTCGTGATCATGCTGGCCGGCGTCAATGGCTCCGGCAAGACCACCTCGATCGGCAAGCTGGCCAAGTGGTACCAGTCGCGCGGCAAGTCCGTCCTGCTGGCCGCCGGCGACACCTTCCGGGCCGCGGCCCGGGAGCAGCTCCAGACCTGGGGCGAACGCAACGGCGTGGCCGTCATCGCCCAGGAGAGCGGCGACCCGGCCGCCGTGATGTACGACGCGGTCAATGCCGCCCGGGCGCGAAAGATCGACGTGGTGCTGGCCGACACGGCCGGCCGCCTGCCGACCCAGCTCCACCTGATGGAAGAGATCGCCAAGGTCAAGCGGGTCATCGCCAAGGCCGAGCCGACCGGACCCCACGAGGTGCTGCTGGTCCTGGATTCGAACATCGGGCAGAACGCCCTGGCCCAGGTCAAGGCCTTCGACGCCGCGATCGGCGTGACCGGCCTGGTGGTCACCAAGCTCGACGGCACCGCCAAGGGCGGCGTCATTGCCGCGATCGCGCGCCAGTGCCCGAAGCCCCTGCGCTTCATCGGGGTGGGCGAAGGCATCGACGACCTGCAGCCCTTCAAGGCGCGGGAATTCGTGAACGCCCTGCTCGACATCAAGCCCGGATCGCCGGCGGCCTGAGCGCGCATGATCGAATTCGATCGGGTTTCGCTGCATTACCCGGGCGGCCAGGGCGGCCTGTCCGATGTCAGCTTCCGCCTCGCCCGAGGCGAACTGGCCGTGCTCAGCGGCCATTCGGGGGCCGGCAAGACCTCCCTGCTCAAGCTGATCGCCGCCATCGAGCGCCCCACCGCCGGGCGGGTCACCGTGGGCGGCGAGGATGTGGGCGCCCTGCCCCGGCAGGCTGTCCCCTATCTGCGGCGCAACATCGGCCTGGTGCTGCAGGAAATCCGGCTGCTGCTCGATCGCAACGTGTTCGAGAACGTGATGCTGCCCCTGACCATCACCGGCCACCCGCCCGCCGACGCCAGCCGCCGCGTGCAGGCGGCCCTGGAGCGGGTCGGCCTCGCCGGACGGGGCAAGGAAATGCCCTTGTCCCTGTCGGGTGGCGAGCAGCAGCGGGCTGCCATCGCCCGCGCCGTGGTCAACAAGCCGTCGATCCTCGTCGCTGACGAGCCGACTGCCCACCTCGACGCGGCCTATGCGGGCGATATTGCGGCCCTGTTCCGATCGTTTCACACCGCTGGCGTGACGGTCCTCGTGGCCACCCACGACTCCAGCCTCTTCGACGAGGCCTCGCCGCGGCGTCTGGTCATGGACCACGGCCAGTTGCGGGAGGTGGCATGAACGGATGGCTGCGCCACCAGGCGAGCGCAATCGGCCGGGCGTTCAGGAACCTTGCCCGCAACCCGCTCGGCAGCCTGCTGACGGCAATCGTCATCGGGATCGCGCTGGCCCTGCCGGCCGGCGGCCTGCTGCTCCTCGACAATGCCAATCGGGTCGTCGGAGACGTCAGCGAAAAACCCGAGATCAGCATCTTCATGGCCATGCCGCCCGACGCCGCGGCGACCGCCGAGGTCGAACGGCGCCTCGCCGGCCTCGATTCACTCGAGGCCGTGCGCTTCGTGCCCCGCGAGGAGGCGCTGGCCCAGTTGTCGGCCGGGGGGCTGCAGGACGTGGTCAGCGACCTGGCCGAGAATCCCTTGCCCGATGCCTTCGTGATCGCCCCGCGCGGCAACGATCCGGGCGCCTTCGATGCCCTGGCTGCCACCTTCCGGAGCTGGCCGGGCGTTCACCACGTGCAGCTCGACTCCGCCTGGGTGGAGCGGATCCACGCTCTGATCGACCTGGGCCGGCAGGCCTTCACGCTGCTGGCCGCCATTCTCGCCGCGGCACTGGTGGTGGTGACCTTCAACACCATCCGGCTGCAGCTCATGACCCAGCGAGCAGAGATCGAGGTCAGCCGCCTGCTCGGGGCGACCGATAATTTCATCCGTCGCCCCTTCCTGTGGACCGGCATGCTGCAGGGTCTGGCGGGGGGCCTGGTGGCCTGGCTGCTGGTCGCGGCCATGGTCGCCGCCCTGAGGGATCCGGTGGCCACCCTCGCCACCAGCTATGGCGCGAGCTTCTCGCTCGGCCAGCCGGCGATGCAGGAGGTCATGACCCTGTTGGCGGTCGCCGCCGTGCTGGGATTTGCCGGTGCGGCCCTGTCGGTGGACCGCCACCTGCGCGAGGCGGCCTGAGGGCCGCCTGCGTATAGAAGGCGGGTCAGCCGGCGAGCGCCTCGTAGCGGGACACGACCAGATCGAGTTGCTGGAGGATGCGCTCGCTGGTCGTCGCAATGTTCTTGGCCGCCCGCTCGCCCGCCGGCTCCTTGATAGCGGCGTCGAAGAAGAACCACTGCTGGTCGGTGAGTGCCAGCTCGGCCGCGATAGCTTCGGTCGTCTGGCTGGACTCGCGCAGGATCTTCATGGCGTCCGTAAATTCGAGCGCGGCCTTCTCCAGTGCCAGCCGCGACGCCTCGGGCTGGATGCCGATGCGTTCGAAGAAGTAGAACTTGGCCATCCGCTGGGACAGCATCCGCTGCCGGCCCGCGATGTTGATCAGGTTGCCGACCGTGCCGCTGGCCTGGGCCTCGTAGGCCTTGGTGGTCTGATGGGCAATCGCCAGGACCTGGTCGCTTCCGTCGAAGACGGCCTGGGCCCGCGCCTTGGTCGGCGGCTGCCGCAGAATCGCCACATAGGGCGCCCAGGCCTGTTCCAGTTGCACCAGCGAGGACCTGATCTCCTCGGACGGCTGCAGGCCCTTCAGGCGCGCGAGGCCCTCGTCGAAGCGTGCAATCGACTCCTCGAGCCACTTGGCGCCCCGCTCCGGCAGGACGCCGTCCGCCACCATCAGCCAGCCTTTGGCGCTGCGCTGGGACAGCATGCGCTGGCGCCCGGCCAGGTTGATGGCGGTCCCGAGGCCCAGTACGGGCGCCTCGGCGTGTGGCGTCCCCTGGGCGAAGACGGGCGGTGCAATCAGTGCGGTCGCGACCGCGCCGAGGCGGGTCAGGAAGCGTCGTCGGGTTCGGTGTGTCTGCATGGCGTCAGGTCGAATGGTCGGGTTCCGGCAAAGATGCCTTCATCATCCGACCATTTCATTAAGCCATGTCAATCTTTTTTGCAAATCGGGAGGCTCAGGCGGTGCCACCGACCGTCAGGCCATCGATGCGCAAAGTCGGCTGCCCGACCCCCACCGGAACGCTCTGGCCGTCCTTGCCACAGGTGCCCACGCCCGGATCCAGGCTCATGTCGTTGCCGATCATGGCCACCCGCATCAGGGCGTCCGGCCCGTTGCCGATCAGGGTTGCGCCCTTGACGGGCCGCGTCACGCGCCCGTTCTCGATCAGATAGGCCTCGGCGGTCGAGAACACGAACTTGCCCGAGGTGATATCCACCTGGCCACCGCCGAAGTTGACCGCATAGAGGCCCTTTTCGACGGACTCGATGATCTCGCCCGGCGCCCGGTCGCCATTCAGCATGTAGGTATTGGTCATGCGGGGCAGCGGGAGGTGGGCGAAGGACTCGCGGCGTCCGTTGCCCGTCGGCTGCATGCCCATCAGCCGGGCGTTGAGGGAGTCCTGCATGTAGCCGGCCAGGACGCCGTCTTCGATCAGCACGGTGCGATTGGTCGGATTGCCCTCGTCGTCGATGGACAGGGAACCCCGCCGGTCGGGCAGCGTTCCGTCATCGACGACCGTGACGCCCCTGGCGGCGACCTGCTGGCCGATGCGCCCCGAGAAGGCCGAGCTGCCCTTGCGGTTGAAATCGCCCTCGAGGCCATGTCCGATCGCCTCGTGAAGCAGGATGCCCGGCCAGCCTGGCCCCAGCACCACGGTCATGGTGCCGGCCGGCGCCGGATCGGCCGCGAGGTTCACGCGCGCCTGGTGGACCGCGGCCTGCGCGTAGCCGCGCAGCCTGTCGTCGTCGAAGTAGGCGTAGTCGTAGCGACCGCCACCGCCCGCGCTGCCCTGCTCGCGGCGCCCGCCGTCCTCCATGATGACCGTGACCGAGACCCGCACCAGCGGGCGCACATCGGCCGCCAGGTGGCCGTCGCTGCGGGCCACCAGGACGACCTCCCAGCTGCCGGCCACATGGGCCATGACCTGCGATACGCGGGTGTCTTCCGCCCGGGCGAAGGACTCGACCCGCTCCAGCAGGCGCACCTTCTCCGCCGCGGCGAGCGAGGCGATCGGATCTTCCCGGGCATACAGGGCACGCGCAGGGGCGGCTGCGCTGACCGGCACGGCGCCATTGCCACCGGTCCGCCCGATGGCACGCGTGGCCTCCGCCGCCGACAGCAGGGCCGGCACGCTGATGTCGTCCGAGTAGGCGAAAGCGGTCTTTTCGCCCGAGATGGCCCGGACGCCGACCCCCTGTTCGATGTTGAAGGTCCCGGCCTTGACGATGCCCTCCTCGAGGCTCCATGCCTCGCCCCGCTGGTACTGGAAGTAGAGGTCGGCGTAGTCGAGGTCATGGCGGTGCAAGGCACCGAAAACCCGGTCCAGATCGGTACGCCCCAGCTGGTACGGCGCCAGGAGGAGTTGTTCGGCCAGGCCAATGGTCTCTTGGGGTGCGGTCATTGCGCAGTTCTCAGTTGATTTTTCTGTGTTCGAGGGCCGGCAGGCTCCTACGGATGCTCGCCAGGTGGGCGAGATCGATATCGGCCACCACGACCCCCTCACCCTCGGCCCGACGGGCCAGGATCTCGCCCCAGGGGTCGATGATCATGCTGTCACCAAAAGTCCGCCGGCCGCCCGGGTGGCGCCCGCCCTGGGCCGGAGCCAGAACATAGCACTGGTTCTCGATGGCCCGCGCCCGCAGCAAGACCTCCCAGTGGGCGCTGCCGGTCGTATAGGTGAAGGCAGCGGGAACGACGATCAGTTCCACACGCCCCATGGCCCGGTAGAGTTCGGGGAAGCGCAGGTCGTAGCACACCGAGAGCCCCACGTGGCCGCAGGGTGCCTCGAAGGTGACCACCTCGCGCCCGGCCATGATCGTCTGCGATTCATCGTAGCGCTCCTCGCCCTTCTGAAAGCCGAACAGGTGCACCTTGTCATAGCGGGCGACCCGCTCGCCCCGGTCGTCGAACACGATGCAGCTGTTGTAGACCTTGCCGGCGTCAGGACACTCGAGCGGCACGGTGCCCCCTACCAGCCAGACCCGGTGCCGCCGGGCCTGCTCGCGCAGGAAGTCCTGCAAGGGCCCCTGGTTTTCCTCTTCGCGGATCGCCACCTTGGCGTGCTCGTCGGGACTGATCAGCGCAAAGTACTCCGGCAGGGCCACCAGGCCCGCGCCGGCCTGCGCCGCTTCGGCGATCAGCCGGTCGACCCGGGCCATGTTCTCCTCCGGATCGGGACCGGACACGGTCTGGATCGCGGCTACGCGAAATACGCCAGGTTGGGCTTCTTGGCTCATGCTGGTACTCCTTGGGGGCGATAGCGGCTAAGGACTTCCGATCCTAGATTAACGCAGTCGGCGCGGGCACCGCGATCCCCCAGGGCGCCGGGAGCCGGACGGCTGCCTGCACGCCCCGGACGGAGGCCCGCGCAAACAGCGCCAGGCCGCTACTGTGCCCGAGGCGCATCGGACGCCAGCTTGGCGACCTCGGGGTCGCTCCAGGCACCGGTCACGGCATATTCATACGAGAACAGTCGCTCGATCGGATCCTGCATCAGCTTCTGCGCCAGATAGGTCACCAGCCCGGCCACCGGGTTGATCAGGCCCGTCGCCGAATTGGCCAGCGCGGCGCCCACCGCCACCGATTCGGTCAGCGTCGGCTGCACGGCCACCCGCAGCGCCTGGGATTCGCTGGCCAGATCCACGGTGCCCGTCAGGCGGATGCGGGCTGCGGGGCCGCGGATGTCGAGACCATCCGACTTCATGACCCCGGCGCTGACGTCGACGCCGCCGGTGATGCTGTCGAAGGCGAAGCCATCGCTGAACACATCGCGGAAATCGAGGGTCACGCGGCGGGGCAGTGCCTGCAGGCTCAGCACCCCCAGCAGGCGCCCCATCCCGGGTTCGAGCTTGCTGAACTGGCCCTCCTCGACCCGAACCTCCATGCGCCCGTTGAGGCTCGGGTAGTGCACCTGGGTCGGCGCTCCGTGCCAGCCGAGCTTGCCTTCCAGCAGGGCCCGCCCCTGGCGCACGGCCTCGGGATAGCCGATGTCCGACAGGTAGGCGCCCACGTCCGCGATGTCGGCAGTGAACGCCAGCTCGGTGCCGCCGCCGGGTTGCCAATGGCCCTCCGCCACCACGGCGCCCGTGGGCCGCCGCAATTCGAGCGCATCCAGTTGCCATTCTCCGTCGAGATTGCGGGCCCGCAAGGTCAGCTGCCCGAGCGCCATGCCGCGCAATTGAAAGCGTTCGGCCACCACATCGAGCGCCGGAAGCGCTTCGAGCTGCTCAGGTGCGACCTGATCGGCATTCGCGTGCTCACCGGCCCCCGAGCCCAGCACGAGATGGTCGAAGCGCGCCTTGAGCGCCCCTTCGTCGCGACTTCGCCAGTCGAACTCCCCGGCCACCGCAGGGCTCTCCAGGCGTCCGCGCCAGCCCCCGGCGTCCGCCACGCCGCGCAGGTCGACCCGCTCAAAAACCTCGCCGAAGAGGGACAGCCGCTCGGCCCGCAGGGCAATGCCGGCAAGCAGCGGCCCACCCTCACCGGCCCCCGCCAGCCGTCGCCAGGCGTCCAGGTCCAGGTCGTCCATCCGGATGGCGGCCATGAGGCCGTGCTCCGCCTCGCGCAGGGGTGCATCGACGGCAAAGCCGCCCCGCACGTCGCGCCAGCGCCCCGAGCCGTCGCGCCGCACATCGAAGCGGGCCCTGCGGTCGTCCGCCAGGCGCACCTCCCAGCGCTGCAATTGCCAGTGGTCTGCCAGATCGAGCTGAATCTCCAGGGGCAGGCGTGCCTCGGCCGCCTTGGCGAGCGGGGCCGGCAAGCTGGACGCCACGCCGGCCAGATCGCTGCGGACCCGCACGCTGCCCGTCCCGCCTTCGAAATCGACGCGGGCCGTCCAGCCCGCGAGCCCCTCCAGGCGCTCGAGCACGGACAGGCCGGTTTCCTTCGCCAGGGCCGCCGCGGTCGCCGTGCCTGCGGCGCGGATGGTGATTCGGCCGCGGTCGTCGGTGGCGGCCACCGCCGCCACCGGTTGCCCCATGAGGATGCCGTGGGCGTCGTGGATCGACACGCCGCGCTCGGTGAAGCCGACACGCGCCGACACCTGCGCAAGCGAGGGCAGCGACGGGACCAGGCTGACCTGGTTGTCGACCATCGCGTATTCGCCTTCGACGCTGCTCTCCGCAAGCCGGGCCAGCGGCAGCACCAGCGACAGCGAGAGCACGCCATCGCCCACGGCCCGGAAATCATGGGTCGCGCCACCGATCCATCCTGCGATGGGGGTGTCCTCCAGATACTGGAGAAAGGCGCTGCTCGCGCCGGAGGCCTGTCCTCGGATGCGGACCGCGGGGTCGCGGGACCCGAGGTCCGGAATCTCGACGACCGTGCGTCCGATCACCGCACCCGCGGATTCGGCGCGCCGCGCATCGATGCGCATCCGCTTGCCCTCGAAGCGGAGCCTGCCCTCGATGGCCGAGATCTCGGGCCAGCTGGGCACGAATGCCAGGCGCCCCCCGGAGACATCGACCTCGACCAGGAAGCGGCCGGACCCCGGGCGGGCGAACGGGAAGTCCGTCAGTTCCCCCTTCAATTCGAGACGCCCGTTGCGCCCGGCCCCCTCCAGCAGGGCCGACTTCAGCCAGGCACGGGTCTCGGCGCCGACCACCTTCGGCAGGTAGCGCCACACCGCCCGCGCATCGGCACGGCTGACCTCGGCGCTCAGGTCGATCCGCCCCAGACGACCGACCGAGGGCCAGTAGCGTCCCTCGAGGACGGCAGCCGCGTCGGCGTTCTCGAGCGCGACCCGGTCCAGGCGGATCGCCAGCAGCCCCTCATCCCTCGCCCAGCCCCCCGTCACTTCGACGCGCGCCAGCGGGATCACGGACTCGTCGAAGATCTCGGGCAGCTTGAGTTCGGCTTCGGTTCCTTCGAGCGTGAAACGGCCTTCGGACTGGTTGCCCTCGAGATGCCCCGAGACCGCCGTCAGGCCGGGCCAGGCACCGGTGGGCTGGACCGTCAGGCCGGAGACCTGCGCCTGCAGGGTCCAGGCCGTGGGATCATCCTCCGGCCCCTCCCAGCGATAGGTCAGGGATTCGACGGCGCCCTGCGGTGCATGCGTGGATAGCTGGGCCAGCACCGCCGGCTCGAACGGCAGATGGGCTGCCAGCCGCGCCAGCATGCCGATGTCGAGCGGCCCGGTCTCGAGGCTGCCCCCGCCCGCCTGGCCGGCGTGTTGCGGCCGATAGCGCACGTGGGCATTGAGCAGGGGCGCCGCGCCACCCAGACCGTCGAAGCGGACATTCTGGAGCTCGACCGCCATCGAATCCCCGTCGCGCTCCGCCAGCAAGGTACCCTCGAGGGAACGCAGATCGAGCTCGGGCAGGTCGGCGCGGAGGCGGGTCCGCGCCTCCCGCAGCGCCAGATCGGCGCGCGCCGAATAGCGCCCGCTGCCGTCCAGCTTCAGCCACACCGTGGCGCCGCCGCGCCCTTCGAGCGGCACCGGATAATCGACCCAGTTGCGCCAGATCGACAGATCGGCGCGTTCCAGGCGCACGAAGACCTCCCCGGCCAGTCGCCCCGGAGCCGCATCCGCCACGCCGCCGAGGGTGCCGCGCAACTCGAGCGCCGACGCATAGGCCTCGGGCGGTGAGGCCGTGAGGCCGAACCGATGGCCCTCGGGCGAGCGGATGATGCGCAGATTGGCGCGGTCCAGGACCAGCGGAGGCACGTCTCTCGCGGCGTCCGTCCAGGCCACGGTCGCGTCGAGGATGACGATCTCCGGCTGTTCGGCCAGCCACTGGCCGAAGCTGCCGTCGCCCTGCGACGCATCCATGCCGATGCCGGCGACCAGCAGATGGCCGTCCAGCTCACGCCGTACATCGAGCTCCGGTTCGACCACGACCAGGCGCTGAAAGACTACGTGTCCGCGGCGCAGCGACTGCCAGGACAGCACCGCCTCCACCCGCGACAGGGTCAGCGCGTCCCGCCCCTTGGCGTCCTTCAAGGTGACTGCCGACAGCATCAGGCGGGGAGACAGGCCATCCCACTCGGCCTCGACACGGCCGATGGCCACCGGCAGCCCGAGTGCCTGGGAGGCCGACGCGACGATATGCGGCCGCAGCAGGTCCGCATTGGGCAGGACCAGATAGCGCACGGCCAGGATGGCGCCACCGACCAGGAAATAGGCAAGCACCAGGCCGGTGAGCAGGCTGCGCCCTGGGCCCGGGCGGCGGGAAACGGTGCGCACGCTCGGGTCCGTCATGGTCGCGCGGCGGTGCCTTTGTCGTTACGCGCCCGGTCGCTGCAACGTGCATGGATGACTGCAAGAACGGGCATGCTGAGGCAATTTCGAGTAAGTTTGCCGACGTGCCGAGCGCATCGCCGGTGCAGGCCTTCATTCTAGCAGCCGGACAGCACCATGCCCCCGTCAGCCGAATTCGAAACGGATGTCCTCCCCCACGCCTGCCGTCACTCGCGATTCCTCGCGCGGCAGTTGGCATCGCGCCCCTGGCTGGCGGACCAGCTGGCCCTCGGCATCGACCGCCCGCTCACGGCCGACACCATGCGGGCTTGGCTCGAAGCCCAGGCGCCCGCCGCCGATGCGCTTCCCGACCACCTGCGACGCCTGCGCGCCTGGGTGCTGGGGCATCTCGTCATCCGGGACATCTGCTGCGGAGCGAGCCTTGCGGAGGTCACGGAAACCATGACCGCCCTGGCCGACGTGGTGGTGCAGGCCTCCCACGACGCCCTGCTGCCGGAGCTGGTCGCGCGCTACGGTCAGCCGCGGGGGCCGGATGGCGCCGCCCAGAGCCTGATGGTGATCGGCATGGGCAAGCTGGGCGGGCGCGAACTGAACGTTTCGTCCGACGTGGATTTCATTTTCGTCTATCCGGAGGATGGCGAGACGGACGGGCCTCGGCCGACCTCGAATTTCGAGTTCTTCACCAAGCTCGGCCAGCGGCTGATCCGTTCGATGAACGAGATCACGGCCGAGGGCCAGGTGTTCCGCGTGGACATGCGACTGCGCCCGAATGGCGATTCGGGCCCCCTGGTCTGCAGCCTGGACATGCTCGAGAACTACTTCATTGGCCAGGGCCGTGAATGGGAGCGTTACGCCTGGATCAAGGCCCGCCTGATGATCGGCGGCCACGAACAGGCGCTGCAGGCGGTGTCCCGCCCCTTCGTCTTCCGCAAGTACCTGGATTTCGGTGCGATCAACGCCATGCGCGAGTTGCACGCCCAGATCCGGCGCGAAGTCTCGCGCCGCGAGATGGCCGACAACGTCAAGCTCGGCCCGGGGGGCATCCGCGAAATCGAGTTCATCGCGCAGGTGTTCCAGCTGATCCGCGGAGGTCGCGATCCGCAGCTGCAGATCAAGGCGACCCTCCAGGTCCTTCAGCACCTGGGCGAGCGCGGGCTGCTGCCGGCCGACGCCATTGCGGAATTGCGCGAGGCCTACGACTTTCTGCGCCGGCTGGAGCATCGGCTGCAATACCTCGACGACGCACAGACCCACATGCTGCCGGCAGACGAGGACGATCGCGCGCTGCTGGCCGAGTCGATGGGCTTCCCCGACTATCCGGCCCTGCGCCGGACCCTGGACGGGCACCGGGATCGGGTCTCCGCCCGCTTCGACTCGGTGTTCGAGGATCCCACCCATGGCGATCACCCCCTTGACGACACCTGGTCGGGTTGCAGCGACAGCGACACCTGCGCGGCCCGACTGGCGGCGCTCGGATTCCGCGACGCGGAGCGCGCGGCCAGCAGCCTCTCCGAGCTGAGGGCCAGCGGCCGCTATCGCCAGATGCCGCCCTCGATCCGTGCCCGCTTCGACGGCGTGATGCCACGGGTGCTCGAGGCAGCCGCGGCCACCGAGAACGCCGACGAGACCCTCGCGCGCCTGCTCGACCTGCTGGCCGCCATCTCGCGGCGGGCCGCCTACCTGGCCCTGCTGCAGCAGTATCCCCAGGCCCTGACCCGCCTGGCCGACCTGGTCAGCGCCTCCCAGTGGGCCACCAGCTACCTGATCCGCCACCCGATTCTGCTCGACGAACTCCTCGACGGTCGCCAGCTCGATGCCAGGCCCGACTGGGCCCACTTCCGTTCGGACCTGGACGGCGCCATGGCCAAGCTGGGCGACGACATGGAGCGGCAGATGGACGTGATGCGCGAGTTGCACCATACCCAGGTGTTCCGCCTGCTGACCCAGGACCTGGGCGGCAAGCTCAGCGTCGAGTCGCTGGCCGACCACCTTTCTGCCCTGGCCGATATCGTCCTCGAGACCACGGTCCCGGTGTGCTGGTCAAAGCTGCGCAAGCGCCATCGGGACACGCCGGCCTTCGCCGTGATCAGCTATGGCAAGCACGGGGGCAAGGAACTCGGCTACTCGTCGGACCTGGACCTGGTCTTCCTGTGCGAGGACGACGATCCCGACGCCGCCGAGAACTACGCGCGCCTGGGGCAACGCGTCAGCACCTGGCTGTCGAGCCAGACGGCCTCCGGGCAGCTCTACGAGACGGACCTCCGACTGCGTCCCAACGGCGACGCCGGACTGCTCGTGACCTCGGTCTCCGCCTTCCGGAAGTACCAGCTCGAGTCCGCGTGGACCTGGGAACACCAGGCGCTGACGCGCGCCCGCTTCAGCGCCGGCGACCCCAAGGTCGGCGCAGCCTTCGAGGCCATTCGCGAGGAGGTGCTGCGGCTGCCCCGCGATCGCGAGGCCCTGCGGGCCGACGTGCTCGAAATGCGCCAGAAGATGTTCGACGCCCATGGCGGGGACCGGAACGACTTCCATCTCAAGCACGACTTCGGTGGTCTGGTGGATGTGGAGTTCCTGGTCCAGTACCTGGTGCTGGGACACGCCCACGACCATCCCCGACTGACCGGGAACCTCGGCAACATCGCCTTGCTCGGGATGGCCGCGGAACTGGGTCTGATCGACGCCGGGCGGTCGGCTGCGGCCGCCGACGCCTACCGCAGCCTCCGCCGCCACCAGCATGCCCTGCGGCTGGCCACCGGACGATCGAGCCTGGCCCGGGATCGGGTCACCGACGAAATCTCTGCCGTGCGTGCGCTATGGCTGGACGTCTTCGGCGACGCCGGCCACCAGCCCGCCCAGTAAGCCCGACCCGTGGCAGCCGGCAAGTCCCGGCCGGGACGCCCGGCCGCGGCCGTCGGCTATTCGGCCGTCTCGGCGGCGATCCGCCATTCACCCGCCTCCCGGACCCACGACAGGCGCTTGGTGACCACGTCACTGTAATCGCCGGAGGTGTAGCGCTGGCGGAACGCCACGGTGGCGCGACCCTCGCCCGCGGGCAGGACCTGCAGTCCGTCCACCGTCACCTGGATCGGCATCTCCTTGCCGACCAGTCGACGCCGCGCGCGCTCCCAGGCGGCCCGGCTCTGGCCGCCGACGGGCTGGAAGTCGGTGCCGTAGAAGGCCAGGTAAGCGCCCACGTCGCGGGACGACCAGGCGGCCGCCCACTCACGCGTGCGCTGGGAGAGCGTCTGCTCCAGTCCCGCTTCCGGAGGCGCCGCAACCGGCGGGACGACCGGCGTGACCGGTGCCACGACCGGTGCCGGATCTCGTCGCGTCGCGGCCAGCAGGGCCTGCTTGTCGACCCGCTCCGCCAGCGGTGCCGTTGCCGGGCAGGCCGAGGAGACGTCGACCGCTTCACGGTCCTGCCCCAGTTCATCCTGCGTGGGCAGATCATTGCGACTCAGTTCGAGCGCCTTCAGCAGATGGCCCATCGACGCGAGGGTGCGCGCCTTGGCGATCTCCCGGTCGTGGGTGGCATTCACGAAGGCCCGGCGCGACTCGAAATACTCGTTCTCAGTGTCGAGCAGGTCGAGCAGGGTTCGCTGGCCGATGTCGAACTGGCGTCGATAGGCCTCGCGTGCCTTGGCGATCGAGAGCTGATGCTGGTCGAGATACTCGAGCTGTTCGCCCAGCCGAGCCACGTCGTTGTAGGCGATCGACAGGGTCTGGCGCAGGTCGCGACAACTCTTGTCGCGCAAGTCCTCGGCTACGCTGAGCTGCTCGGCGTACTGCTTGATCTGGGCACTGTCGGCGCCGCCCCGGAACAGGTTGTAGTTCAGCACCAGCTCCACGACCCGATCCCGGTGACGGCCGTCGATGCCGTCGGTGTCGAAGCCCAGCTTTTCGCTGGCCTGCAGATTGACCCGCGGCTGGTAGCCGGCCTGCTTGCCCTTGGCCTCGGCGCGCGCGGCACGGACATTCTCGTGGGCCGCCGCCAGGCCGGGGCTGGCCTGGTAGGCTTCGCGCAGGGCGCTGTTGATGGTGTCCGGCACGCCGCTCATCGGCACTTCGCCCGGCTCGAGTCGCACGCCCGGCACCTCACCGACCACCCGCTGGTAGCGGGCGCTGACGTCGTGGAGATTGCTCGATTCGGTCAGCAGATTGGCCTCGGCCAGCGCCAGTCGACCGCTCGCCTGCTCCAGGTCGACCCGCCGGCCGACGCCCGCCTTGACCCGCTGCTCGATCTGATCGAAGACCTGACGATGCTGGACGTAGTTGTCCTTGGCCAGGTCGACCAGCTCCCGGTAGCGCTGCACGTCGATATGGGCCCGGACGGCCTCGAGCGCCGTGCTCTCGGCGGTGTCCAGCAATTCGAAGTAGCGCGCGAGGCTGGCGTACCCGAGCCGCGATACTTCCGAATGGGTGGCGAATCCGTCGTAGATCATCTGGTTCAGCGACAGCGCCGCGCCATGGCGATCGAAGTCGTTGTCGGAGACGCCCGGTCGGCGGCGCCATTCGGCACCGACATTGGCACTGAGGTTGACCTGGGGGAGGAATCCGCCTCGCGCCACCTGCTGTTCCTGTCGCGAAGCGCGGAATGCGTGGAAGCGGGCCTCGACCTCGGGGTTCGACGCGATCGCGCGGGCCGCCGCGTCGACGAAACTGCCCGACGTCCCCTGCGCGGCAGCCAGACCGCAGTACGCCCAGACCAAGGCGGCGGTCAATGTGCTCAGACCGAAACGCATCCCTTTATCTTCCCCTGGCAAAGCCGTTAAGCAATTGATGATTTTGGCCGAGGAGGCTATGCCGAAGGCGATAGCCGAGCAACCGAGGGGCAGCAAAAGATTGTGCCGATGTGCGCCAAACTGCACACGCTCGGCCATTGACCCCTCGACGACCGCGGCCCCGCTGGCAAATGACCGCAGCGCCGACGCCCCGGGGCGCCAAGCAGCCAGTCGCCCCCTCCCGCTTCGCATCATCGCATCAGTGCTCGGAATTTTCCTCATGATTGTCGGGGCCCTGGCGTCGGACCTCGATTCGATCATCGGCCGCGCCGTGCAGCGCTACGGTCCCGAGGCCACCCAGCCGCTGGCGGATTGGGCGCAGCTCGTCGAACACGCCCGCCAGCTGGAGGTTCCGGATCAGCTGGCACTCGTCAATGATTTCTTCAACCGCCGGGTCGCCTTCAGCGATGACATCAGCCTGTGGGGACAGCCCGACTACTGGGCCACGCCCTTTGAAACCCTGACCCGCCATGGCGGCGACTGCGAGGACTACTCGATCGCCAAGTACGCCACCCTCAAAAGGATCGGCGTGGATCCCGCGCGGATGCGCCTGATCTACGTCAAGGCCCGCATCGGCGGCCCTTCCAGCTCGCTGTCCCAGGCCCACATGGTGCTGGGCTATTACCCCGCCCCCAACGCCGAACCCCTGGTGCTGGACAACCTGATCGGCGAGATCCGCCCGGCCTCGCGGCGCACCGACCTGTACCCGGTCTTCAGCTTCAATGGCGAGGGACTCTGGGTCGGTGGCGCGGGGCAATCCAGCGCGGACCCAACCGAACGCCTATCCCGTTGGCGTGACTTGCTCGCGCGAATGCGCGACGATGGCCTTGAATAGGCCCTCGACACGAGGATGACTGAATCATGTCGATGATCAAACAACTCTGGATCGCCACCGCCATCGTGGCCCTGCTGGCCCTGGGCGGCAGCCTGGTGGTCAGTACCCTCTCGGCCCGGCACTACCTGGAGCAGCAACTGCTCGTCAAGAACATCGACAACGCCAACTCGCTGGCCCTGTCGATGTCCCAGATGCCGAAGGACCCGGTCACCCTGGAGCTCCTGGTCTCGGCCCAGTTCGACGCCGGGCACTACGAGTACATCCGCCTGACCGACCCGGACGGCGGCGGCCTGATCGAGCGCGAGAGCACGGCACCGATCACCGAGGTCCCCGACTGGTTCAGCAACCTTATCCCGATCGATGCGGCAGAGGGGGTGGCCCAGGTCCAGGATGGCTGGAACCAGTTCGGCACCCTGCGGGTCCGCAGCCACAGTCGTTTTGTCTACCGCAGCCTGTGGGACGGCACCCTGCGTCTCCTGCAGTGGTTCCTGGTCGGCGCGGTGGCCTGCGGCCTGCTCGGCAGCCTGCTGCTGCGTCGCGTGGTCGGCCCGCTGAACGACGTGGTTCAGCAGGCCGAGGCCATGGGCGAGCGGCGCTTCCTCACGGTCCGTGAACCCCGCACGCGGGAGCTGAAGGCGGTGGTCCGGGCGATGAACTCGCTATCCGAGCGGGTCCGTTCGATGCTCGAGGAAGAGTCCGCCCGCCTCGACGCAGTGCGGCGCGAAGCCCAGGTGGACGGGCTGACCGGGCTTCCCAACCGGGAGCACTTCCTGGCCCAGGCCGCGGCCATGATCGCCGACGAGAACGCGGCGGCCGAGGGACACCTGGCCGTGATCCGGATCCCGGACCTGGCCGCCATCAATGCGGCCCAGGGCCGCGAGGCCGGCGACGCGATGCTTCGGCGACTGGCGGACGCCATCGAGCTGCTGCGCGGCGACGACGAGCGCCGTGCCAGCGGACGCCTGGGGGGCAGCGACCTGGCCCTGCTGGTGTCGGGCGCCAGCGATCCGGTCCCGCTCTCGGAAGAGCTCTTCTCGGCCGCGGACATCGCCATCGGTCGTCTGGTCGAGGAGGCGGGTCAGACCATGCCCATCGGCATCGCCGCCTACCGACGGGGCGATGCGCTGTCCCAGGTGCTCGCCCACGCAGACCTGGCGCTGGGCAAGTCAGCCCAGAACGGCGATGGCCGCCCCGTCGTCGAGAACGTCGACATCGAGAACCACCCGCCGGCCGATCGCCTGGCCTGGGGCGAAGCCATCGGCGCCGCGCTGGCGGCCGGGCGCCTCGCGCTGAAGACCTTTCCGGTGGTGCATTCGGACGGCACCCTGCTGCACCTGGAGGCCCCTGCCCGCCTGAAACTGGCGGAGGACAGCGAATGGCTGACCGCCGGCGAGTTCATGCCGTGGGCGGCACGGGCCGGCTACATCGCCCGCATCGACGAGGCGGTGCTGGAGCGCGCGCTGGCGCAGCTGGGCGATCAGCCCGGCGGCATCTGCATCAACCTGTCTTCGGAATCCGTCTGCGACCCGGATACGGTGCGGCGCCTGGCGGCGAAGCTGGCGCGCCATCCGGGCGCCGGGGCGCGGGTGTGGCTGGACCTGCCCGAGTCCGCGGCCTTCAAGCACGGCCCGGCCTTCCGCCAGATCTGTACCGTGCTGAAGCCCCTCGGGTGCCGGATCGGCCTCGAGCATGCCGGCCAGTACATCTGCCGGCTGGGCGAGCTGCACGATGTGGGCCTCGATTACCTGAAGATCGGCAGCGCCGTCATCCGCGGCATCGACACCAACCCCGGCAACCAGACCTTCCTGCGGGGCCTGGCCACGATCGCCCACGCGATGGGCATCCTGGTGATCGCCGAGGGGGTTGCAAGCGATGCCGAGGCCGCGCAACTCAAGACCCTGGGCTTCGATGCCCTGACGGGGCCGGCCATCCGCGTGGACTGAGGGCTTACAGGACCTCGTTGTTGCCCGGGATCAGGTCGAGCGAGCGGTTGCTCCGGCGCATCGATCGACGTTCCATGAGCTTTTCCTGGGCGGCATCGGGCAGGTCCGTGAAACGGATCAGGTCGCGGGCGATCAGGAGATCGATCAGGTCCTCGATCACCCGGACCAGGCCCAGGTCGGTACTCGCGATGGGATTGGCCCCGCCCAGCCTGCCCACAAAGCGCTGGACGTCGGCGCTGCCGGCTTCGGCCGCTTCCGGATGATCTTCGTCCGCGACCAGGCTGACCGACACGATCGAACCAGCCCCATCCCGCCTGACATAGAGCATTGGCGCCTCCTGTTGCGCGTGTGACGGTGGGGCGATCCCGCGGATCGCCCCGCCCTGGTCAGTCGGTGATCAGCTTGCCCCGGGTCAGCAGGTCCTGGATCACCTGCTGGTCCGTCGTCAGGCCACCGCTGAACAGATCGACCCCCTCGAGGGTGATGCTCTGGTTTTCCTGCGCCGCATTGTAGCCACCGGCGAAACCGCCATTGCTGCTGACATGGACCACGGTACCGGCATCGCTCTGTTCGAAGTGCAGGTAGTTGGCCAGATTGCCGCTGTTTTCGCCCTGCAGGAGATCCCGCAGATCGAGGATATCGCCTCCGCTCGCCATGTTGAAATCCACGACGCTGTCGTGAGCCGGGCTGCCGGCCGTGCCCGCATCGGCGAGGCTCCAGGCGAAGGTGTCGGCACCCAGGCCACCCAGCAGCTGGTCGTCGCCGCCGCCCCCGATGATCCGATCATTGCCGCCACCACCCTCGATCCATTCGTCGGCCATGGTTCCGCTCAGGGTTTCAGCCGCCCCGGTCCCGAGCAATTCGACCCTGACCGACTCCACCGTGGTCGCCGAGCCGCCCGACACCTCGGTTGCCGTGACGCTGGCCGACATGCCATTGACCTGGTCGCTGGAGAGCTCGGTGGCCGAGTGCACCGTGAGGGTCGTCTCGACACCCGAGCTCACCGGGATTGTCGCGGTGCCGCCGGAGATGGCCACCGAAGCGCCACCGGCCCCGGTCAGCGTCACGCCGTCGGGAATGTTGCTGAGCGTGATGGCCGACAGGTTCTCGCTGCCGTCGGTATCGTTCAGGAAGGCCTGCAGGTCCAGCTGGTAGGTGTAGTCCACCGACCGGACCGAGATGTTGTCGAAGGCCACGCCGGCATCGTTGTCGAACACCCACAGGCCGAGGGTCGCCAGGGCCGGTGCGCCGGTGGCGCCGCCCGCGACGCTGCCGTAGGTGTAGGTGATCTGAGGCGTCGTGCCGTTGTAGGTGGCGGTCCCGTCGCTGGCGAACACACGGATACCCGCCGAGGTGACCTCGACCCGCAGGTTGAACCAGGAGGCCGTATTGAAGTTGTTGAGCGCCCCCAGGTCCACCGGTTGGCCATTGACCATCTGCACGAGCGACAGCTGGTTGGCCTGACCGGGGTAGCTGTCGAACAGGCTGCCCCCCGGCTGGTACTGCACGCCCATGTTCTCCCAGCGAACCAGGAAGTAGTTCTGGGCATTCTGGTATCCGAACACCAGGCCGAGGCCGTTGTTCTGCTGCGATCCGGTATTGCCCCACATGTCGGCGGAGACCGAGTAGCTGGTCAGCGCCCGGTCGCCTGCCGACAGGTTCTGGTAGGCGAGCATGCCATGCGCGTCATCCGAGCCGTTTGCGCCATTGCGGTTGTAGTAGAGCGACTGACCCGAGATGGCCGACGAGCGGACCGACCAGAAGCTGTTCCACTCGCTGTCGTCGGTCTGCCCGGTCCAGGCATTGTTGGCAAACAGGTTGGCCTCGCTTTGCGACTTTCCGGAGGCGGGCTGGTCGGTGAAGGTGTTGTCGAGCAGCTTGACGCGGGTCCAGGCCGGCGAGGTGAAGTTGCCGTCCGAGAAGTTCTCGGTGAACAACGTTGTTCCGGTGCCGACCAGCGGGCTGAGGTGCGCATGGAGGGTGGGCGCATCGGCCACCGGCGTCACGTCGATCGTGACCGTCGCCAGCCCGCTCGTCGCGCTGCCGTCGCTCGCGACGAAATCGATGCGGGCATAGTCGCCGGACGTATTGGACTCGTCCGCGTCCGGTACGAAGCGCAGCGCGCCCGCATCCACCTGGGCGTGCGTGAAGGCCTGGTTGGCCACGACGGCCACCCAGCTGCTGCCGTTGAAGAACTGCAGCTCGCCATTCGACGGCAGGGTGCCGATGCGGACCTGCAGGCTCGACGCGGCCGAGTCCACATCGCTTACGCCAAACTCGCTCCAGGTAAAGACGTGGGCACCGTCCTCGCTCATGGTGACCGCACCGCCACTGGCCGTCGGCGCATCATTGACGGGCAGCACGGTGACCTGCAGGGGCAGCGTAGTGGTCGCAGCGCCGCCGCTCGAGGTTTCCGTGCTGGTGGCGCTCACGTCGAGCGTGAAGCTGCCGGTAAAGCTGCTGGGCGGCGTGACCGTCAGACGGGTCAGGTCCCAGTCGCTGACGTTGACCGCGCTGCCGGGCGCTCCCGCAGTGAAACTGTGCGCGCCATCGCTCAGGACGGCGCCCGCCGGAATGCCGCCCACCTGGACCGAGAGGATCTCGGATCCGTCCTGGTCCACCAGGGCCGCAGTGACATCCTGCAGCTGGATGGGCGTGTCCTCGAGACCCTCGTTCAGGCGGACCGGGTAATAGCCCCCATCGTCCGTACCCACGAAGGCCGAGAACTGTCCACCGGCCGCGGCGACCGACTGGGTGTCGGCGAACAGCAGATAGTTCGAGAGCGTCTGGGCGGGCTGCCCGTTCTCCGCGATCAGAACGCTGACGTCACCGACCCCATCGCCGTTGTAGATATACATCTCGAAGGTGTAGTAGCCCGTCTCGGTCGGAACGAAGGGCGTTGCCGTGTAGGCACCCCAATTGTTGTGACCCTGGGAAAACACCGTCGTGCCGCCGATCTCCACATGGAAGGTGTCGTCGCGGTAGCCCGAGACCACGTAGCTCTGACCGGCTTCCAGATAGATCAGGCCCGTCATCCGGAAGGCGCTGTCGAGCGGTACATCCGGCGACTCAGCGGCGGTCGAACCCGTTCCGAGCGTGTTGACCAGCGTCGAACTGTTCGGGGTGAGGCCCGGCAACACCGTCTCGAGAATGCCCGCGTCGGTGGCTGTTGTCCGATCCAGTGCTGCCACGTTGTCGTAGCGATCGAGCCGCAATCCGTTGCCCGTGGGCAGCTGGAAGTTTCCGTCCAGATCGACGCTCGTCGGCCCGAGCGCCAGGGAAGGCGCGTCCGCCACCGGCTGGATATCGATCGTCACCGTGCCCGATGCACTTCCGCCGTCACCATCCGAGACGACGAAGTTGAAGACCGCGTAATCGTTCAGCTGGTCGCCCGTGCCCGGGACGCCAAAGCCATCGCCGCCCGATTCGTGCTCGTCTGGCATGAAGCGAAGGCTGCCGGCATCGATGGCCGCACGGGTAATCTCCTGACCTGCAGCGACCAGTGTCCAGTCCGTCCCGTCGAACAACTCCAGAACACCGTCGGCCGGCAGGGACGTGACCTGCACCGAGAAGCCTGCGCCGTCCGAATCCACATCGGTGACGCCGAAGTCATCCCAGGTGAGGGACAGCGCCGTGTCTTCCGATCCCTCGGCAAATCCCCCCGCCGCCGACGGGTCGTCATTCACCGCGACCACGTTGATCGTGACCGTGGCCGTATCCGTGCCGCCGTTGCCGTCACTGATCGTGTAGCTGATCGTGGTCGGACCGTTGAAGTCGGCGTTCGGCGTGAA
>JAGRFX010000338.1 GCA_020445805.1 Rhodocyclaceae bacterium
CGGCGAGAGGATGCGGTAGGTGCCGACGATGCGGCCGGCGGCCTCGTCGCGCACGATGAGGTGCTCGCAGAAGGGGTCGTAGATGTCGCGATCGACGCCCGGCGTGCGGCTCTCGAGGCGCGCGCCGAGTTCGTCGGCGAAGACCTTGTAGCGCAGCTTCTGGGCGGCCAGCACTTCGCTTTCACATTGGGCCAGGGCCACGCGCAGGTTGCGCGAACTGGCCCTGATCGATCGGGTTCGGGTTTCGAGCATCGCCCGTCTCCTGATGAGGAATTGAACATGGCGCCACGCTAGGGGGCGGCGGTTGCAGGGGCTTGACGGGAACATGACGCAGCGATGACAGGGCGCCCCCGGCTCGCGAACGTCATCGAAGTGACATCGGGGGGCAACCCGGGCGTAATCCGGCGCCCCTAGGCTTGCGCCGCCAACCGCGGAGCCGCCATGCACGTCCTGCAGATCTCGGATGTCTACTTCCCCCGGGTCAATGGGGTTTCGACCTCGATTGCCACCTTCCGCCGCTGCCTTGCAGAGCAGGATGTGGCCTGCACCCTGATCGTCCCGGGCTATGCCGACGAGGCGAGCGAGCGGGGCGTGGTGCGCGTGCCGGCGCGGCCGGTCCCCCGCGATCCGGAAGACCGCCTCGCCAGCGTCGGGGCCTTCGTCCGGGCGGCCGAGGCGCAGGGGGGCGAGGCCTTTGACCTGATCCACGTGCAGACCCCCTTCGCCGCGCACCTGGCCGGCGTCCGGCTGGCGCGGCGCTGGGGTCTTCCGCTGGTGGTGAGCTACCACACCCTGTTCGAGGAGTACCTGCACCACTACGTACCGCTGGTGCCCAGGGCCCTGACCGCCGCGTTGGCCCGCGGGGTGTCCCGCTGGCAGTGCGGCCAGGCCGACCGGATCATCGCGCCCTCGGCCGCCATGCGGGACCGGCTGCTGGACTACGGCATCGACCGCCCGATCGAGGTGCTGCCGACCGGCATCCCGCTGGCCGCCTACCGGGATGGCAACCGGGCTCGCTTCCGCCAGGCCCACGGCATCGCCGAGGACCGGCCGGTGGCGCTGACGGTCAGCCGCCTGGCCCACGAGAAGAACATCGATTTCCTGCTCGACGCCGCCGACCTGGCGCGTCGGACCTGTCCCTCGCTGCTGCTGCTGGTCGCGGGCGAGGGGCCGGCCGAAGGCGCCCTGCGCGACCGCGCCGCGGCCCGCGGGCTCGACGGGCACGTCCGCTTCCTCGGCTATCTCGAGCGCAGCCGGGATCTGCCGGACTGCTATGCCGCAGCGGATCTCTTCGTCTTCGCCTCGCGCACCGAGACCCAGGGGCTGGTGCTGCTCGAGGCCATGGCGGCCGGTACCGGCGTGCTCGCCCTGTCGAGCATGGGCACGGCCTCGATCCTGGCGGCCGGCCGGGGCTGCCTGGTCGGGCCGGACGATGTCCCTGCCTTTGCCGAGCGAATGGCGGCCTGCCTTTCCGATCGGGACGGCCTCCAGCGCCTGGGCGTGGCCGCCCGTGACGGTGCCGCCGCCTGGTCCGACGAGGCCATGGCGCGCCAGCTCGTGGGCCTGTACCGCGCCCTCGTTGACGAAACATCCACTCTTTCCTCACGGAGAACACATTGGAAAGCCCGTACAAGGGGAAGACCGGCCTGACCCGGATCTGGAACGCCCTCGGCTATTCGCTGGACGGCCTGCGGGCTGCCTACCGCTGCGAGGAGGCCTTTCGCCAGGAGGTGTGGCTGGCGCTGGTGATGGTGCCGGCAGCGCTGGTGCTCGACGTGGGACCGAGCTTCCGCGCGCTGATGATCGGCTCCGTGCTCCTGCTGCTGATCGTCGAGCTCCTCAATTCCGCCATCGAGGCCACGGTAGACCGGGTGTCCCTCGACGACCATCGGCTTGCCAAGCGCGCCAAGGACATCGGCAGCGCTGCGGTGCTGGTCGCCATCGGCAATCTGGCCGTGGTGTGGGCCATCGCCCTGACCGGCGTGCTCTTCACGCGCCCGTAACCGGACCGTCACGCCTCTGTCCCGAGCGCGCGCGAGACTCTGTGGCCATGGAAGACGCTGCCCTGATCGCCGAGGACCTGTGCCGCGAACCGCGACTGCGGATCGCGCTGGTGACCGAAACCTACCCGCCTGAGGTCAATGGCGTCGCGATGACGCTGGGACGGATGGTGGACGGCCTGCTCGAGCGCGGCCACCGGATCCAGCTGATCCGCCCGCGCCAGCAGTCCGACGGTGGCGCAGCCGGCCACAACGGGCTCGAGGAGCAACTGGTGCGCGGTGTTGCCATTCCGCGCTACGCCGATCTCAAGTTCGGCCTGCCGGCCCGCAATGCCCTGATCCGGCGCTGGTCCTCGGACCGACCCGACGTGGTGCACGTGGCCACCGAGGGGCCGCTCGGCTGGTCGGCGGTGTCGGCGGCCCGCCGGCTGGGGCTGCCCGTGACCTCGGATTTCCATACCAACTTCGATCACTACAGCGGGCACTACGGCCTGGGCTGGCTGCGCCAGCCGGTCAGCGCCTACCTGCGGCGCTTCCACAACCGGACCGCGGCCACCTACGTGCCCTCCCACGACATGGCCCGTCGGCTGGTGGCCAAGGGCTACCAGGGGATCGAGGTCATTGCCCGGGGCGTGGATTGCCGGCTGTTCGCACCCGCCCGGCGCAGCGCCGACCTGCGCGCCGCCTGGGGCGTGGCGGACGATGCGCTGGTGGTGATCAGCGTCGGCCGGCTGGCCCCCGAGAAGAACCTGGCCGCGACCCTGCGCATCTTCGACGCGATCCGCGAGCGGGTGCCGGCGGCCCGCCTGGTGCTGGTGGGCGATGGCCCCTCCCGCGCCCCGCTGCAGGCCGAGCGCCCCGACGTGGTGTTCGCGGGCATGCGGCACGGCGAGGACCTCGCCGCCCACTATGCCAGCGGCGACCTGTTCCTGTTCCCGAGCCGCACCGAAACCTTCGGCAACGTGACCCTCGAGGCCATGGCCAGCGGCCTGCCCGTGGTGGCCTACGACTACGCCGGCGCAGCGGAGCTGATTCGCGACGGCGTCAATGGGATCGTGGCGCCCTTCGACGACGAAGCGGAGCTGCGCAAGCGCGCCGTCGATGCGGCTGTGGCAAGGGATGACGCGCGCGCCATCGGCCGCGCGGCGCGCAAGGTGGCCGAGGGCCACGACTGGGACCGCATCAACGATGCCTTCGCGGCGGCGCTGGCCGCGGTCGCGCGGCCGCGGCCCCGCACCGAGGCCCG
>JAGRFX010000339.1 GCA_020445805.1 Rhodocyclaceae bacterium
AACATGGGCGGTCTGGCCAAGTACATGCCGATCACCTGGATCACCTCCCTGGTGGGCTCGCTGGCCCTGATCGGCTTCCCCTTCCTGTCGGGCTTCTACTCCAAGGACTCGATCATCGAGGCCGTGCATTTCTCGCACCTGCCGGGCTCAAGCTACGCGTACTTCTGCGTGATCCTGGGCGTGTTCGTGACGGCCTTCTATTCCTTCCGGATGTACTTCCTGGTCTTCCACGGCGAGGAACGCTTCGGCAAGGCCCACGACCATGGTCATGATGCCCACGCGCACGACGACCACGCAGATGACGATCACGCCCACGACGCCCATGGCGACGACGATCATGGCGACGATCACCACCACGGACTGGCCCCGGGCCAGAAGCCGCACGAGTCGCCGTGGGTGGTCACGGTGCCGCTGGTCCTGCTTGCCATCCCCTCGGTGCTGATCGGCTTCTTCACCATCGAGCCGATGCTGATGGGCGACTGGTTCAAGGACGTGATCTTCATCGACCACGAGGTCCACCCGGCCATGGAAGAGCTGGCGAGCGAGTTCCACGGCGCGGTGGCGATGGCCCTGCACGGCTTCACGACGCTGCCCTTCTTCCTGGCCATGGGCGGAGTCGCGCTCGCGTACTTCTTCTACATGGTGGCACCGGGCATCCCGGCCGCGATCCTGCGCACCTTCAAGCCGCTGCATACGCTGCTCGAGAACAAGTACTACTTCGACCGCTTCAACGAGATCGTCTTTGCGGGTGGAGCCCGGTTGCTGGGTCGGGGGCTGTGGAAGGGCGGTGACCAGGTGCTGATCGACGGCGTGGGCGTCAATGGCTCGGCCCAGGTGGTGGGCATGCTGGCCAATGTGGCGCGCCTGCTGCAGAGCGGTCACATCTATATGTATGCCTTCATGATGATTATCGGGGTGGTGGTCTTCCTGGAGTTCTTCTCCAGGGGCTGACGGCCACTCAGGGACGGAATCAAAAAGAAATCACGTGTCCGCTGGCGGACGCTACAAACGGAAGTAGACGATGACGGGTATGCCTCTTCTCAGCCTGGCGATCTGGGTGCCGATTATCGGTGGCCTGGCCGTGCTCGCGACCGGTTCGGACCGGAATGCGCCCCTGCAGCGGATGATCGCGCTGATCACCGCGGTGATCGGCTTCCTGGTGACCATTCCGCTCTTTACCGGCTTCGACACCGGCACCAGCCAGATGCAGTTCGTGGAGCTGATGCCCTGGATCCCGTACTTCAACATCAACTACTTCCTCGGGGTCGATGGCATCTCGGTGCTGTTCGTGCTCCTCAACAGCTTCATCACGATCATGGTCGTGATCGCGGCGTGGGAAGTGATCCAGAGCCGGGTTGCCCAGTACATGGCAGCCTTCCTGATCATGTCAGGGCTCATGAACGGCATCTTCTCGGCCCTCGACGGGATCCTGTTCTACGTCTTCTTCGAGGCCTCGCTGATCCCCATGTACCTGATCATCGGGATCTGGGGCGGCCCCAACCGCGTGTATGCAGCGATCAAGTTCTTCCTCTACACGCTGCTGGGCTCGCTGCTGATGCTGGTGGCCTTCATCTACCTGTTCCGCGAGTCGGGCGGCAGCTTCAACATCCTCGACTGGCACAAGCTGCCGCTGGCCATCGAGGCGCAGACCCTGATCTTCCTGGCGATGCTGCTGTCCTTCGCGGTCAAGGTGCCGATGTGGCCGGTACATACCTGGCTGCCGGACGCCCACGTGGAGGCGCCCACCGGCGGCTCGGTGGTGCTGGCCGCCATCGCGCTGAAGCTGGGCGCCTACGGCTTCCTGCGGTTCTCGCTGCCGATCGTGCCGGACGCATCCCATGCCATGGCACCGCTGATCATCACCCTGTCGCTGATCGCGGTGGTCTATATCGGCTTCGTCGCCCTGGTCCAGACCGACATGAAGAAGCTGGTGGCCTACTCGTCGATCTCGCACATGGGCTTCGTGACCCTGGGCTTCTTCATGATGAACCCGATCGGGATCGAGGGTGCGCTGATCCAGATGATCTCCCACGGCTTCATCTCCGGCGCGATGTTCCTCTGCATCGGCGTCATGTACGACCGGGTGCATTCGCGCCAGATCTCCGACTACGGCGGCGTGGTGAACACCATGCCCAAGTTCGCGGCCCTCTTCATGCTGTTCGCGATGGCCAACTCGGGCCTGCCGGCCACCTCGGGCTTCGTCGGCGAGTTCATGGTCATCCTGGGTGCCGTGCAGTACAACTTCTGGGTGGCTTTCCTCGCTGCCACCACGCTGATCCTCGGCGCGGCCTACACCCTGTGGATGTACAAGCGGGTGGTCTTCGGCGCCGTCGCGAACCATCACGTGGCGGAGCTCGAGGACATTGGCGGCCGCGAGTTCTTCTTCCTGGCGGTGCTGGCGGTGTGCGTCCTGGCCATGGGCCTGTACCCGCTGCCCTTCACCGAGATCATGCACGCTTCGGTGAATGACCTGCTGAAGCACGTCGCGGTGAGCAAGCTCTGAGCGGCCGGCGAAACTACTACACGGAAATGGTCTGACGATGAACTTTGTTGTCCCTGATTTCGCGCCTGCGGCAGCCGAGCTGTTCGTCGCATCGGCGTCACTGGTAGTGCTGCTCGTCACGGTTTTCGCGAAGAGCTCGGCACGCTCCCTGGGCTATCTGCTGACCCTCGCCACGCTGGTGGTGGCCGCGTTCATCACGTGGTCGGGGATGAGCGGGGAGGTGGCCTACACCTTCAGCAACATGTACATCGACGACCCCATGTCCGATGTGCTCAAGCTGATGGTCTATGGCTCGATGGCCGTGGTGCTGCTGTACAGCCGGCAATACCTGGCCGACCGCGACATGGACCGTCCCGAGTTCTACCTCCTGGTCATCTACGCCACGCTGGGCATGATGGTCATGATCTCGGCCAACCACCTGCTGACCGTGTATGTGGGCCTCGAGATGCTGTCGCTGTCGCTCTACGGCCTGGTGGCCATCGACCGCGACTCGGCCCGCTCGACCGAAGCCGCCATGAAGTACTTCGTGCTGGGCGCCCTGGCCTCGGGCCTGCTGCTGTACGGCATGTCGATGATCTACGGCGCCACCGGTAGCCTGGAGCTCTCCGGCATCATGCAGGCCACCTCCAACC
>JAGRFX010000340.1 GCA_020445805.1 Rhodocyclaceae bacterium
CATGGATGAAAAGGCGCTGGGCAAGGCCATCAAGAAGCTGGAGAAGGAGATGCAGGAATTCGCCCGCAACCTGGAGTTCGAAAAGGCCGCCCAGGCCCGCGACGAGCTCTTCCGCCTGCGCCAGCGCGCGTTCGGCGCCGACCAGCACGGGTCGTCATGAGCCGCAAGCGGATCCTCTTCGTGTGCACGGGCAACATCTGCCGGTCGCCCACCGCCGACGGCGTCGCCCGCCACTGGATCGCCCGCCTCGGGCTCGGGGGCGAGATCGAGGTCGATTCGGCCGGCACCCACGGCTATCACGCGGGGGAGCGGCCGGATCCGCGCACCTGCAAGGCAGCTTCGCGCCGTGGCTACGAGCTGGGCAAGCTGCGCGCGCGCCGGCTGGTGCGCGAGGACTTCGAGCGCTTCGATCTGCTGCTGGCCATGGATGAAGGCCATCTGGCGATCATGCGCGAGATCTGTCCCCCCCACCTGGCCCACAAGCTGCAGCGCTTCATGGACTACGCGCGGGAGCACGAGGGCACCGAAGTGCCCGACCCCTACTACGGTGGCGAGCGGGGCTTCGACGTGGTCCTGGATCTGGTCGAGGACGGCGTGCGGGGCTTGCTGGACTCGCTGACAGGGCACTAGCGACCGGCTTAGCTTGACGGCCCGCGCCCGGGAGCGCGCCACCCGACGGTCGGGACCCGGCGCCCCGCTGGGACCGCGCCGGGGATAGGCGAAAAAAACGGCCGGTCAATGACCGGCCGTTTTTCCTGCGCGGACAGCGCTGGATCAGACAGCTTTCTGGGGCTCGTCGGGCTGGGTTTCCACCTGGACCAGCTCTTCCTCGACCGCCGTGTTGCGACGACGGGGCTTGCGGCCCATGCGCGGCGCTTCTTCGGCGAGCGGGGTCGGTGCCGGGCTGGAGGCGGCCGTCTCGACCAGGATCAGGTCGCTGTCGGCGAGGGCAGCCGTCAGGTCGACCTGGGGCGGCGCGGGCTCCTGAACCGGCTCAGGCGCGTCCACCGTCTCGATGGTCTCAGCGGCGACCGGTGCGGGCGCCGGCGCTTCGACGATCTGGGGCTCGGCAACCGCGGGGGCCTCGCTGACCGCTTCGGCCACAACTTCGGCCACGACTGCGGGCACCGCCTCGGCCACCGTCTCCGGTGCGGCGTCCTCGACCGGGGAAGCACTCGCGGGCGCCATGTCGGCGACCGGCACGGGCGCCGGGCTGGGCACCGCCTCGGGGGCCTCGGCCGGAGGGGCCTCGGCTGCGACCTCGGTGGCCGCCTCCGGCATCGCCGGGGCGACGGCTTCGACCGACTGCGGTGCGGCCTGTTCCGTGGTGTCCTCGACCTGCGCTGCGGGAGCCGGTGCCTCGCTCACGACCTCGTCGGCCATCCGGACCGGCAAGGGCGCCTCGCTCGCTTCCGACGTCACCTCGGCGGCGACGCCTGCGGCCAGAGGCAGCGGTGCATCGGTGGATTCCGCCTGCGGCGCGCGACCACGGCGACGGGACCCGCGGCGATTGCCGCCGTCTTCGACCTCGGCAGGCGTCTCCGCTGCCTTGGGCTCAGCGGATTGGGCTTCCGCGACCTCGCCGGCCTCGTTCTCGCCGGCCTGGTCCTCGGGGCGGCCCTGCTCGTTGCGGCGCTCGCCACCGCGGCGGCCGCGCCGACGACGACCACGGGTCTGGCCGGCGGCCTCGCCCTCGGCCGCTGCGCCTTCACCGGCTTCGGCGGCGACCGCGACTGCGACCTGCTCGACCTCCGCGACGACCTCTTCGCGATCCTTCTTCTCGGCCCGGGCCTCGTCGCGATTGCCGCGGGGCTGGCGCTGGCGCCGGCCCTTGTCCGCCTGCTCCTCGCCCTGGGCCGCCGACTGGCGCTTGCGACCGCGTTCGCCGCGCTCGCCCTGGGCGGCCTCGCCCCGCGCTTCGCGCTCTTCCCTCGGCTCGCCCCGGCCACGGCCCTGACGCTCACCATCACGGCCCTGGCGTTCGCCGTCGCGACCCTGGCGCTCGCCATCGCGACGGTTCCGCCCGCCGCGACGCGCGCCGGATTCGCTGCGGCTGCTCGACTGTTCCCGCGTGGTCGTGGCCTCGGGGGCCTGGGCCAGCGGCGTCTGGGCCGGGGTGGCATCGCCACCGCGGAACCACGAGAACATCCGGGCGATGAGGCCCGGCTGGCGGGTCTCGACCGGCGGGGGCGGCGGCGGTGTGGGGGTGGCGGCCTCCGGCTCGGAGAACGGCGCGGGCTGCGACGGGGAGATGCCCTTCACGGCAGCCTCGGGTCGCTGGGCGCGCTTGTCCTTGCGCTCGCCGGCCTTGGCGGCCGGATCCTCTTCCTCCGGACGCATCACCAGCTCGTAGCTGGGCGTGGCCGTTTCTTCGAGGTTCAGCTGATCGTGCCGCAGGCGGATGATCTCGTGATGGGGCGTCTCGAGATGGCGGTTCGGAATGATGACCAGATTCACCCGGTGGCGAACCTCGATCCGTGCGATGTCCACCCGCTTCTCGTTCAACAGGAAGGTGGCCACATCGACCGGCACCTGGCAGTGCACCGCGCCGGTGTTTTCCTTCATGGCCTCCTCCTCGATGATGCGGAGGATGTGCAGCGCGGAGGACTCGGTGCTGCGGATGTGTCCGGTGCCGTTGCAGCGCGGGCAGGGGATGTAGCTGGTCTCGGCGAGGGCCGGACGCAGGCGCTGGCGCGACAGCTCGAGCAGGCCGAAACGGCTGATCTTGCCCATCTGGACCCGCGCGCGGTCGTAGCGCAGCGCGTCGCGCAGGCGGTTCTCGACCTCGCGCTGGTTCTTCTGGGACTCCATGTCGATGAAGTCGATGACGATCAGGCCACCCAGGTCACGCAGGCGCAGCTGGCGCGCCACCTCTTCGGCGGCCTCCAGGTTGGTGCGCAGGGCGGTTTCCTCGATGTCGGCGCCACGGGTGGCACGGCCGGAGTTCACGTCCACCGACACCAGGGCTTCGGTGTGGTCGATCACCACGGCGCCGCCCGAGGGCAGCCCGACCTGGCGCGAGTAGGCGGACTCGATCTGGTGCTCGATCTGGAAGCGCGAGAACAGCGGCACGTCGTCCTGGTAGTGCTTCACCCGGTTGACGTTCTGCGGCATGACGTGGGCCATGA
>JAGRFX010000341.1 GCA_020445805.1 Rhodocyclaceae bacterium
CGCACCTCGTGCTGGCTCTTGCCGCAGAAAGAGCAGTAGAGAAGCTTGTCACCCGATTTCTTGTCTGTCATCTCGCGATCCTCTGTCGGCGGTCAGGCTGCGTCTGCGCGGCTGGAAAGCACCTTGTCGATCAGACCATACTCCTTGGCGCTGTCCGCAGACATGAAATTGTCCCGGTCCGTGTCTTTTTCAATCCGCTCGATCGGCTGACCGGTGTGCTTGGCCAGCATCTCGTTGAGGCGTCCGCGCAGCGTCAGGATCTCGCGTGCGTGGATCTCGATGTCGGAGGCCTGGCCCTGGAAACCGCCCAGGGGCTGGTGGATCATCATGCGCGAGTTGGGCAGCGCATAGCGCTTGCCCTCGGCGCCGGCCGCCAGCAGGAAGGCGCCCATGCTGGCCGCCTGCCCGATGCACAGGGTGCTCACGTCGGGCTTGATGAACTGCATCGTGTCGTAGATCGCCATGCCGGCCGTGACCGAGCCACCGGGCGAGTTGATATAGAAGTAGACGTCCTTGTCCGGGTTCTCGGACTCGAGAAACAGGAGCTGGGCGACCACCAGGTTGGCCGTCACGTCATTGACCGGCCCCACCAGGAAGATCACCCGCTCCTTGAGGAGGCGCGAGTAGATATCGTAGGCGCGCTCACCGCGCCCGCTCTGCTCGACGACCATCGGCACCAGGCCGAGGCCTTGAGGATCCCACTCGGACACACCCTGCGTGTTTCTCGTGTTCATCATCCTTCCTGTCGCGGATTCAGGCCGCGTTGCCCATCAGTTCGTCGAAGCTGACCGCCTTGCCGGTCGCCTGAGCCTTGGACAGCACCCAATCGACCACGTTGTCTTCGGTCACCAGCGCCTCGGCCTGCTGCAGCTGGTTCGGCTGCGAGTAATACCAGTCGATCACTTCCTTCGGATCCTCGTAGCTCTGGGCCAGGTCCTCGACCAGCGCACGCACCTGCTCGGGCTTGGCGTACAGCTCGTTGGCCTTGACGGCCTCGGCCATGATCAGACCCAGCTTGACGCGGCGCTCGGCCTGCGGCTTGAACCAGTCGAGCTGCACCGGCAGGTTGTCCACGGGCATGCCGCGGGCCTGCATGTCGCGCTTGGCGTTTTCGGCCAGCTGGTGCGACTCCATGTCCACCAGCGCCTTCGGCACCTCGATCGGGGTGGCCTCGAGCAGGGCGTCGAGGGCCTGCTCCTTGACCTTGGCCTGGATGCGGCGACGGACCTCGCGCTCCAGGTTGGCCTTGACCTCTTCACGCATCTTCTGCAGGTCGCCATCGTCGACCCCGAGGGCCCTGGCGAAGTCGGCGTCGAGGGCCGGCAGCTGGGCTTCCTCGACCTGCTTCATGACGATCTCGAACTGGACCGTCTGCCCGGCCAGCTCGGTGGCGTGGTAGTCCTCGGGGAAGGTCAGGTCGAAGGTCTTGCTCTCGCCGACGGCGAGGCCGTTGGCGGCGGTTTCGAAGTCCTTGAGCATCGAGCCGGCACCGATCACGAACGGGAAGTCATTGGCCTGCCCGCCCTGGAACAGCTCGCCGTCCTTGCGACCCGTGAAATCGACGGTGACCCGGTCACCCTCGGCGGCAGCACGCTCGACCGCACCGTAGGTCGTGCGCTGCTTGCGCAGCACGTCGATGGTCCGGTCCACTTCGGCGTCACCCACCTCGAGCTCGGGCTTTTCGATTTCGCGCGCCGACAGGTCGCCGACGACGATTTCCGGATACACCTCGAAGGTGGCGGAGAAGGCCAGCGCCCCGTCGGTCGCGTCCTTGCTTTCGAAGGTCGGCTGGCCGGCGATGCGGTACTTGGCTTCGCGGACCTTTTCGCCGAAGGCCTTTTCGACCGCGGCACCGATGGCCTCGGAACGAACCTGCGGGCCATAGGTCTGGGCCACGATCTTGAGCGGAACCTTGCCCGGGCGGAACCCGGCCATCTTGACGGTCTTCGACAGCCGCTTGAGGCGCGATTCGACTTCCTTGTCGATATCGGCGACCGGCACGGTCATGTCGATCTGGCGCTCGAGCGCGCTCCGGTTTTGCTGATTGGTCTCCATGAACTTCCCTGACTGAACGGTACGTGGCAGCGAATCGCCCCATCTATAGCGGGACTATCGCCAGGTTGAAGGCAAACCGCGATTTTAACACAAGCGACACGGACTCCTGATCCCGGCAACGGTTTCGACGCACCCTTCCACGACTGGGCGTGACGGCTTGTGCACTCCGGCCACCCCGACACGCTTCGGGCCATCTCACGCAACCATCGTGCCCGCCCGGCAATGGAAACTGGCCCGGCGCTTGCGCTAATGGAACCAAACACCCCGGGAGATGGCCAGATGCAGGAAACCGGCACCAATGTAGTGCTTGCGACAGGCCACGAGAGGCCTCTGCGCACCACACGGGTGCTGCAGCGCACCACCCGGCCAAGGGCCGATTTGGACGAACAATTGCTCCCAAATCCGGCACGCGGTGTCCGGGTGATGTGCCACACTGGAAACGAAGGTGCAGCCCGGCTCCCGAATCCGACCGATCGCGCGTCAGCATCCAAACAGGAGGTTCTGTGATGAGTATCTTTCAGGCATATCAGTCACGCTTCGAGGCAGCTCGCGAAGAGGAGATGTCGATCGACGAGTACCTGGAACTGTGCCGTTCCGACGCCTCCGCCTACGCGACGGCCGCCGAACGGATGCTGATGGCCATCGGCGATCCGGAACTGGTCGACACCCGGCTGGACCCCCGGCTGTCACGCATTTTTTCGAACAAGGTGCTGAAGCTCTATCCGGCCTTCCGTGACTTCTACGGAATGGAGGAAGTGATCGAGCACATCGTGTCCTACTTCCGTCACGCGGCGCAGGGATTGGAGGAAAAGAAACAAATCCTCTATCTGCTCGGTCCGGTCGGCGGTGGCAAGTCCTCTCTCGCGGAAAAGCTGAAGAGCCTGATCGAGCATGTGCCCTTCTATGCCATCAAGGGTTCGCCCGTTCATGAGTCGCCGCTGGGCCTCTTCAGCCCGCTCGAGGATGGCGCCCTTCTGGAGGATGACTACGGGATTCCGCGGCGCTACCTCAACACGATCATGAGCCCCTGGGCCGTGAAGCGCCTGCACGAGTTCAACGGCGACATCAC
>JAGRFX010000342.1 GCA_020445805.1 Rhodocyclaceae bacterium
AACCAGCGCAACAGCGCCACCCTCGGCTACGCCGAGCAGGAAGCCAACATCGGCTCCCTGAAGTAAGCGCGCTGAACCCCATGACACGGGCGGAGCTGCGGCTCCGCCCGTGTCGTTGACGGCCTGGCCGCCAGACGCAGGCGCTCAGGCGCAAGAATCGGCCCGCTGCGGCTACGCTCAAGCCACAGGGGCTGCGGCCGTAATAGGCCTTGTTATCTCCCCCTCCCCTGTTGCGGCAGAGCCTCCGGCCCTGCCGTTTTCTTTTCCGGGGATCGCCCCGGCGCAGCTCAGCCGGCGGGCTTCAGAAGCATGCCCAGGTCGATGCGTCCCTTGCGCTCACTGGCCAGCGCCAGCAGCAGTTCGGCCGCCGCCAGCGCGTCCGAGAGGGCATTGTGGGCGGGGTATCGCGGCAGCCCGTACTGACGCCGCAGGTTGCCCAGGCGCAGGTCGCCCTTGCGCGGCGGCTGGCGCGCCCGGTCCCGGGCAGCGCCGGCGAGCGCCAGGGTGTCCACGGCCGGAAAGAGGCCACGCACCCCGTACAGGCGCTTGCAGGCAGCCTCGAGGAAGCCCACCTCGGTATGGATGTAGTGCGCCACCAGGATGCGACCGGCCAGCGCAGCAAGCAGATCCGCCATGACGTCCGCGAGCGGCTCTCCCTGCGCCACCTCGTCATCGGTGATGCGGTGGACCACGGCGGAGGTTGCGGTCATGGCGCCACTCAGCCGGACCAGGCGGTGCCGGGCGCTCGAGAGCAGGATGCGCTGCCGGTCGATCAGCACCCAGCCGAAGCTGACGATCTCGTCCTGCTCCGGGTTGCCGCCGGTGGTCTCGAGATCGAGGGCCAGGAAAGGCACCTCGCGCCAGTCCATCGAGCGGGCCGGAAACGGTGTGGCCAGGTAGTCGGCGAGCGGCCCCGGCGGCGCCTTTCGCAGCAGGCGGCGACGCTGGGCATCCGGACCGAAGAGGCCGAAAAGATCAGGCACCCATGCCCCCGGCGGAGTAGCGCATGGCCAGGATCCGCTGCATGCCGGTGATGACCGCGAACACGTCCTTGAGGTGACGTCGCTCGAGGGACGTCAGGTGCTCGGGGTCGATCAGGTTGTCGGGCTCGCCCCCTCCCCGCAATTGCTCCACCTGATGGCGAACCCGCAGCAGGCCCAGGAATTCGAAGGCCTCCTCCAGCTCGCTGGCGGACTCCGTGCTCAAGACCTTGCGGGCGACACAGGCCTGCAGCCGGGCCATGGTGCCAACCTCGGTGATGCCGGCCGCCAGGGACTGGATGCGCGCCAGGTCGACGATGGGGATGATGCCCCGCGTCTTGATATCGAAGCGCCGGGCATCTTCGCCGGCGGTCAGCATGACCAGCGAGCGGAAGAAGCCGAGCGGCGGCTTGTTGGCCAGCATGTTCTCCACCAGCTGGGTCAGGAATCGCTCCCCGTGCTGGCTCTCGGCCACCACGCCGCTTGCCAGCGCCTGCTGCAGGCGCGGCTCGCCCCAGACCAGCCGCAGATCGAGGAAGTTGGTCATGACCTTGGCGGCGGTCTCGTCGGTGTGCCGGATCCACAGCCGGAAACCGTCCAGCCATTGGGCCAGCGGCTGTCGCCATTTCGGATTGCTCGCCATGATCTCGCCGGGGCAGTAGCGGAAACCGCACTCGTTGAGGCCGTCATTGACGAAGCGGGCGAGAGAAGCGAAGTACTCGCCATGGGCCTCGGGCACGAAGGCGTCGTCGAGCACCATCGCGTTGTCCTGGTCCGAATGGCTGGATTGCTCCTGACGCCCCTGGGACCCACCGGCCAGCCAGGCGAACGGGACCGGCGGCGGACCGTGCCGCTCGATCGCGAGTTCGATGAGGCGACAGGCCAGGGCATCGGCGATGGACGACACGGCCTGGCCGATCTGGCCGGCGGTCGCACCGCCCGCCAGCATCTGGATCTGCAGCTCGGGCAGTTCGGCCGACAGGGCCGGCAGTCCGGCCGCGCTCTCGCAGCTGCGGACCAGCATGGCCAGGTGCGCCGAGTTGGCGCTCTGGGAGCGCAGCAGGTCGCGGGTGGAGACCAGCCCGCGGACTTCACCCGACTCGACGATGGGCAGGTGATCGAAGCCGCGCCGGGTCATGATCATGAGGGCTTCGAAGGCCGTATGGCCGTCGCCCAGGCACTGCGGATCGGCCGTCATGATCGTCGAGATCGGTGCCTCGGGCGAGAGCCCCGTGGCCAGGCAACGGGCCCGCAGGTCCCGGTCGGTGACGATCCCGACCAGGCGCCCTTCCGCCACCACCAGCATGGCCGCCATCGGCCGGTTGCCCATCAGGGCGGCGACTTCCCGAATGGAGGCCGTGGGCGGGGCGGTGACCGGCGCCCGGGTGACGAAGGACGAGACCGGCAGCCCCATCAGGTTGGGCCGGAACAGGACCCGGTCGCCGACACTGCGCCGCACGTGTCGCAGCCGCTCGCCCAGGGAGCGACGGAAGTGACGATCGACGGCAGCGTCGGCCCGCCGGCACGCCTGCATATGCTCGTGGGGGATGCAGTACAGCAGCACGTCCTCGATCGCCCGCATCCGGGTGTCCGGGTCGGCGGCGCCCGCCCCCTCGAGCAGGTCGCCCTCGGCGAACTTGGACAGGAGGCGGTCGTCGGCGTCGCGCTCCTCGATGGCGCCCTTGCGCACCACGTAATACTCGGGTCCCGCGTCCTCGGGCGGAAACGGGGTGCCGCGCCGCAGATAGCGGACCGACATATGACCGACCAGATCCGCCAGGGCCTCTTCGGCGAGCAGCGAGAACGGTGGGAACTCGGCCAGGAACTCGCGGATCTCGATCAGCTCTACACTCGCCATGACGGCAGGCTCCCCCGGGGCAGGACGGGAGCCATCATGCCGCCCGGCCGCCGCGATGACAACCGCCCGATCACCGTGACATTTGTCGCGAACCCTCCGGGCGTCCGCCGCGACTCAGGGACCAGATGGGCAGCACAGCGCCCCTCGCAAAGCCCCCACCCCAAGACAGGAGAGTCGTCATGAAAGCCATCATCGCCATCGCCGCCGCCACCCTCGCCACCTCGGCCTTCGCCGGCCCCTTCGACCAGGGCATG
>JAGRFX010000343.1 GCA_020445805.1 Rhodocyclaceae bacterium
CGGGGTGCGCCACTTCTTCGAATGGCTGGAGACCAAGGCCTACAAGATGCACATCCGGGTGCTGCTCTCGCGCTACCGCAGCTACACCGAGTGCCCGGCCTGTCACGGCGCCCGGCTCAAGCCGGAGGCCCTGCTGTGGCGCGTTGGCAATGCTCCGGCGCTGGCCATGCACGAGCTGATGGCGCTGCCGATCGACCGGGTGGCCGATTTCATCGTGACCCTCGACCTGCCGGCGCCCCTCGACGAAGCCACCGAGCTGCTGATGGGCGAGATCCGCGCGCGGCTCACCTACCTGCAGCAGGTGGGGCTGGGCTACCTCACCCTCGACCGGCAGTCGCGTACGCTCTCGGGCGGCGAGGTCCAGCGCATCAACCTCACCACGGCCCTGGGGACCTCGCTGGTGAACACCCTGTTCGTGCTGGACGAGCCCTCGATCGGCCTGCACCCCCGCGACATCGGCCGGATCCTGGCCGTCATGGCGCGCCTGCGCGATGCCGGCAACTCGCTGGTGGTGGTCGAGCACGATCCGCAGGTGATGTTCGCGGCCGACCGGCTCCTCGACATCGGCCCCGGGCCCGGCGAGCGCGGCGGCCGCATCGTGGCCTTCGCCACGCCGCGCGAGGTGGCCGCCGACCGGGGATCGCTGACCGGTGACTATCTGGCTGGCCGGCGGCGGGTGGACCGGCATCGGCAGCCCCGGGAAGTGGATCCGTCGGGCCCGGCGCTGGTGCTGCGCGGGGCCCGCCAGCACAACCTGCAGGGCGTGGACGTACGCCTGCCGCTGGGTCACCTGGTGTGCGTCACCGGCGTGTCGGGCTCGGGCAAGTCCACGCTGGTGCAGGATCTCCTCCATCCGGCCCTGGCCAAGCACTTTGGCCAGCCCAGCGAAGCCCCGGGCGCCCACGACGGCCTCGACGGCGCCGAGCGCCTCGGCGACGTGGTGTTCGTGGACCAGTCCCCGATCGGCAAGAGTTCGCGCTCCAATCCGGTCAGCTACGTGGGGGCCTGGGATGCGATCCGCAAGCTGTTCGCGGGGTTGCCCGAGGCCCGCGAGCGGGGCTATACGCCGGGCACCTTCAGCTTCAATTCCGGCACCGGCCGCTGCCCGACCTGCACCGGCTCCGGCTTCGAGCACGTGGAGATGCAGTTTCTCTCCGACGTTTATCTGCGCTGCCCGGACTGCGACGGCCAGCGCTACCGGCCCGAGATCCTGTCGCTGGCCTGGCGGGGTCGCTCGGTCGCCGAGGTGCTGGAGATGACGGTGTCGGAGGCGGTGGCCTTCTTTGCGGACCAGGCACCGGTCGTGGCCGCCCTGGCGCCCATCGCCGAGGTCGGCCTCGACTACCTGCGGCTCGGCCAGCCGGTGCCCACCCTCTCGGGCGGTGAGGCCCAGCGGCTCAAGCTGGCCGGCCACCTGGCGAAGGCGGCCGAGGCGGCGCGCAGGCGCAGCCGTGGCCCCCAGGCCCGGCCCACCCTGTTCCTCTTCGACGAGCCCACCACCGGCCTGCATTTCGAGGACGTGACGCGGCTGATCGGCGCCTTCGAGCGCCTCCTCGAGGGCGGCCACTCGCTGCTCGTGATCGAGCACAACCTCGACGTCATCGCCGCCGCCGACTGGCTGGTCGACCTCGGGCCGGAGGGCGGCGAGGGCGGCGGCCGGATCGTCGCCGAGGGCACGCCGAAGGCCGTGATGGCCTTGCCAGGCTCCCACACCGGTGTCGCCCTGGCGGCCTATGAAGCCGAGCTTGCCGATCTGGCCAGGGGGAGTGCGCCTCGCCACGCGGCCGAGCCGGCCACCCGCTATCGCGCGGCCGCCGCCCCCGCGATCGAGATCCGGCACGCCCGAGAGCACAATCTCAAGAACATCAGCCTGACGATCCCGCGTGACGCACTGACGGTGGTCACCGGACTGTCGGGGTCCGGCAAGTCCACCCTGGCCTTCGACATCGTTTTCGGCGAAGGCCAGCGGCGCTACCTCGAGTCCCTCAACGCCTACGCCCGGCAGTTCGTCCAGCCGGCGGCGCGACCCGACGTGGACGGGCTGTTCGGCATCCCCCCCACCGTGGCCATCGAGCAGCGGGTATCGCGGGGCGGGCGCAAGAGCACCGTCGCCACCCTGACCGAGATCCAGCCCTTCCTGCGCCTGCTCTACGTGAAGCTGGGCACCCAGTACTGCCCGGACTGCGATGTGCCGGTGAAGCCCCAGAGCTTCGAGGCCATCGCCGCCCAGATCCTGGCCGACTTCGATGGCCAGTCGGTCGAGATGCTGGCGCCCCTGGTCGTGAACCGCAAGGGCCTCTACACGGACCTGGCCAAATGGGCCCGCGGCAAGGGCTTCGAGCAGCTGCGGGTGGATGGCGAATACCTGCCGACCCGCAAATGGCCGCGCCTCGACCGCTACAAGGAGCACAACATCGAGCTGCCGGTCGGCATGGTGGCGGTCCGGCCGGCCCACGAGGCCCAGCTGCGCGAGCAGCTGGAACTCGCCCTCGAGCATGGCAAGGGCGTGCTGCAGGTGCTGCCGATCGGCCAGCTCGGCGCCAGGGCGCTGACCTTCTCGACCCTGCGGGCCTGCCCCTGCTGCGGCACCAGCTTCCCCGAGCCGGACCCGCGCCTGTTCTCGTACAACGCCAAGCACGGCTGGTGCCCCTCCTGCTACGGGACCGGACAGAAAACCCGCGGCAAGGTCGAGGACCCGGACGCGCTGGAGCTCGGCGAAGCCGAGCAGCTCTCCGACGAGGCCTGCCCGGCCTGCGAAGGCGCCCGCCTCAACCCGGTGGCGCGTGCGGTGCGCTTCCGCGACCTGGGCATCCACGAGCTGGCGGCCCGGCCGGTCCATGCGGTGAGCGATTTCTTCGCGGCCCTGGCACTGGACCGCCGCGAGGGCGACATCGCCCGGGACCTGGTGAGCGAGATCGGCGCGCGGCTCGCCTTCCTGGGCCAGGTGGGGCTCGGCTACCTGGCCCTGGACCGGGCGGCCCACCGGCGGCCTCCGGGCAGGCGCAGGCATCCCAGGCGGCGGGGGCGATGCCGCCCAGCCCGTCCAGCACGGTGATGGAAATCTGCGTCTCGGTCACGT
>JAGRFX010000344.1 GCA_020445805.1 Rhodocyclaceae bacterium
CCTGATGACCTGCAAGCACGATGTTCGCCGGGTCTCGATCGACCCGTCGGTGATGGACGACAAGGAGATGCTCGAGGATCTGCTGGCCGCAGCGGTCAATGACGCGGTCCGGCGCGTCGAGTCCACCACCCAGGAGAAGATGGCCGGCTTCACGGCGGGCCTGAACCTGCCGCCGGGCATGAAGCTGCCGTTCTGACAGTGCCGACATGAGCGCCCCTGGAAGTCTCGAAGCCCTGATCGAGGCGCTGCGGGCGCTGCCCGGCGTTGGCCCCCGCTCGGCCCAGCGCATGGCCTACCATCTGTTGCAGCGGGACCAGGCCGGCGCGCGGCGGCTGGCTGACAGTCTGTCCCACGCCCTGGGTGTGCTGCGTCACTGCGAGCGCTGCAACAGCTTTTCCGAGCAGGATATCTGCGGGCGCTGTGCCAATCCGGGGCGCGATCCGCGCCAGCTGTGCGTGGTCGAGATGCCGGCGGACCTGGCCGTCCTGGAGCAGAGCCAGAGCTTCAACGGGCTCTACTATGTCCTGATGGGGCGCCTGTCGCCCCTCGATGGCATCGGGCCTCGCGAGCTGAGGCTCGAGCGGCTGGTGGCGCGGGTCATGGACGAGGTGGTCGAGGAAGTCATCATCGCCACCAACTTCACCAATGAAGGGGAGGCCACGGCGCACCTCATCAGCGAGCTGATGCATGCCCGGGGTCTGAAAGTCAGCCGCCTGTCCCGGGGCGTGCCGGTGGGCGGCGAACTGGAACATACCGACGCCGGCACGATCGCGCAGGCACTGATCGAGCGCCGGCCCCTGTAGAGTCGCCCCGGCGGAGGGCGGTGGGAGGAGCGATGAGCGTGGCCAATCAGCCCCTGGCCGGGGTGCGCGTGCTCGAATTCGGCACCCTGATCGCGGGGCCGTTCTGTGCGCGGGTGCTGGCGGAATTCGGCGCGGATGTCATCAAGGTCGAGTCCCCGGAGGGCGGTGACCCCCTGCGCAAGTGGCGCAAGCTCCACGAGGGGACCTCCCTGTGGTGGTACCTCCAGTCCCGCAACAAGCGCTCCCTGACCCTGAACCTGAAGGATCCCGAGGCGCTCGCCGTCGCCCGGGAGCTGGCGGCGCGGTCGGATATCGTGATCGAGAATTTTCGTCCCGGCGTCATGGAGAAGCTCGGCCTCGGCTGGGAGACCCTCTCGGCACTGAACCCCGGGCTCGTCATGGTGCGCCTGTCGGGTTATGGCCAGACAGGGCCCAAGCGGGACCAGCCCGGCTTCGGGGCCATTGGCGAATCCATGGGCGGGCTGCGTTTCATCACGGGCTTCCCCGATCGGCCGCCGGTCAAGACCGGGATCTCGATCGGCGACTCGATCGCGGCCCTGTGGGCCGCGCTGGGCGCGATGATGGCGCTGCGGCATCGGGAGGTGAATGGCGGCGCAGGGCAGGTGGTGGATGTGGCCCTCTACGAAGCCGTCTTCGCGATGATGGAGAGCCTGGTGCCCGAGTTCGACATGTTCGGCTTCATCCGCGAACGCACCGGCAACGTGATGCCGGGCATCACCCCGTCCAATACCCACACCACCCGTGACGACCGCCACGTGATCATCGGCGGCAATGGCGACGCCATCTTCAAGCGCCTGATGGCGGCGGTGGGGCGGCCCGATCTGGCGGATGATCCGGATCTGGCCAGCAATGCCGGTCGCGACGCCCGCGCCAAGGAGATCTACGGGGTGATCGACGCCTGGGTGGCCCGTCACGACCTGGCCCGGGTGCTCGAGATCCTGCGGGCGGCCGAGGTTCCGGCCACGCACACCTACTCGGTGGCCGACATGCTCGACGATCCCCAGTTTGCGGCGCGCGGCATGATCGAGCAGATGCGTCTGGCCGATGGCAACGAGGTCCGCATGCCGGGCATCGTGCCACGCCTGACGGACACGCCCGGCGCCACCCGGTGGCCGGGGCCGTCGCTGGGCGAACATACGGACGAGATCCTGTCCGGGCTGGGCCGCAGCCCGGCAGACATCGTCCGGTTGCGCGCCCGCGGCGCCATCTGAGAGCGGCCTGCCGGCGGCGCGGAGCCCATGGCGAGACCCGGCGCGAAGACGGCATTGCCGTCCAAGCCCCCTGGAATGCTGCGCTGCCGCATCCGATACCCCCGGAAGCCCCTGTTTACGGGTGTTGCAGCATCTGTCGAAAACGCATAAGTGTCTGACGGGAATGGATAAACATTCAAAATGCTTTCAATTGGCAGGGGTTTTTTGCTAGACTCCCGGGGTTTTTAATCCTGCAACATGATTTTTTCCTGCTACAAGGGGAATCAGGTCTATGAGCGTTGATCAGAAAATGGACTGCGGTCGTCGGCGGCTCTTGCTGGCCACGTCTGCAGCCGGGGGGGCGTTGGGCGTCGCTGCGGCGGTGCCCTTCGTGGCCAGCCTGACGCCGTCGGAGCGTGCCAAGGCGGCCGGTGCACCGGTCGAAGCCGACATCAGCAAGCTGGCTCCGGGCGAGATGATGACTGTCGAATGGCGTGGCAAGCCGGTGTGGATCCTGCACCGTACGCCCGAGATGCTGGAATCGCTGAAGAAGACGGACGATCGGGTCAGCGATCCGAAGTCCGAGAAGCCGATGCAGCCGGGCTACGCCCAGAACGAAGGCCGTTCCATCAAGCCCGAGTACCTGGTCGTGGTGGGCATCTGTACGCACCTCGGCTGCTCGCCGTCCGAGAAGTTCAAGACCGGTGCCGAGAGCGGCATGGGCGCCGACTGGCCGGGTGGCTTCCTGTGCCCCTGCCACGGTTCGACCTTTGACCTTGCCGGCCGCGTCTACAAGAGCAAGCCGGCTCCGACCAACCTTGAGGTGCCTCCGCACAAATACCTGACGGACGCGACCCTCATCATCGGCGAAGACGGGGCGGCCTAACCCATGAGCAAAGCACAAGCACTTCTCGACTGGGTCGACGCGCGGTTTCCGCTGACCTCGACCTACAAGGCGCACCTGTCCGAGTACTACGCGCCCAAGAACTTCAACTTCTGGTACTTCTTCGGCTCGCTGGCCCTGATGGTGCTGGTGATCCAGAT
>JAGRFX010000345.1 GCA_020445805.1 Rhodocyclaceae bacterium
CCGTGCGTACACCTGCTGTCCCGAGCGCAGGGGCCGGTCCACGAAGACCGTGGGGCCGCGCGTGGCGGCCGTCGGGGCGGGGGCTGCGGGTTTGGGCTCGGGGACCGGCTCCGGTGCCGGGCGCGTGGCGGCGGGCCGCACGTCGTCGTCACCGAGGATGGCGAGGCCGGCCTGACGCGCGCCGGCGACGAGGTGCTCGGGCAGGTGGCGGGCCGCCACGGGCTGGGTCTGATAGCGTCGCAGCAGGCTCAGCAAGCCGGTCCAGTCGATACGCTCTGGCGCCGCGGCCAGCGCGGAAAAATCGAGGACCAGGGTTTCACCGCTGAAGAAATCGGGCATTCCGCCGAGCATGACGTGAAGCGCGTCGGCCAGCCGGGCGGGCTCGGTTTCGCGCAACAGGGCGCTGGTCACGGTGAGCGTGCCACCCTTGAACTCAACGGGTTTGGCGGTAGATGCGTCGGTCATCGAATGGGGAGCCGGCTAAATCACCAGAGTCTACTTTTCAGGCGGTTCCCGGGCAAGTTGGCGTGCCGGGCAGCCGTGGCCTCACTGAAGCGTCGGCGGATTGTCGATCAGGGCGCGGAGTTCGTCGGCATCGAAGCGATAGGCGTGGTTCGAGAGGTCGTCCCGGATCAGGGCACCGCCGTCCTCATGGATGATCCGCTCGAGCTCCTCGCGGCCGAGGCTGCGCAGCATGTCGGCTGCCTTCTCGCGGTTGGCGGGCCAGTCGTGGCGCACGGGCCGCGGGTCGAAAACACGCACGACCTCGTCGTGGAACAGGCGGAAGAGCAGCGCCTCGCAGTCGAGCCCGAGCAGTTCCGGATCCTTCACCGTGGCCGCGAGCTGCCGTACGCGGTCCCATCCGTCCGGATCCTTCAGGTCGGCGTCGGGCAGCTTCTGCAGGAAGAGGCATCCCGCTGCATGCTGATCGGCGGCGAGCAGGAGCAGGGTCTCCTGTTGTTCGGAGCGCCTCAGGTAGTGGCTGAAGAGTTCCGCGAGGGTGTCGCCCTCGATCGGCACGAAGCTCTGGTAGGGCTGGTCCATGCCGTCGATCTCGAGGGTCAGCATCAGGTGCCCGTCCCCGAACAGGACGGCCGGCGAGGCGCTGTCCGGCGCGCTCTCGGTCCGGGCGTAGCCGCGGATGTTCAGGGTCGCGTCGCAGTCGACCACCATCAGCCGCACCGGGCCGTGACCCTGCAGCTGGAAGGTGAGGCGGCCGGCCTGCTTGAGGTTGCCCGAGATCACGGCCGTGACGGCCGCCATCTGCCCCATCAGCGACCGTGTGGCGGCGTCGTACTCGCGGCCCCGCTGCAGCTGTTGCCAGACCTCGCCCAGGCGCACCACGGCGCCCCGGATGTCGAGGTTCTCGAGCAGGAAGCGGCGAACAGTACTGTCGGACGACATGCTCAGGCGTCCTTGCGGCCCAGGAAGCTGTTGAAGGTGGTGGGCGAGAAACCCACCAGCAGGTGGCCCGAATCCGTCTCGACGACCGGGCGGCAGATCAGGCTGGTGTTGTCCTTCATGAGCTGCACGGCTGCCGACTGGGTCTCGATTTCGCGCTGTTCCGGCGAGAGCTTGCGCCAGGTCGTGCCCCGGGTGTTCACCAGCGTGCGCCAGCCGAGCACCTTGCACCAGGCATGCAGCTTGGCCGATTCGATGCCGAGCTTCTTGTAGTCATGGAACTCGTACTCGACGCCATGCTCCTCGAGCCAGGCGAAGGCCTTCTTCATGGTGTCGCAGTTGCGGATGCCGTAGATCTTCATGGTGCGTGGGCTACTCCCGGGATGGGCCGATTCTATCGCTTCATGGCGCGCGAAAGGGCATCGGCAAGGGCGCCGCCGCCGGATTTCGGCGCTGCGGCAGACTCGCGCTTGCCGGGCCGGGGACGCGCTGCGCCCGCAGGCTTGTCGGCCTTCGGGGCAACCGTGTCGGCCAGACGCATGGTCAGGGTGATGCGCTTGCGGGCCAGGTCCACCTCGAGGACCTTCACGCGCACGATGTCGCCGGCCTTCACCACGTCGCGAGGGTCGCGGACGAAACGCTCGGACAGGGCCGAGATATGCACCAGGCCGTCCTGGTGGACGCCCACATCGACGAAGGCGCCGAAGTTGGTCACGTTGGTCACCACGCCTTCGAGCTGCATGCCGGGCGCCAGGTCCTTCACGGCCTCGACGCCCTCGCGGAAGCGGGCGGTGCGGAACTCGGGCCGAGGGTCGCGGCCGGGCTTGTCCAGCTCCTGCAGGATGTCGCGGACCGTGGGCAGGCCGAAGCGCTCGTCGGCGAAGCGAGCGGGCTCGATGCGCCCCAGCAGGGCCTTGTCGCCGATGAGTTCGCCGGCCTTGCGTTGCACGTCGGCCAGGATGCGCTCGACCACCGGGTAGGCCTCCGGGTGGACCGCCGAAGCGTCGAGCGGGTTGTCGCCGTCCATGATGCGAAGGAAGCCGGCGGCCTGCTCGAAGGTCTTGTCGCCGAGCCGCGGCACATCCCTCAGCGCCTCGCGCCGACGGAACGGGCCGTGGCTATCGCGGTGCGCAACGATGTTGCCGGCCAGGCTGGCATTAAGCCCCGATACCCGCGTCAGCAGGGCCGCCGAGGCCGTGTTCACGTCGACGCCGACCGCGTTCACGCAATCCTCGACCACCGCATCGAGGCGTCGGGCAAGCAGTTGCTGGCTGACGTCGTGCTGGTACTGGCCGACGCCGATGGCCTTGGGGTCGATCTTGACCAGCTCGGCCAGGGGATCCTGTAGGCGTCGGGCGATGGAGATGGCGCCGCGGATCGTCAGGTCGAGATCGGGGAACTCGTCGCGGGCGACGTCGGAGGCCGAGTAGACGCTGGCGCCGGCCTCGTTGACGCTGACGCCCACCGGCGGCTGGTTCTGGGTCCGCACGACCTTGCGGACCAGGGCTTCGGTCTCGCGGCCGCCGGTGCCGTTGCCGACGGCGACGGCCCGCGGGGCGTGCTTTTGCAGGAAGGCCGCGAGCTCGCGCCCGGCCCGGTCCTCGTCGCGGACCGGGTAGATGGTGATGGTCTCGAGGAACTTGCCGG
>JAGRFX010000346.1 GCA_020445805.1 Rhodocyclaceae bacterium
GTGCGGATAAAGCCGGCCACGGCCGAGGCCATGCAGTGGCGCGCGTTCGGGTCGATGTTGTTGGAGCGGAAGCCGGCCTTCCAGAGCTTGGAGGCGGCGTAGCCCTCCCATACCGTCCATTGGCCCGAGCCGAACATGCCGACCGTCGAGACCAGCTCGTCGGCCTTCTTGCCCTCGTTGGCCTTGAGGTCGTTGGCCAGGGCGATCTTCCACTTCTCGGCCATGATGTCGAAGGCCTGGTCCCAGGTGATCGGCGTGAAGTCGCCGTCCTTGGCGTACTTGCCGTTCTTCATGCGCAGCAGGGGCTTGGTGAGCCGATCCTCGCCATACATGATCTTGGACAGGAAGTAACCCTTGATGCAGTTGAGCCCCCGGTTGACCGGCGCGTCCGGGTCCCCCTGGGTGCCGACCACGCGACCGTCCTGCACGCCGACGAGGACGGAGCAGCCGGTGCCACAGAAGCGGCAGGCTGCCTTGTCCCAGCGCACTTCAGTGGCCAGGGCATCGGCTGCCTGGGCGACGACCGGCACGCTGATGCCGGCGGTGGTTGCAGCCGCGGCGACGGCGTTGGTCTTGATGAACTCGCGTCGATTCATGCTCATGGTCATGCCTCCTGGTATTCGAGACCTTCATCGGTGTATTCGTAGGCGAGGGTCAGGCTCTGAACCTCGGGGAGCCGGCTGACGGCGATCATGGAGTCGGCCAGCGCATAGCCTTCGCCGTCCTCGACCGTCACGATGACGACGCCACGCTCTGCGTCCTGGGCCTGGTATTCGACGCCAGGGATGGCCAGGGCGCCCTGCTTCAAGCTGGGGAAATCGTCCGCACGCACGCGCAGGACGAGACTCACGATCTTCATGCAGTGCACTCCGTCATGGGGTTGAACTCGATGGCTGCCGTCGGGCAGGGCGCCAGGCAGGCGCCACAGCCCGTGCAACTCTCCTGGTTGACCTCCGGCAGGCGGGGGCGCCCCGCAACCGGAAGGAATCGGATGGCCCGGGCGTCGCAGTGCTCGCCGCAGGTGCGGCACTCGATGCCCCGGATGGCCAGGCAGGCGGCGCCGATGGCCGCCCGCCAGGGCAGCCGGCGCTCGGTCGTTGCGACGATCGCACCGGTCGGACAGGCCTCGGCGCAGCGGCCGCAGAAGGTGCACTCCGCCACCGTGAAGTCCAGGCGCGGCAGGGCGTTGTCGAGGACGATGATCTGCTGCGGACAGGCCTGCACGCAGCGGGCGCAGGCGTCGCACTGGGTCGCGAGGACGGACTCGGGGAGGGTACCGGGCGGTCTGGGGAAGGTACGGCTGACCACCCGGCCCAGGAGGAACGATCGACGCTGCGGTTGCAAGGAACTGCTCCGTTTGAGCGCATTCGGTAGTGTGCTGACTTGTGTGCAAAAGCGTCAGCGGTAGAAAGGCGTGGGTGGTCATGGTAAGAGGTTGATTGTCGAGATCGACCTTAAACCCGTTGGGAGGGCAAACCATGACCATGAAAGAGCGTAATACGAAGTTGTCGGCGGCGGAAGCGGTCGCTGGAGACCGTGATCTCATCAAGGCGCTGATGAAAGAAGCGCTGCAGGAAGTACTCGAGGGCGAAATGACCGATTTCCTGGGAGCCGGGCCGGGCGAGCGCACGGAATCGAGAAGCGGCTATCGAGCCGGCTATTACGGCCGGAGTCTGGTCACCCGGATCGGCAAACTGGAACTGCGCGTGCCACGGGATCGCGGCGGCGAATTCTCGACGGCCCTGTTCGAACGCTACGCAAGGAGCGAGAAGGCCTTGGTTGCAGCACTCGCCGAGATGTACGTGCAAGGCGTTTCGACGCGCAAGGTCAAGGCGATCACCGAGGAATTGTGCGGTCACAGCTTCTCGGCCAGTTCGATCAGTGCCATCAACAAGGGACTGGATGAAACTTTGGCGAAGTTCGCCCACCGCCCGCTCGATGAGCCGTATCCCTACCTGATACTCGATGCGCGCTATGAGCGTATTCGGGACAACGGGGTCATTGCGCACCAGGCGGTACTGATCGCCATCGGCATCAACTGGGAAGGCAAGCGGCAAGTGCTGGCGGTCGAGATGGCGAACCGCGAGAGCCAAAGCAGCTGGAAAGACTTCCTGCTGCGCTTGAAGGAGCGTGGCCTCTCGGGCGTCGAATTTGTCGTTTCCGACGATCATGCTGGTCTCAAGAAAGCGATCGCTGTGGTGCTGACGGAAGCCGCGTGGCAGCGCTGTTATGTGCATTTCCTGCGCAATGCCTTGGACTATCTGCCGCGCAAGGCCGACGACGATTGCCTTCAGGAACTGCGCTGGATCTATGACCGGCGCGACATCCAGGAAGCCCAGCGGGATCTGTCGGCGTGGATCGGCAAATGGCAAGCCAAGTACCCGAAGCTGGTCGATTGGGTCGAAGCCAACATCCTCGAAACGCTGACCTTCTACCGCTTGCCCCGGGCGCACCACAAACACTTGAAGAGCACCAACATGCTCGAACGGCTCAACGAGGAGATCAAGCGCCGAACGCTCGTCGTGCGCATCTTCCCGAACACCGAGTCCTGTCTGCGATTGATTCGTGCCCTGTGTGTCGAGACGCACGAAACCTGGCTGGAGGACAACCGCTATCTGAACATGACGTTCCTCGCGGAACAGAAAAAGGAGTTGTTGAGACTGGCCGCCTGAAGTGGCCGCGCGCTATCGGCGCCGCTCCGGGCTACGCCCCCCGCGTCACCGACAGCGCAAAGGAAGATCAACCGAATACCCGATCCCCTTTTTGCACAACTTGACGCACACAACTGCGCATTCAGGTTAGTGCGAATGCTCTTCCCTGGTGCAGCGCAGTTCCTTGATGGTAGTCAAAAGTACGATGAAGTAACACCCGCTAATGGGGCATGAGCCCCAAAGAGGTGCATTTTTTCTTGCTTTGGTGGGGGTGGTGCCCCAAAGGTGGGGCTATCCGGGCGCGTCAGTCCGGGTGACGCTTCTCGATCCGGGCTTCCTGTACCAATTCGATGCCGCCGTCGGGTTTGATGCTCTCGAGCCGCAC
>JAGRFX010000347.1 GCA_020445805.1 Rhodocyclaceae bacterium
CAGCAGCCCTGGGCCACCACCGTGAGCTGGAAGGCTGGCGTGGCACCGGCCTGGACCGGCAGCCGGAACCGCAGCTCATCGCGGTAGATCTCGACGTCGCCGAAGAACTCGTCGTGCTTCGCCTTGCCCGGGGGCAGGTCCGGGGTCCCGAAGACCACCTCCGGGACGTTCGACTTGAATCGGAAGTTGGCCTTGTAGAGGTAGTAGTCCTCGTGAATGTCGAAGACCACCTCGATGGTCTGCGGATCCAGCGAGCGGGCCTGCATCTTGTAGGCCTCGAGGGGATGCAGGGGGCTGGCCGCGAGGGCCTGGGCAACGAGGCCGATGATCGCGAGGAGGGGCAGGAGGTGATTCAGCAGGCGGTTCATGGCTTTCGGTCAGGTCGCAGGGGCGGTTTCGGTGGCGACCCAGGCGAGGTAAGCGGGCAGGCCATGTGTCACAGGGACCGCGATGATCTCGGGAAGTTCGTAGGGGTGGGCCTCGCGGATCGCCGCCTCGAGGGCCGCGTAGCCCGCCCCGGTGGTCTTGACCAGCAGGGGAACCTCGTCGGCCTGCTCGGTCTGTCCGTTCCAGCGATAGACCGAGGTACACCCGCCCAGCACGTTCACACAGGCGGCCACCCGCCGGTCCACGAGCCCCTGCGCCAGGCGCAGCGCGCTGTCGCGGTCCGGCAGGTTGGTCAGCACCAGCAAGACTTCGTGTGGTTCGTTCATGATGGACGTGCAAGCCGGGTCCATGGGCTCAGCCCGTCATTATAATCCTGCCGTTTCCGTCTCTCCCGAGTTCGCGATGCCCGACCAGCCCGACCTGACCTCCGCCGGCGCCTCACCGCTTGGCCGAGCGGTGGCCTACCGCAGCGACTACACGCCGGAGCTGCTGTTCCCGATCGCACGGGGCCCCAAGCGGGCCGAGATCGGGATCGAGCGTGACCCGCCCTTCGTGGGCGAGGATCTCTGGAACGCCTACGAGCTGTCCTGGCTCGACCCCCGGGGCAAGCCGGTGGTGGCCATCGGCAGCTTCCGGGTTCCGGCGGCCTCGCCCCGGCTGGTGGAATCCAAGTCGCTCAAGCTCTACCTCAACTCCTTCAACGGCAGCCGCTTCGACGGCGTCGAAGCCGTGCGCCTGCGCATCGCCGAGGATCTCTCCGAGGCCACCGGCAGCCGCGTCGGGGTGGCGATCCAGCGCCTCGGCGATCGGCCCGAGCGCATTGTCGCCGCGGCAGAAGGCACCCTCATCGACGATATCGATCTGGAGATCGAGGACTACACGCCCTGTCCCGAGCGCCTGCGCGCCGAGCTCACGGCACCGCTGGTGCAGGAGACCCTGGTCTCCCAGTTGCTGAAGTCCAACTGCCTGGTCACAGGCCAGCCGGACTGGGCCACGCTGATCATCCGCTACCGTGGCCACCCGATCGACCGGGCCGCCCTGCTGCGCTACGTGGTTTCGTTCCGCAACCACAACGAGTTCCACGAGCAGTGCGTCGAGCGCATCTTCATGGATGTCCGGCGCCAGTGCCGCCCCCAGCGGCTGGCGGTCTGGGCCCGCTACACGCGCCGCGGCGGGCTCGACATCAATCCCTTCAGGGCCGACGCCCAGGACGCCACCCCGCCGGCCAATTTCGGCGACATCCGTCAGTAGCTGCCCCACCGGACCGCCCCAGGGAGCCCTCGGCAGCGCGGCGCGCGATGGCATGCCAGGGCCATGGCCTATAGTGTCAAGCGAGGGGACCCCGCCCCTGACCGGAGCACCGGACGATGGACCCGATCGCGAAGACGGCCTACTACTGCTGCGGTGTGCGCATGCTCGACGCGCAGAGCGCACAGCCTGTCTGCGGCGACCATCTGGCCGAGCGCTTCATGGATGCCGAGGGCCGGGCCCTGTTCCAGCCTTTCCTGCGCTTCACCGCGCCCAACCGCAGCAACGCGGCGCGCCACCGCATTATCGACGACCTGCTGCGCGATCGCCTGGCGGCCGATCCGGGGCTGCGCGTCGTGCTGCTCGGCGCTGGCTTCGACACCCGCGCCTTCCGCCTGGCGGGCGGGCAGTGGCTGGAGCTGGACCAGGCGCCCCTGATCGCCCGGAAGTCACGGATCCTGCCCGAGTCCGACTGCCCGAATCCGCTCCGGCGCGTCCCGATCGACTTTGCCAGGCAGTCCCTGAGCCACGTCCTGGCCGACCACCTGGACGACGATGCGCCGGCCGTCGTCGTGCTGGAAGGGGTCAGCATGTACCTGTCCCGGGATGCACTGGCCACGTCCCTCGCCGCCCTCAAGGCCTGCCTGCCCAGCCACAGCCTGATCTGCGACCTGATGACCCGCCACTTTGCCCGCCGCTATGGCGCGCGGCTGCGCGCCCAGATCGCCCGGCTGGGCGGAGACTTCTCGGAACTCATGGACGACCCGGCGGCCTTTGTCATCGAGCACGGCTACCGGCACGCGGGTCGGCACTCGATCGCGGGGCGCGCCCTCGACCATGGATCGATCAGGATTCCCCGTTGGGTGTTCAATAGCCTCCTGCGCTCGCTGCGGGATGGCTATCGCGTGCACCTCTTCGAGCACCCATGAACCCGACGCAGGCCCCGCGTCCCGCGCCGATCCTTGCCCCGGAGCCCTGAACCATGGCCGGTCCATCCAAACCCAGACTGTCGATGCTCGACCTGGTCGGCGTCCGCCAGGGCGCCTCGCACGCCGATGCGATTGCACTGGCCGTCCGGACCGCCCGGCACGTCGAGCGCCTCGGCTTTACCCGCTACTGGCTTGCCGAGCACCACAACATGCCAGGCATCGCCAGTTCCGCCACCGCGGTGCTGATCGGGCACATCGCGGCCGCCACCCGCACCATCCGGGTGGGTTCGGGCGGCATCATGCTGCCCAACCATGCGCCGCTGACCGTGGCCGAGGCCTTCGGCACCCTGGCGGCCATCTATCCGGGCCGCATCGACCTGGGGCTCGGCCGGGCACCCGGGACCGACCAGCAGACCATGCGGCTCCTGCGTCGCAATCGGGTGGAGACCGAGGCCGAT
>JAGRFX010000033.1 GCA_020445805.1 Rhodocyclaceae bacterium
ACCTTGCGCAGGCAGATGTTCACGCCGGTGTTGGCGGCCATGGTCCAGGGAAAGCACCAGCCGTTGCAGTGGAACATCGGCAGGGTCCAGAGGTAGACCGTGTGCGCCGGCATGCCCCAGCTGATGATGTTCGAGGCGGCATTCAGATACGCGCCGCGGTGGTGGTAGACCACCCCCTTGGGGTTACCGGTGGTGCCCGAGGTGTAGTTCAGCGAAATGGCGTCCCACTCGTCGGCGGGCAGCTGCCAGGCGAAGGTGGGGCTGCCGGTGTCGAGGAAGGCCTCGTACTCGATCTCGCCCAGTTGCGTGGTGCCCGGAAACTCGGGGTCCAGCGCGTCGATGACCAGGGGCTTTGGGCCCTCGAGCAGCTCGAGCGCGGCCGAGATGATGGGGGCGAATTCGGGGTCGGTGATCAGCACCCGGGCTTCGCCGTGGGTCAGCATGAAGGCGATGGCTTCGGCGTCGAGGCGGGTGTTCAGGGTGTTCAGCACGGCGCCGGTCATCGGCACGCCGAAGTGGGCCTCGAACATGGCCGGCACGTTGGGCAGCATCACCGCCACCGTGTCGCCGCGGCCGATGCCGCGGGCCGTCAGGGCGCTGGCCAGGCGGCGGCAGCGGGCGTAGGTCTCGGCCCAGGTGAAGCTGCGCGCGCCGTGGATGACGCTGGGGTAGTCCGGATAGACCTGGGCGGAACGCTCCAGGTAGCTCAGCGGGGAAAGCGGAACATAGTTGGCCGGGTTGCGATCCAGGCCCATGTCGTATTTATTGCCAGTCACCCTCGACTCCTTCTCTGCGGTTACCGGTGCGGGCCGGTCGGCCTGCCGGTGCTTTTCTCTTCATTCCGCGCCCGTTTGGCATGGGCGGAATGCGGCGCAGTGGGAGCTTCGCAAACAACTTTGTCGCAACTAGCGTGGAAATGTACTCAATCTTGTCCGCGCCGTTTTCCGCTGGCGGCGCCCGACTAGAATCCATCGAGGCGGCCCGCACCAGCGGTGCCACGTGATACGGGGATGTGATGAGCCAGGAGCCCGAAACGACCGAACCCACGCCCGACGAGGACGCCGCATCGGCCCTCGTCAGCGACCGGCTGTACCGGGAGATGCTGACGGCCGGCCTCGACCTGCTCGACCAGGGCGTGACCGTGTTCGATCGCGACCTGCGCCTGATTGCCTGCAACCACACCTTCCTGGACCTGCTCGACTTTCCCGCCAGCCTGGCGGTGCCCGGTACCCCCTTCGAGGCCTTCATCCGCTTCAACGCCGAGCGCGGCGAATATGGCGCCGGCGACCCCGAGGCCGAGGTCCTGGCCCGGGTGGCCGCGGCCCGCGCCTTCAAGGTGCACGAGACCCTGCGCCGCCGCCCCAACGGCCAGATGCTGTCGATCCGCGGCTACCCGCTGCCCCACCGGGGCTTCATCGCGCTGTACTCCGACGTGACCGAGCAGGAGCGCCAGCGGGAGGAGATCGCCCGCCACCAGGCCGAGCTGGAAGAGCACATCCAGGCCCGCACCGCCGAGCTGATCGCGGCCAACGCCGAGCTGACCGCCGCCATCGAGGCCAACCGCAACATGACCGCCGCCCTGCTGCACTCCGAGGGGCGGCTGCGCCAGATCACCGACACCATCCCGGCCCACGTCGCCTACTTCGACCACACCTGGACCTACCGCTACGCCAACAAGCGCTACGCCCGCTGGTTCGGCTGGACGGCCGAGAGCATCCAGGACAAGCCCATCCGCGAGGTGATCGGCCCGGCCGTCTTCGAGCTGGTGGAGGGCCACGTGCGGCGGGCCCTGACCGGCGAGAAGATCACCTACGAATATCCGCTGGTGGCCCCCAGCGGCGCCACCGTGTACGCCCGCAGCACCCTGCTGCCCGACATCGGCCCCGACGGCACGGTGCTGGGCTGCTACGTGCACGCAGTGGACGTGACCGAGCAGCGCCGCACCCACTTCGCCCTTGCCCAGGCCCAGAAGCTGGAGGCCATCGGCCAGCTCACCGGCGGCCTGGCCCACGACTTCAACAACATGCTCACGGTGGTGATGGGCAACCTCTCGGGCCTGCGCGACGCGCTGCCCGACAGCCCCCTCTCCGACGAATACGTGACCCCCGCGCTGGAGGCCGCCGGCCGCGGTGCCGAACTGATCAAGCGCCTGCTGGCCTTCTCGCGCCAGCAGCCCATGGATCCGGTGCCGGTGGATGTGAACGAGCTGGTGCTCGGCATGGCTAAGCTGATCCGCCGCTCGCTGCCCGGCAGCATCTCCATGCTGACCTCCTCCAACGACAACGAGCTGATCGTTCGCGCCGACCCCCACCAGCTGGAGAGCGCGCTACTCAACCTGGTGCTGAATGCCAAGGACGCCATGCCCAACGGCGGCTCGCTGATCATCGACTCGTCCATCGAGGCCATCGACGGCGCCGACGCTGCCGACCTGGAGGTGGAGCCGGGCGAGTACGTGCAGATCGCCGTCACCGACAACGGCATGGGCATGGACGGCAAGACCCTGGCCCGGGTCTTCGAGCCCTTCTTCACCACCAAGCAGTTCGGCATGGGCTCGGGCCTCGGCATGGCCATGGTGTATGGCTTCATCAAGCAGTCCGGCGGCGGCGCCCGCATCCGCAGCCGCCAGGCCGTGGGCACCACCGTGGCCCTGCTGCTGCCGCGCATCCGCCAGCCGGCCGAGGCCGTGGCCAGCCGCCGCCAGGACGACCCCCACCGCCGCGCCACCCTGGCTGGCCGCATCGTGCTGCTGGTGGAGGACGACCCCGAGGTGCGCAAGGTGGTGCGCAGCCAGCTGGCCGCCCTGGGCTGCTCTGTCATGGAGGCCGAGAACGGCGCCGAGGCCGCCGACATGGTCGAGAACATCCCGGCCATCTCCCTGGTGCTGTCCGACGTGGTGATGCCCGGCAGCATGGACGGCCGGGCCCTGGCCCGCTTCGTCAAGCGCTTCCGCCCCCAGGTGCCGGTGCTGCTCATGAGCGGCTACGCCGACAACAGCCAGGGCAACGCCTTCGACGACATCCCCATGCTCGACAAGCCCTTCAGCCGCGAGCGCCTGGCCGAAGCCCTGCGCGAGGCCGTCGCTAGCGTCTGAGCGGGGCCCGCCCCGGCGCGCGGAAACCCGCACCACTCTTGGCATTGGTCAAGAAAGCCGCTCGTCGCACTCGCCACGGCGCGCCGCGCCTGCGACAATCGGCCGGCATTCCGTCTTGAGGGGGAGGGATGGCCGAGAAGCAGAAGGAACTGATCCATGTCGTCGAAGATGAGCCGGCCGTCGCCTCGCTCATCTGCAAGACGCTGGACGGTTTCGGCTATCGCTACGAGGTGTTCCGCTCCGGCGGCGAGTTCCTGCGCAGCCTCAAGACCCAGCTGCCCCAGGTGGCCATCCTCGACCTGGGCCTGCCCGACATGGACGGCATGGAGGTCCTCCACCAGGTCCGCGCCCGCCATCGCTTCGGCCTCCTCATCGTCACCGGCCGCACCGACACCCACGACCGGGTCATGGGCCTGGAGCTGGGCGCCGACGACTACATGGTCAAGCCCTTCGAGCCCCGCGAACTGATTGCCCGAGTGCGCAGCATCCTGCGCCGCTACATGCCGCCGACGCCCGATCCGGCCACCACCGCGGTGCGCTGTGCGCGGTTTAATGGGTGGCGCTTCGAGCTGGGGACGCACCTGCTGGTGTCGCCGGATGGGAAGGAGGATTCGCTGTCATTGGCCGAGGCTCAGCTATTGACGGCGTTTTTGGAGCGGCCGAATCAGATTCTTTCTCGCGAACAGCTATTGGCTGGAAGGGATGTGACGGCGTTGGATCGGTCGATTGATCTTCGCGTGTCCCGGCTACGGAGAAGGCTGGAGGAGAATCCGGTGCATGCGAAGATGATCAAGACCGTTTACGGGGCGGGGTACTTGATGGCGGCGGAGGTCGGGTGGGAGTAGGCAAACTGCTCATCACTCATGCGATACCGAAGCGCTTTCTACCCTAGGATATGGCATGAAAGGGAAATCCTATCGGTTTGAGTGCTCGTCCGAACAGATGGAGTTCCTCTTGCGCCTTGCCGTGGGGTCCGTCATTGCGGCCGACCTGCGAGGTCCGGTGGACGCTAGCCACCGGCTACTGCTGGATACGCTCGTCAGGGAAGGTGAAGTTAGCCACGAGGTCGGGGCTTCGATCAGGATTCTGCCGGTTGAGTGGGACGGCGTTGATGCAGTTGCGATGATTGCATGCGACGACGTGGGAGAGCATGGGCCAATGGCTGGGCTTTTCACCATGGCGGAGGTGCGGCAGGTGGCTCTGAGCGAAATGGCTCGGCCTGAACATGGCCAAGACTGTGAGCGCGCGGCAGCGCTTCGGCAGCTTATTGAATTGATGCCTCGGGGGTAGTGTCGCAGTCTGCAGGTTGCGGACTGTGGGCTTGGGCGATTGCTATTGAGGTCGCGTAGGCTTGGGAACGGAGCGGCCTGATACAGCAGAGAGAGGCCCAAAAGCTGCAACTTTTCTAGACCTGACCCCTTGGCTTTCGGCTTTCTATCTTTCTGCGACGTCACCGCCTTGGATCGGTCAATTGGATCAGCGGGTGTCACGGCTTAGGCGGAGTCAGCGTTCCTGCCGTGCATTTCCAGCCGGAGACGAGGCCGATGCCGCTGACCAGGGCATTCCTGGCCGGGTTCTCGAGAAAGGACTGGGCCATTGCACCGGCACTGCCCAGCATCAGGCCGGCACCCACGGCGAGCGGTGTGAGGCGGCAAATGAATCGAGTCTTGTTCATGGCGTCCCCTGTTGGTGTTTGTGTATTTGTTACGGCATGTGTCGCAGGGTCACCATACTCCGTTTCAGGGGAGTGGATGCGGAAAACCGCGCCCTGGTGCTGCCGCGCTGCGTGTCATTCCCCCGGCGATCTTGCGCGCCCGGCAGCACACGCATCCGGGTGCTACGGGATCCGGTGCGCGAGCGAGATGCGCTTGACTGTGCCTCGCGCAGCGCGAAGCACGACGGCGAGCCGGGCAGCACGGGTAGCCGGCGTGGTCCGTGCGCCGGCTTTGGCGGCACTTCGCGACTGGGCTTGCGCCCAGGTCGGATGCGCTAGCCGCCGGAGCAGAACCAGAGCTTGTTGCCCTCGCTGTCGAGGAAGGCACCGACAAGGAAGGTCCCGTCGTAGCGCTCGACCGCATCCGAAATGGTGACCTCCTGTGCCCGCAAGGCCGCCTGGGTGGCCAGGGCGTCGGTGCATTCGAGGGTGATGCGCGGGTTGGGCTCGGCGGTGGGGGTCCCGTACCAGCCATCCTTCAGCATCAGCACGATATCGCCGAGCAGGAAGCCGACCGGCTCGCCGTTCTCCATGGCCGGTTCCAGGCCGAGGGTGGTGCCGTAGAAGCGGTTCGCGCGGGCCGGGTCCTGCACGGCGAGGGCGATGACCTTGACGCGTTTCAATCCAAGCGTGCTCGTACCCATGATGTCGGTGTCCGAGGATCGGGCCAGCCGGGCAGGGGGAGGCTCCGCCGCCAGACGAAGACCCGGTGAATCCACATGGCCGCCCACTCGCATCCGAGTGGCGGGGTGTCGGAAGCACGGGGGGCCTTCCGATTCTTCACGCTAGCAGGCCGGCCCCCAAAGGCCAGGAGAATCCGCTCGCCGAAGGGCTCGCGCAACGCGCATTCGCGCGGGGGCGTGGCGATATGTGGGGGGCATCGCGGGGTATCATTGGGCAAATTCATTCAATCTCGACGCCCGCGCCGCCGGCTTTGCGCGCGGGCGTTCCGCAAGGCATGGGTTCGAACAGCACAACTGGCGAAGGTCTGCCGCGCGACGAGGCTCGCGACTGGCCGTGGGAGCTCCGCGAAGCCCAGCGCCTCGCCGGTGTCGGCAGCTGGCACTGGGATGCGGCCACGGATGTCACGGTCGGCTCGGACGAACTGCTGAGCCTCTTCGGCTTGGAACCGGACGCCCGGGCCCTGCCTGATTTCAAGGACCAGCGGGGTTCCTGCTATCCGGTCGAGGACTGGGAGGTGCTGAATGCGGCTGTTCAGCACGCCATCGCGAGCGGCGAAGGGTACGAGCTGGTTCTCCAGGCCTTCCGGCGTGGCAGCCCCATCTGGGTGGTGACGCGCGGCGAAGTGGTCCACGACCGGAACGGACAGGTCTGTGGCCTTCGCGGCACCATCCAGGACATCACCGGGCAGAAGCAGTCGGAGATGTCGGCCGAGCGGCAGCGGCATCTGTACCAGTCGGTCTTCGAGCAGGCGGCGGTCGGCATCGCGCGCGTGTCGCCGGAGGGGCGATGGCTCGAAGTCAATCAGCGCCTGTGCGAAATCGTGGGCTACAGCCGCGAGGAACTGCTGGCGCTGGATTTCCAGCGGCTGACCCACCCCGAGGACCTGGACGCCGACCTCCACTACGTCGGGCAGATGCTGGCGGGCGACATCGGTCGCTACCAGATGGAGAAGCGCTATTTCCACCGCGACGGGCAGATCGTCTGGGTCCGCCTGACCGTCGCGCTGGTCCATGAGGTCGATGGCGCGCCCGCCTACTTCATCTCGGTCGTGGAGGATGTGTCGGAGCGCGTCGGCTTCGAGCTGGACCTGATCCGGCAGCAGGTCATGTACCGCTCGGTCTTCGAGCAGGCGGCGGTCGGCATCGCCCGCGTGGCACCGGATGGCCGATGGCTGGATGCGAACAAGCGACTTTGCGAGATCGTCGGGTATGACTACGCGACCCTGCTGAAGACCGATTTCCAGCAGATCACGCATCCGGACGATCTGGCAACCGACCTGGAGTTCGTTCGCCAGTTGCTGGCAGGCGAGCGCGACCACTACCGGATGGAGAAGCGCTACCTGCATCGCGCCGGGCATGCGGTCTGGATCCGCCTGACCGTTTCGCTGGTGCGCGATGGCCGGGGCAGTCCCGAGTATTTCATCGCCGTCGTCGAGGATGTGTCGGAACGCCGCGCGATGGAGGATGAGCTGCAGCAGAGCCGGCGGCGCCTGCAGCTGCTCATCGACCATGCGCCGGTCGCCCTGGCCATGTTCGATCGCGACATGCGCTACGTGGCGGCCAGTCGGCGCTGGTGCGATGACTACGGCCTGTCGGGTACGGACCTGCTGGGCCGGGGGCACTACGAGATCTTCCCGGACATCCCGGAATCCTGGAAAGCGGCGCACCAGCGCGGCATGGCGGGCGAGGTCTTGAAGGTCGATGAAGACTGCTGGCTGCGGGCCGATGGCAGCGCGCAATGGTTGCGCTGGGAGCTGATGCCATGGCGCACCCGCACCGACGAGGTGGGCGGCGTGGTGATCTTCACGGAGGACATCTCCGCTCGAAAGCGGAACGAAGCGCTCATCCTGCACCTCTCGCACCATGACCCCTTGACCGGCCTGCCCAACCGGAGCCTCTTGGTCGACCGCCTGGAGCAGGCCTTGTCGGCGGCGAGGCGTCATACCCGGTTCGGCGCGGTCCTGTTTCTCAACCTGCACCATTTCAAGAGCGTCAATGACATCTACGGGCATGTGGCGGGCGACGCCCTGCTCAAGCTCACGGCCGAGCGACTCACGCAGCACCTGCGCCAGTCCGACTCCGTGGCGCGGCTGGGTGGCGACGAGTTCGTCATTCTGTTGCCCGAGCTGGGCAGCGAGCCGGAGCAGGCGGCGAGCCTGGCCCTCGCGGTGGCCGAGAAGATGCGAAACGCCATCGCGGCCCCCTCGTTCATCGGTGCCCAGGAGCTCCAGGCCACCGTGAGCATCGGCATCACGCTCTTTCCCGTCCTGGGGGAGGCGGCCGAAGATGTCGTCCGTGAGGCGGACATGGCCATGCATCGGGCCAAGGACCTGGGCTCGCCGGCGCCGGTCTTCTTCGAGCCGGAGATGCAGAGCCGGATCAGCGAGCGCTATGCGCTCGAGAAGGCCCTGCGCCGTGCACTCCACAACGGCGGACTGGCGCTGCATGCGCAGTCGCAGGTCGACGCCGGCGGTGCTGTCCTGTCGGCAGAAATGCTGATCCGCTGGCATCACCCCGAGCTCGGCCTGGTGGCGCCGGCCAGGTTCATTCCGCTTGCCGAAGAGTGCGGCCTGATCATCCCGATCGGGGAATGGGTGCTGCGGGAGACCTGCCGGGAGCTGGTGCGCCTGGGGGCGGCCGGCCGGCGCCTGAACCTGGCGGTGAATGTCAGCCCGCACCAGTTCCATCAGGCCGACTTCGGCGACCGGGTTCGCCGGATCCTGCAGGAGACGGGTGCCGACCCCGACGACCTCACCCTCGAAATCACCGAGAACCTGCTGCTGAACCGGACCGACGAGGTCATCGCCCGGATACACGACCTGGCAAGCCTCGGCATCCGCTTCTCGATCGACGACTTCGGCACGGGCTACTCCTCACTGGCCTACCTGAAGCGCCTCCCCCTGCACGAACTGAAGATCGACCGGAGCTTCGTCGACCAGCTGCCGCACGACGCCAACGACGTGGCGCTGTGCAAGGCCATCCTCGCGATGGCGGACCAGCTCGCCATCGACGTCGTGGCCGAGGGGGTCGAGAACCGGGCGCAGGTCGATTTCCTGGCGCAACACGGCTGCAACCGCTTCCAGGGCTACGTGTTTCACCTCCCGGAACCGCTGGCGGACTGGCGAAGGTCGCTCCTCGCGCCCGGGGGCTGAACCGCGGCGCGCGGCGCCCCGCGCAACACCCTCTTGGCCTCGGCCCCCTTGACCCAGGGCGGCGCCGCCACCTTGCCTGCATTCGGGCGCTGCCTCGGTGTTGCGATTGCCGAATCGGGAGGTCTCCTCCATTTCGGCAGAATGTCAAAAAATGTTGCTAGCTGCGCAGCTTGCAGGTACAAACGCGGGCTGGATCTCGCAGGTCTCGGGCAGGGGCGCGCACAAATCGCCCGGGCGGCGGCTTCGATGACGCGGGATCCTTCGAGCGCAGTACGAACCTGCAAGCTGACAAGGCACACATGCTGATCACATTCTTCCCCGCCCGCAGGATCCATCTGATCGTGGCGGTCGTCCTGAGCCTGGCGGCGTGTCTGGTTTCGGCCGCAACCCTGACCGTCACGACGACCGCGGACAGCGGCGCGGGGTCCTTGCGCAGCGCCCTGGCCGCAGCCAGCAGCGGCGACAGCATCGTATTTGGTGGCGCCGGCATCGGCACGATCACCCTCGCCAGCGCGCTGCCCGCCATTGCCACCGATCTGACAATCGACGGCGGCACCTTCGGCAGCGTGATCATCGATGGCGCGAGCACCTTCCCCATCTTCTTTGTCGATACCGGTACGGTCACCCTCAAGAACCTGAAGCTGCAGAATGGCCTTTCCAGGGGCGGGGACGGAGGCGCCTACGGCGGTGGTGGCGGGCTGGGCGCCGGGGGCTGCCTGTTCGTCAACCAGAGCACCGCGATCGTCACGATCGATACCGTCGGTTTCGACGGCTGCCGTGCCCAGGGCGGCAGTGGTGGGGCCGGGATCAGTGCCACGCTGACAGACGGCGGGGGCGGGGGCGGCGCGCTGGGCTGGTACGGCACGAGCGGCAGCGACCAGTCCGCGGGTGCCGGGGGCGATGGCGGTGGACCCGCAGGCGGGCTGGGTGGACTAGGGGGCGTCGGCGCGGCAGGTGGCTTTGGCAGTGGTGGCGGTGGCGGTGCCTTCAACCCTTCGGGCGGTGGATTTGCCGGCGGTCCGGGCGGCTTTGGCGGTGGCGGGGGCAGCGGCGGCGACGGCGGCGCGTTTCCCGGTGGTGCGGCTGGCGGCCTGGGTGGCTGGGGTGCCGGCGGTGGGGGCGGCGGAGCGCGATTCGGGGGCGCGGGCGGCCTCGGCGGCACCAATGGCGGCACGGGTGGCAACGGCAACGGGGCCATCCACGGCGCGGGTGGCGGTGGCGGCGCGGTTGGCCCGGCGGTCTTCGTGTACCAGGGCGCCCTGACCATTGTGAACAGCGGTGCCATCAACAGCGTGGCGACCGCCGGCGCCGGCGGCGCGGGGGGCGGCAGCAATGGCACGGCGGGAACCGCCATCGCCACGGCGCTGGGCGCCCCGTTCGGTGGCGCGACCGGTGCTCTGCTGGGCACGCTGCCGACGCCGGTGACTTATACCGTCGCTTACGATGCCAACGGCGGCAGCGGTAGCACGCCGGTCGGCGGTACCTTCAACAGCGGCACCGTGATCACGCTGAGTGATGGCAGCGGGCTGAGCCGAGCCGGCTTCACGCTGTCGGGCTGGAACACCGCTGCCGATGGCTCGGGGACCGCGCTGGCGCTCTCGGACAGCTTTGCCGTCCTCAGTGACGGAACCCTCTACGCCCAGTGGGTGGTGGTCAATGTGGACGGCACCTGCGGTGCGGCCGATGGTGGCGCCACAGCGTTCGCACCCACCGCCGGCCTGTGTGCGGCCGGCACCGCCAGCGCGGTCAGTGGCGGGAGTGCCTGGACATGGACCTGTGCGGGTTCGGGCACAGGTGCCACGGCCAGCTGCACGGCCCCCCACGCACCCCTCTCGACATCCGGCACGGGCGGCGCAGTGGTCTCCGGCAGCACATGGGTGGTCGACGGGGCGAATTCCGCAGGCCCGATCCCGGTGAGCGGTCATGCCAAGTCGCCACCCAGCCTGCCGCCCGGCGTCAGCTTTCCGGCAGGCCTGTTCGACTTCACCCTGATCTCGGGCGCGGCAGGCTCCACCGCCACCGTGACCATCACCTACTCGACGACCTTGCCTGCCGGTACGACCTACTGGAAATACGGCCGGACCACGGCCGACCCGACGCCCCACTGGTATCAGTTCGCTGGCGCCGTGATCGCCGGCAACACGGTGACCCTGACCATCACCGACGGTGGGGACGGCGACGATGATCTGGCTGCCAATGGCGTGATCGCAGACCCCGGTGGACCCGGCGTGCCCGTGGCTGCGGCCACCGGCATCCCGACGCTCTCCGAGTGGGGCCTGCTGCTGCTTTCGCTTGCGATGGGCCTCATCGGATTCGCGCACCTGCGGCGGCGGATCTAGGCAGCCCGCATCGCCTGCCGGGAAGCGTCAGGAAAATCCACCAAAGCGCTTGAACTCCTGGGCGGCATCCTTGCGGTTGTTGTCGAAGTCGTCGAAGCGATAGACCAGCGGATTGTCCACGTCGAGGGTGGCCCACCAGTCGAGCACGTACTTGCCGCCGTCCGTCATCGTCAGCACCAGGCCCATGTGGGCGAAGCCCTGGGAACGGGAGAAGCAGCTGGTCGACGCCAGCCCCGGGATGCAGCCGGGCGTGCGCTTGCACTTGCGGTCGATGGCGTCCTTGGCGGCCTCGGCGATCGCGGTGCATTGGAGCTCGCTGCCCGGCGAGCCTTCGACGTTGGGGTCGAAGAGCAGGGGGCCTTCGTCGAACGGGCGCTGGCCGGCCCGGCGCATCTGCCAGCGGTTGATCTCGCTCGAGCCCCCTGTGGTGATTGCCTGAATCCCGCGGTTAACGCCGCGGCCCAGGGTCTCGAGCGCGTTCGAGGTGGCCATCAGGGCATTGCGGGTGAAGCCCGCGTGGCGCCCCATGGCCGAAAAGATCGAGTCGATGCGCGAGCGCGCATTGACGTCCTCGCCGACGGCGGTGATGCACAACTGGACCTGCAGGCGGGTGAGCGCCATGGAAGTTCTCCGCGAAGGCCGGGCGGGTGGGGAGCGAGCCAGGGCCCCCAGCGGAATGGCGCCTGCGATTGCATGTTAGACACGCCTCCCGGTGCGCCGCCACGCCGATTTGGGCGAATGTTTCGGCGGCAGGAATCCGCCCCGGGCAGCGCCATGACGGTACCGGTTCCCGGCGGGCTCGCTTAAGCTTGAGGCCATGAGCAGAAGGTTTTTCGCCAATGCTTTTGGCGCCCCCGGTCAACCGGCCTGCCAACCGGTTTCATGCAGCGGACGGGCGCGGGCGCGCGACCCCGGGGAGCACTGTGGCGTGCGCAATGGCGGGGCGGTTCGGTGCAGGCCCGATGCTGAGAGGCCCGGGCCGTGATTGCCTACCCGGAAGACTTCTACACCGACCGCCACGCCTACACGATCCACGCGGCGCGGACCGTGCTTTCGATGGTCCTCGAGGCCTTGCCGCCGGTCCGCTCCGCCATCGACGTGGGCTGCGGCGTGGGAACGTGGCTGTCGGTGCTCATCGAGCGCGGTGTGCGGGACGTGCTCGGGATCGAGGGCGAGTGGGTCGAGGGGGCCCCGCTGGTGATTCCCCGGCAGGCGCTCCAGCTGGCGGATCTGGCACACGCATGCCCCATCGGGCGGCGCTTCGACCTGGCGATCTCGCTGGAGGTGGCGGAGCATCTTCCCGAAGCGAGCGCGGAGGCCTACCTGGATGGCCTGGTTGCCGCGGCGGATTTCGTGCTGTTCTCCGCGGCGATCCCGGGCCAGGGCGGCGTCGGGCACGTCAATGAGCAGTGGCCGGCCTACTGGGCGGAAAAGTTCGCTGCGCGGGGCTATGTGGCGCTCGACTGCCTGCGCAGCCGCCTCTGGCACGATCCCGCCATTCCGTTCTGGTATCGGCAGAACCTGCTGCTCATCGTGCGCGCCGAGCGGATGCCGCCTTCGCTCGCCTGGAGCGTGCCGGCCACGGCGGACGGATGGCCGATGGCGCTGGTGCATCCGGATTTGTATGTCGCGAGCAGCGGTGCCGATCAAGCGCCGATGGCATGAGGATTGCGCTCGGGCAGGCCCGGTAGGCGTCTTGAGCAGCGGACGGCGATGGGGTCTGTAGCAGCCGAATCGCAAGGGCTCACCCATACTGGAAGCTCAGGAGCCCCGCTGGCGTGCGCGACTGCGCACGAGGCCTATCCGGATCCCTGGGAGAAGCGACCATGGCAATCCACTGCAAGCGCTCGGGAGGGCTCACGCGACTTCTGCGGCGCCCGGCGAAAACCGCGCGCGGCCGTGGCGCTGCGCCCAGCCTGCCGGCGCCGGCGGCGACGCTGGACGCCCGGCGCCAGATCCGGGACGCCCTGGGCGGCAGCGGTCGGGCCGGCCTGCGGGTCAGCCGGCCCGGGGATGCCGCGGAGCGTGAGGCCGGCCGAAGCGCCGAGGCCGTATTGCGCATGCCGGATCCCGTAGGTCCCGATGCGCGAAGGCGGGACGGGGCGGAGGCTCCGGTGGCGCGCTCGGCACACCTGGGTCTGCCCGGCAGCGGCCGCGCGCTGTCGCGGAGCGAACGGGCCTTCTTCGAGCCGCGCTTCGGCCGCTACCTGGGTGGGGTCAGGGTCCATGACGATGCCGCGTCCGCGGCGCGGGCCGATCAACTGCATGCAAGGGCGTTTACCGTCGGCAACGACATCGGGTTTGCGCGGGGCGAATACGCCGCGGGCACCCATGCCGGCCGCCAGCTGATGGCCCATGAGCTGGCGCACGTGGTCCAGCAGGGCCGGTCGCCGGCGCCGACGGCCCAGGTGTTCCGGCAGCCGAAGCCGCGCGCGAACTGGGTGCTGCGACGTCCGCCCGACATCCGGCAGTCGGGCCTGACCTGCTGGGCGGCGGCGCTGGCCTCGTGGCTGCTGATCAAGGGCATCGTCCAGACCGGCTTCGACTCGGACTTCCTGATCCGTCACTACCGGGGCACGGACTGCACCGACGCCAGCGATGCCCTGATCGGGGATTCGAACGCCGATGTGGAGGCCGTGTTCGCCGAATGGCGGGTCCTGCTGGATCTGGATACGACGATCAGGCCGAACGACTTCAGCCCCGAGATGGCCAAGCGCCTCATCGAGCGGCATGGGCACTTCCTGCTGATTCTCCATACCAACATCCTCCATGCCATGGTCGTCTATGGCGTCGAGGTCAATCCGGACAACCCGGCGGATTTCTCCCTGCTGGTGATGGACCCCCTCGTCGGCTATCGCACAGTGACGCCCTGGAATGTCGAGCAGGACATGAGCATCGGCGTCGGCATGGAGCGCGGCGCCGGCCCGGCGCCCTGTCGGTCGCGGCCGCGGCGCTGACGCCGATCCGCGGCGGCCTGTCCGCCCCGCGGGGCAGTTCAGGCTGCGGCGAGCGCTGCCCGCGGGACATCGGGCGTGGCGGCCGGTGTGTCGAGGGCCGCAACCAGTCCGGCCAGCTCGCCCAGCGTGGCGCCCCCGGCGTGGATTTCGGCCTGCAGGTGGACGTTGCGGGCGAGATTGCGCAGGCGCCACTCGGTCTCGCGCACCACCAGCCCGATCTCGGCCAGCAATTCGCCGTCGCTGCTCGCAAAACACAGGTGTTCGGTGTCGACCACGCCGGTGGCCCGCAGCGACTTCTCCAGGTTGGAGAGCACGGACGCCGTCGCCGCTGCCAGCGTACGGACGAAGGCCTCGGTGCCTTCCCTGCACAGGCTTGCGGCCAGTCGGGCGGCCTGCACCACCTGGCGCCAGGTGTCACCGGCCCGCTGGATGCAGTGGGCGTCGCCGTCGCCACCATAGGCATCGCCGCTGTGGCGCAAGGCCTGGGTCATCACGCCGACGGCCTGTCGGTCGTATTCCTCGGGCACCACCCGCAGGGCCAGGGCGACCCGCAGGGGAGCGCCGGCGTCGGCGCGGGCGAGGATGGCGCTGGCGGTGTCGGCCACGGCCAGCCAGTTGCTGAGGGGGTGCTGCCGCGCGCGCGCCCACTGGTTGGGGTAGCCGCTGCCGTCGAGCCGCTCGTGGTGCTGCCCGACGATGAGGGCAACCGCAGACGGCAGCGTTGACACTTCCTGGATCAGCATCTGGCCGATGCGCGGATGGCTGGCCACGTGCTTCCACTCGTGCGGGCCGAGGCGATAGGCGCTCTTCAGGTAGTCGGGCTTGATGTAGATCTCGCCGATGTCGTGGAGCAGCGCGGCCACCATCAGCAGGCGGGCGTCGTGCTCGCTCATGCCGGCACGGTCGGCCAGACCGGCGCACACCAGCACCGTGGAGAGGGTGTGCTGGAAACTGCGCGGGTCGTTGACCTGGGCGGCGGTCAGGAGCAGCCGCAGCGGCGTGGGCACGGGAAAGGACTGCAGGTCGCGCAGCATGCCGAGGGCTCCCCGCCCCGCGATGCGACCGATGTGCGGGAAGCGCTCGATGAACTCGACCGCGGCCGCGGAGATGTCGCGGAAGCTGAGGGCGTCCTCGACCTCCAGGGAGGTCTCCAGCGGCTTGCGCAGCCTGCGGCGCAGCAGCTTGTCCTGCAGGTCGTGGGACACTGGCTGGCCCTTGGCCCAGAGCTTGAAGCCTCGGTCGTCGTAGATGTCGTCGGAGGCGAGTACCGTGCGCTGCTCGGACAGACCGACCAGGCTGTCGAGGCAGTACGGGTTGACGTTGTCGAACATGGTCTGATTCCACCTGGCCGGGCAGCCGCGATCGGGCAGCCCGGAAGACTCGGTTATGGGCCGGATACTGCACCGCGTCAAAGGTTTGCCGGCAGGAGGATGGCGCTGTCCGATATCCGGCCGGAGGCCTTCGCGCATTCGTGCAGTACATCACGGAGCGCGGGCTTGCCGATGGAACAAGGGGGCGCACGCGGCGGCGACAAGCCGGCCGTGATGCGGATCGACAGCGCTGTCGCGACGCGCGGCTTCCGTTTCGACCTACGTGGTTTTCGCGAGCGCAAATCCGCTCCGGCTCGGGTTAAATGCCTGACCCGTGCGGCGTGAGCGCCGTCGGGCGCCCGGTGTTCCCGTCACTTGGAGAAGCTGAATCAAATGGACTTCCACTCGCTCCGCTCGCCGGCCGCCCGGCTCCTGAAGGCCGCCCTGGCCCTGCTGACAGGCGCGCTGCTGTCGTTCAGTGCCCAGGCGCAGGCCACCCGCACCTGGGTCTCGGGGGTGGGGGACGACGCCAACCCGTGTTCGCGCACGGCACCCTGCAAGACTTTCGCCGGTGCCATCTCCAAGACCGCTGCCGGCGGTGAGATCAACGCGCTGGATCCGGGCGGCTTCGGTGCCGTCACGATCACCAAGGCCATCACCATCGACGGCGGCGCCGGCCAGGTGGCGAGCGTGCTCACTGCGGGTACCAACGGCATCGCGGTCGTTGCCGGGGCCACGGACAACGTGATCCTGCGCAATCTGAGCATCAACGGGCTCGGAAACTCCCTGTCGGGCATCTCCTTCACGTCGGGGCGCAGCCTGCATGTGCAGAACGTCAAGATCGATCGCTTCGACAACTGCATCTCGATCGCCCCCACCGCCACCACCAGCACGGTCCAGGTCATCGACGTGGCCCTGTCCAACTGCGGCGACACCGCGGGCGAGGCGGCGCTGGCCGTGAAGCCGACCGGCGCCGGAGCCGCCACGGTCTTCGTCGACCATGTGCGCATGCTGTTCAGCCAGACCGGCATCCTGTCGGACTCGGCCGGCGCCAGCGTTCGGGTGTCGAACTCGACGATCTTCGGCAACCAGCTCGGGCTCTCGGCCACCAACGGCGGTGCGATCCTCAGCTTCGGCAACAACCAGACGGCAGGCAACGTGGCAAGCGGGGCCTTTACCGGTTCGGCGTCCTCCAACTGATCGAATCCGTGCATCCGGCCGGTGGGTTTCGCGTGCCCGTCGTCGCGCCTCTGGGGGCGATGCGGGGTCCGGCGCCAGCCACCGCCTTGGGGAGTTGTCCATGACGCGGCATACGCTTCGAAGTCATGTGGTCCACCTCATTGCCCTCGTCGCAATGATGGTCTGGGGGGGCATGGCCCAGGCCCAGGCCTCGCGTACCTGGGTGTCCGCCGTCGGTGATGACGCAAACCCCTGTTCGCGTACAGCGCCGTGCAAGACCTTTGCCGGTGCCATCGCCAAGACGGCCGCGGGGGGCGAGATCGATGCCCTCGACGCGGGCGACTTCGGCGCGGTGACCATCACCAAGGCCATCACCCTGGACGGCGGGGCCGGCCATGTGGCCGGGCTGATGATCACCGGCAGCACCAGCGGCATCACCATCGATGCCAACCTGGCGCAGGACGATGTGATTCTCCGCAACCTGTCGCTGAACGGCTTCAACCAGGCCGGATTGAACGGGGTGCGCATCGTCGGCGCCAAAACGGTGGCGATCGACAACGTGGCGGTCACGGCGTTTTCGGACAGCTGCGTGCTGGTCGAGTCGACGGCCGTGGGCACGCTGGTCGACATCAGCCAATCCACGCTCACCCTGTGCGGCAACGGCCTCAAGGTGGCCGGCAGCGCCACGGTCAACGTGGGCGATTCCCGCGCGCTGCTGAACACCGCCAACGGCCTGGCCCTGACCGACACCCAGGGCACGCTCTACACTGCCAATGTCTTCGTCCAGGCCAACGCCACCAACCTCGTCCAGGCCAGCTTCACGGGACCCACGCCGGCCTTCGCCAGCGTGAGCGCCGGCTCGGCAAGCGCGACCATCACGGGTGGACCGGGCTGCGGCTTCGCCAGCGCGGGGTTCCTGGCGCCGTCCTCCCTGGCCAGCGGCGGGCCGGCCAGCCCGGTCCAGGCGGGATTCGGATTCACCACCAACAACTGCGGCGCGGGCGCCACCGTCACGGTGACCCTGACCTACGAGCAGGCCATGCCGCCGGGCACGACCCTCTACAAGTACAACGCCACCACAGCCACCTGGTTCACCCTGTCGGGCGTGGTGCTGAGCAGCGACCGCAAGCGCCTGACCTACCAGGTGACCGACAACGGAGTGGGGGACGCCAACGCCGCCAGCGGCATCATCACCGACCCGGTCCTGCCGGCGGTGGCGGTGGAGGGCATTCCCACCCTCTCGGAGGGCGGCCTGCTGGCCCTGCTGGCACTTATGGGGATGAGCGCGCTGGCGGCGCTGCACCGTTCGCCCCCGGGCCGACCCGCAGCCTAGGGGCGGCGCCCCGCGGTGACCCTCCGTCTTAATCGAGGCCGCGAATCACCAGCAGGGTCGACGTCAGGGTCGTCAGGCCCGTGTCGCCCGCCGTGTCCGGGTTGTTCTGGGCGATGTGGAGCGTGCCGTTCCGGTAGGTGAGGTTGTTGACGCGGGCGCCGAGCCGCGCCGACGACAGCGGGCCGGTGGCGAGGGTGCAGCTGTCGCGCATGCCGACCAGGGTCGTGACTTCACCGCTGGCGGTGACCTTGCGGATCTTGCAGTTGCCCTCGTCGGCCACGTAGAGATCGCCCCGGTCATCGATGGCGATGCCCCGCGGCAGGCGGAAGCGGGCCGAGTCGCCGCTGCCGTCGGCGCTCCCGGAGATGCCGGCGCGACCTGCCAGGGTGGTGACCTGGCCATTGGTGGTGATCTTGCGGATGATGTGGTTGCCGGCGTCGGCGACGTAGCTCGTGCCGTCGCTCGCCGTGGCAATGGCTGCGGGGCCATTGGGCGCCGTGGGCGGGAAGTTCAGGGCGAGCGGATTGCCGCAGGCAAACGAGGCCGCGGGGCCGCTGGCGTCCGTCGCTCCGCAGAGGTTGAAGGTGCCGGCCAGGGTGGTGACCCGGGCGTCGGCGCCGACCAGGCGAACGGTGGCGGTGCCGGCCTCGGCCACATAGATGTTGCCGAGGCTGTCGATGGACAGGTCCTGCGGGAACTGGAAAGCGGCGCTGTCCGCCGGTCCGTCGCGCTCGCTGGCCGTGCCGCCCCCAGCCACCGTGCTGACCGTGCCGTCGGTGGCAACACGTCGAATGCGGTGGTTGAGCTTGTCGGCCACGAAGAGGGCGCCGTCGGCAGCCAGGGCAATGCCTTCCGGCCCGGCGAACAGGGCGGCAGAGCCAGGGCCATCCACCAGGCCGCGCTGGCCTGCGGTGCCGGCCACTGTCGTCAGGCTTCCGTCGACGGCGAGGCGCTGGATCACGTGGTTGTTGCCGTCGGCGATGAAGAGGTCGCCCGCCGCATCGGCGGCCGTGTGCAGCGGGTCGATGGTGAAGCCGGTGCTGCCGCTGCCAAAGCTGGCCAGCGCCGCGATCCGGGTCTCCAGCGCCAGCTGGGCCGTGGCCGTGGCAGGGATGCCCTCGGCCACGCCCGGGACCTGCGTGGCCTGGTCGACATTCAGAATTCGCATTACCACGCCGGCTTCGGGGATGGCGGCGTAGAGCGTGGTGCCGGCGAGGGCCAGATCGGTGACCGGCCCCAGCCGCGCCGTGCTGCGGTCGCCTTCGGTCACGGTGCACTCGCCGCTCCGCCCGACGATGGTGTCCACCCGGCCCGTGGCCGCGATGCGCCGGATGGTGCAGTGGCGCGTGTCGGCCACGTAGGTGTTGCCCGACGCATCGACCGCGATGCCCCGTGGTTGGCCGAAGCGCGCTAGGAGTGGCGATCGGACCGAGTCATCCTCGCCGTCCTCGGCAAGGGCGCCGGCGAAGTACGCCGCTACGCCGCCCGCTTCCAGGGATCGAAGCGTCAGGTGGGCCGCGTCTGAAGCCAGGACGGCACCGGTCGAAGACACCGCGACCGAGGCGGGCGAGGCCGCTTCCGACGGCGGCTCATCGGGCAGGGCGAAGTCGCGCAGCACATCGAAATGGCCCGGCCCGTCCAGAACGCGTCCAGCGAAGGTAGCGACGACGCCGGTCGGGCTGATGCTGCGGACCTGGGCGAAGGCGGGTTCTGCCACATAGATCGTGCCATCGGGCCCGACCGCCACGTCCTGGGGGTGGCGGAAGCTGGCGTTGGCGCTCAGGCCGTTGAGTTCGCCGGGTCTGTCTGATGCCCCCGCGACGGTGGTGACCTGGCCATCGGGCGTGATGCGCCGGATGGCGTGGTTGTACTTGTCTGCCACCAGCAGATTGCCGCTGGCGTCGAGGGCGATGCCTTCGGGCCCGTTGAGCCGGGCAGCCGCGCCGGAGCCGTCCGTGAAACCGAACTGCCTGGCCACGCCGGCCAGGGTGGTGACCACCGCATCGGCGCTGACCTTGAGCACCACGTGGTTGGCAGCGTCCGCTATGTAGAGCGGGCCACCGGCGCTGGCCGCGAGGTGGAGCGGGTCGTAGCTGCGCGTGGCGAGCTCGGAGCTCTGATCGCTGGCAACGCCGACCCCGGAGACGAAGATGCTGACCTGAGCGGCGGGCGTTTCCGTCGGGGGGGGGCTGGAATTACCGTTGCCATCACCGATCGAGTTGCCATCGGAACTGCCCGGCCCGCCGCAGGCGGCTGCGGACATCGCCAGGACGAACACGGGCTGACGCAGCCAGCGCCAACGGTTGCGGGGTTCGAGGGCGGCCCGGGGGAACTGCAGTGGGATGAGGCGCTTCATGGAGTTGCCCTTGAGAGGTCGTGGCGGAAAATCCTGCCAGCAGCGGAAATGGATCGCGCGGTGGCGCATCGGTCGCCCCGAAATCACGACGGAGTCATGGGCTATCGTCAGCGGACCGGGAAAATCGCATATCCGAATCGAATAATGCAAGCGGCCCGATTCGGGGGCCGTAGCGTCCGTCGATGACTGTCCGATCCGCTGCGAGGTGCGACAGATCGCGACCGTCTCGCTCGTGCGCGGCGCCGCCTCGCGGCGCGGAATCGCTCGGTCGGCGCCCCGCGCTATGGCGAGAGGCGAATGGTGCGTGCGGTCCCTTCCGGGCGCAGCAGATCCTGGGCGACTATCCCTGGCGGGTGGTCGGCGAGGAGGGTGGGTGCAGCAGGCAGTGCGCCAGCTCCGCCTCGATGGCGGCTGCGACCAGCGCGTCGTGATTGGGCAGGTAGTGGAGGTGAAAGGCCCGCCGGGCGGCCTCCGGGTCGGTGGTGTCGTAGCCCAGCAGGGCGAGCCCGGTCGCCAGATCGAATCCGGCCGGCGGGGTGGGGTAGGGCGGGTCGCACCAGCGCCCGTAGCCCTGGGTGGCCAGCATCCGCCACGGGAATTGCGGGCCGGGGTCCACCTTGCGGCCCAGGGCCACGTCGGAGTGGCCCACGATGTTCTCGGCGGGAATCGCGTAGCGCTCGCGCAGGTCGCCCAGCAGCGCCAGCAGGGCGACGATCTGCCGCTCGGGGAAGGGCTCGTGGCCGTTGTTGTCGAGCTCGATGCCGATCGAGGCCGAGTTCACGTCGCGGTTGCCGGCCCAGAACGACGCACCGGCGTGCCAGGCGCGGCGGGTTTCATCCACCAGCTGGACGATGCGTCCATCGCGGCCGACCAGATAGTGGGCGCTGACCTCGCGCTCCGGATTGGTCAGCGTGCGGATGGCCGTGGCGGCGTCGTCATTGGTGGTGTAGTGCAGGACCACCATGGTCGGCCGGCGGGGGCCCTGGTTCGGCGAAGGGATCCACTCGTCCGTCAGGGCCGAGCCCTGGCGCGTGGGCGTGCAGGCGCTGAGCAGGCAGGCGAGGAGGATGCCGGGGACGATGCGCTTCATGGTGGTTTCCATGGTGGCGGATTCGGGCACGCGTGATCAAGGCTCGGCGTTGCCCATGGCCGTCGCGGGCCGGCCCCGGAAGTGTGGCTTTTGACGCATCGCACCAGAAAACGCGTGACACAGCGGGCGCGGGGCCCCTACACTGCGCCACCACCCGATGTTCTGCCAATTTGCCGGGTGCCGGCTCGCCAAGTCGAGCCCGGGCTCAGGCCGCCGCGGCCGCCCCGAACCGACTATTTTTTTCCCCGCCTTCCTGAATTGGTGTCACTCGAGAGAGCGACAGGTAGTCGCTGGAGATTTTGAGTGACCACTGAACACACCTTTGCCGCCCTTGGGCTGGCAGAACCCCTGTTGCGTGCCATTGCCGAAGCCGGCTACAGCGCGCCCACCCCGATCCAGGCCCAGGCCATTCCGCTGGTGCTGGAAGGCGGCGACCTGCTCGCCGCCGCCCAGACGGGCACCGGCAAGACGGCCGGCTTTACGCTGCCGATCCTGCATCGCCTCGCCGAAGCCGGCGGCAAGGCCCGGCCGGGCCGCCCCCGCTGCCTGATCCTGACCCCGACCCGCGAACTCGCGGCCCAGGTCAAGGAATCCGTCGATACCTACAGCCGCTTCCTGCCCACCAGCAGCCTGGTGATGTTCGGCGGCGTCAGCATCCAGCCCCAGACCAACGCGCTCAAGCGACCGGTGGACATCCTGGTGGCCACCCCGGGCCGCCTGCTCGACCACGCCAACCAGCGCAACGTGGACCTCTCCGGGGTCGAGATCCTGGTGCTGGACGAAGCCGACCGGATGCTCGACATGGGCTTCATCCGCGACATCCGCAAGATCCTCGCGCTGCTGCCGGAAAAGCGCCAGAACCTGCTGTTCTCGGCCACCTTTTCGGACGAGATCCGCGATCTGGCCAACGGCCTCCTGCATGAACCCGGCTGCGTCGAGGTCGCCCGTCGCAATACGGCTTCCGAATTGGTGGACCAGGCTGTTTACACCATCGGACAGAAGCAGAAGCGGGAACTCCTGGCCCACCTGATCCGCGGCCAGAAGTGGTTCCAGGTGCTGGTGTTCACACGTACGAAGCACGGCGCCAACAAGCTGGCAGAGTACCTCTGCAAGCATGAGGTGCCGGCGCTGGCCATCCACGGCAACAAGAGTCAGTCGGCCAGGACGAGGGCCCTGGCCCAGTTCAAGAGCTCCGAACTGCAGGTGCTGGTCGCCACCGACATCGCCGCGCGCGGGCTCGACATCGACCAGTTGCCCCACGTGGTGAATTTCGACATGCCCAATGTCTCGGAAGACTACGTGCATCGCATCGGTCGCACCGGGCGCGCGGGCAGCGAGGGGGAGGCCATTTCCCTGGTGGATCCGGAGGAAGAGGACAAGCTTCTGCTCGCCATCGAGCGCCTGATCCAGCGGACCATCGAGCGGCGGGAGCTGCCGGCCGACTTCGTGCCCAGCCCCCAGGGCGCCGACCCTGCCACCGAACCACGCGCGCCCCGCCCGCCCAGGGCACCGCGCACGAGCAAGGCGGAGCGGGAAGGCACGGCAGAACGCGAGGACAAATCGGCACGCGACGACAAGCCGGCACGCGAGAACAAGGCAGAGCGCGAAAGCAAGGCGGAGCGCGGCCCCAGAAAGGAGCGCGCCGGCAAACCGAATCGACCGGAAGGCGAAGCGCCCCGTGCCCCGCGCGACGAGGGACGGCGCGAAGGGCGCAACAAGCGAGGCGGCGGCAAGTCGCGCACCACCGAGGGCGGCCAGCCCATCGACCCGCGCGCCAGCTACGCCCCGGGCGGTAGCGCCCTGCCGCCGGGCCTGCTGATGCTCGACGACGCCGAAATCGAAGAAATCAACTTCAACCGGATGGACATCGACCCCAACGGCCGGCGCGTACGCCAGCGTCCGGAGGTGGACGGCAACCGGGCCAGCCCGTCGGGCAAGGGCAACACCAGTGGCGGCCCCGCCGGCGGCGGTGGCAACGGTGGCGGCAATGGTGGGAATGGCGGCGGCAAGCGGCGCCGTCGGGGTGGCACGGGGCAGGGCCAGCAGGCGGCCGGCCCCTCCGCGCCTCAACGCAACGAAGCCCCCCGGGGCCAGGGTGGCAACGGTCAGGGGAGCGGTGGCAATGGCCCCGCGGGCGGAAACCGTCGGCGACGGTCCCGCCGAGGCGGCCCCCGCCAGGGTGGCGAACCCAACGGCAACGCCGCCTGATCAGCAGGGCGCGGATTCGAGCCGATCGATCAGGTCCAGGCTTTCGGACAGTCGGTTCATCCGCGCCATCCAGCCCAGGGGGACCGCATCCCGGATCCCCATCGCGGCGCCCAGGACGATGCTGCGCCCGCAGCTGTCGCCCCCCGCCATGATGTTGGCGATCACGGCCTCACGGTAGCTGCCCGCGTGCGCGAGGATGTGGCAGATCACCGGCAGACCCTGCTCCACATGGCAGGCGGCGCCAAAGCGGGCCGCAGCCGACACGGCGTCGAGCCGGTCTCCCTTCACGGCTTCGTGCATGCGGGCAGCCAGGTCGCCCTCGGCACGTGACGCAGCTGCGGCGATCGCATCCAGCGGTTTCTTGCCGCGCAGCAGTTCGACCAGCAACAGGCCCGCCGCCCGGCCGGCGTCGACCGCCCGCTCGTTGTTGTTGGTCACGCGGACCACGTGCTCGAGTTCGTCCCACAGGCTGGCATCCTCCCGTCCGCAGCGGAAGGCCGCCACCACCACGGGCGGAACGCACGCCAGCGCGGGCAACTGATCGTCGTCGACGCCGGAAGGCTGGGGATAGGTGGATGAATCCTCATGTGGCATCAGTCGGATCAGGGTGCCGCGGGTCGGCTTGTCGATGTAGCCCACGTAGGCACCCCCCGGCCCAAAATGGCGCCGGTACATGCTCTGGTAGGTCACCCGCTGGAAGCGGCCGTCGGCTTCCGCCAGCTGGCGCAGCATCAGGGCGCAGCACTCGCCGTAGGCCGAGAAGTCGCCCGCCTTGCGGGCGGCATGAACAAACGAGCCCTTGGCCCCCTCGTAGTGGGCACGGTCCGGGGCCAGGAAGACCGGTTCGCCGCGTAGCGCGATGTCCGCCAGGCGCTCGCCGTCGTAGAGCCAGTGCAGGCCCAGCGAGGCCGCGTCTGCCACCAGCGCGCCGAGGATGGCCCGCGCATTTCGATCCAGCTTCATCCGACCCCCGATGCTCCCGGCCACCCGGCAAGAGGGGCACAGTTTGCGGGCAGATGCGCGGCCCGCGCAAGCCGGACTCATTCCGTTAGACTCACGCCATGATCGAGACCGACCGCCTCAGCGCCCCCCCGACCGACCGGCTTGTCTCGGCGGCCGCCAGCGACCGCCAGGAGGACGCCATCGAGCGTGCCCTGCGGCCCAAGCGCCTGGCCGAGTACGTGGGCCAGGCCAAGGTGCGCGAGCAGCTCGAGATCTTCATCACGGCGGCCCGCAAGCGGGGCGAGGCCCTCGACCACCTGCTGCTGTTTGGCCCCCCCGGCCTGGGCAAGACCACCCTGGCGCAGATCGTCGCCCGGGAACTGGGGGTGGGCTTCCGCGCCACCTCGGGCCCCGTCATCGCCCGGCCCGGCGACCTGGCGGCCATCCTGACCAACCTGCAGCCCCGCGACGTGCTGTTCATCGACGAGATCCACCGCCTGAGCCCGGTGGTGGAGGAGATCCTCTACCCGGCCATGGAGGACTACCAGCTCGACCTGATCATCGGCGAGGGGCCGGCGGCGCGGTCCATCCGCATCGACCTGCCGCCCTTCACCCTGGTCGGCGCCACCACCCGGTCGGGGCT
>JAGRFX010000348.1 GCA_020445805.1 Rhodocyclaceae bacterium
CGGCGCCCGCGCCTTCCTGGACGCCCTGCGCGACCAGTACCAGGTCATCATCCTGTCCGACACCTTCTACGAGTTCGCCAAGCCGCTGATGCGCCAGCTGGGCCTGCCGACCCTGTTCTGCCACAGCCTCGAGGCCGACGCCAACGGCGTCCTGGTGGACTATCACCTGCGGATGGCCGACCAGAAGCGCGAGGCGGTGAAGCGCTTCAAGGAACTCAACTTCAAGGTCGTGGCGGCCGGCGATTCCTACAACGACACCGCGATGCTGGGCGAAGCCCACGGCGGCATCCTGTTCCGCCCGCCCGAGAACGTGATCCGCGAGTTCCCCCAGTACCCCGTGGTGCGCGAGTACGACGCGCTGCGCAGCGAGATCGACCAGGCCTTCGCCCGCGCTGACCTGATCTGACCATGCACCGCGAACGCTTCTTTACGCTGTCGGCGTCGTGTCCCGACCAGGTCGGCATCGTCGCCCGGGTGTCGGGCTTCATCGCCGAGCACCAGGGCTGGATCCTCGAGACCGCCCTGCACGCTGAGCCGCCGCGCGAGGGCGAGGCGGTCGGCCGCTACTTCATGCGCATCGAGATCCGCGCCGATTCGCTCCCCTTCATGCTGACCGAGTTCCGGGAGCGCTTCCAGCCGCTGGCCAACGCGCTGGCCATGGACTGGAAGATCACCGACAGCGCGGTCAAGAAGCGGGTGGTGGTGATGGTCTCCAAGCAGGAGCACTGCCTCTACGACCTGCTGGCCCGCTGGCAGTCGAAGGAGCTCGACATCGAGATCCCGTGCGTGATTTCGAACCACGACACCTTCCGCGGCTTCGTCGAGTGGCACGGCATCCCCTTCCACCACGTGCCGGTGACGGCCGACAACAAGGCGCGCGCCTTTGCCGAGGTGGAGCGGATCTTCGAGGAGGTGCGCGGCGACACCATGGTGCTGGCGCGCTACATGCAGATCCTCTCGCCCGAGCTGTGCACCGCCTACCCGGGACGCATCATCAACATCCACCACAGCTTCCTGCCCAGCTTCGTGGGCGCCAAGCCCTACCACCAGGCCTGGGCGAAGGGCGTCAAGCTGATCGGTGCCACCTGCCACTACGTCACCGCCGACCTCGACCAGGGGCCGATCATCGAGCAGGACGTGATCCGCATCGACCACTCGGATTCGGTCGAGGACATGGTGCGCTACGGCAAGGATATCGAGAAGGCGGTGCTGGCGCGTGGTCTGCGCTACCACCTGGAGGACCGGGTGCTGGTCCACGGCAACAAGACGGTGGTCTTCCGGTAGGGACTGTGGGCATTTGTCTGGCGATCCGCCATGCCAATGTCCCCTGACCCCAGTCTCCAGCCGCGCGGGATGCGGTTCGCTCAGGGCCGGGCGGTTGCCAGCATGTCATGCACGTCGTGGCCCATCACGGCCGGCAGGACCACCAGGCCCACGTAGAGCGCCGCATATTCGGGACGCTGCCCGAGCCGCGCCTCGTAGTAGCCGTCGGGCCGACCCTCGTCCCTGAGCGCGCGCCAGGCCTCGGGGATCGCGATCACCGCAATCAGCTGCAGGGGACTGGGCCGCCAGACGAAGGCGCCGCCCAGCAGCAGGGCGAGCAGGGCCTTCACGGGGGGTGCGTCAGGCCGGCTTGCGGCCCAGCAGCTTTTTCAGCCCGACCAGCCCGCCGGCTGCGGCCAGCAGCCCGAGCTTGCCGAACTTGGCGAGAAAGGCCCCGATCACGGCCAGCAGGCCGAGCTTCTTGGCTGCAACCCCGCCGACCAGGGCCGCCAGGCCATAGGCGGCGACCTTGTCGGTGGACGCGTCGAAGTCGGCGTAGCGCTTGCCCTCGTTGAACTGCAGGGCCGTCAGCAATTGCCGCGCCCGGGGCTTGGCGGCTTCGACGTTGTTCAGGTCGCTGACCAGGTTCATCGAGATGTAGCCTTCGCGGCCCAGCTGGTAGGTGTTGTAGTTCACCCCCGCGGCCGGGTGCTCGGGATTGACGACCTTGTCGCGCAGCTCGGCCGACCACACCAGGCGGTGCGTCGTGGCCTCGTAGGCGGGCTTTTCGACCCACCCCACCACCTCGAACTCGGGTATGCCGCGGGCGCGGCGGTCTTCGTTGGCGGCCTCGGTGCCGTCCTTGAGGTTCTGCAGGAGCTCCTGGGCGTTCCATTCGCGGGCATCGTCGTCCTTGACGTAACCGGCCGGGTTGAAGCTCACGCTGACGAAGCCGCTCATCGCATCCCCGAGTATCAGGCCATAGAAGCCGGGGCCGGTCATGTTGCCCATGGCGTGCATCAGCGCCTGGGCCTCGGCCTGCGGGATGAACGCGTAGCCCTGGGGCAGGTCGAGGGTGGCCTGTTCGCCGAGCGGCACCCGGGTGGGGCCCTCGATCTGGGCCGCCTGGGCTGCCGCTGCGGCCTGGTCGAGGGGGCTGTGGGGAGGCTCGCCGGCCGGGTCGGCAAACGCGGGCGTGCAGGCGGCGAGGGTGAGGGCCGCGATGAGGCGTGTCAGGTACTGGCGGAACATGGCGCTTCCAGGGGTGGCGGGAGTGCGCGAACCTAGCGCAATTCGATGCGCATGTCATCCATGCATTCGGCCCCAGTTGTCACCAGGCGACAGGGGGTGCCCCGCGAACCGGGTTCCCGTCAACGAAAAACGGGGCGCCCTGAGGCGCCCCGCAAGACCCCGCCTGAGCGGAGGTCCGGAGGACTAGCGGTTGTAGGCGGTCTCGCCGTGGGACGTGATGTCCAGGCCTTCGCGCTCCTCGTCTTCCGGGACGCGCAGACCGACGATCATGTCGACCAGCTTGTAGGCGATGAAGGCCACGATGGCGGACCAGGCGATGGTGATCAGCACGCCCTCGGTCTGGATCCAGACCTGGCTGGCGATCGAGAAGTCCTCGCCACCCGTGCCGCCCAGCGACGGGGCGGTGAAGACGCCGGTCAGGATGGCACCCAGGATGCCGCCCACGCCATGCACGCCGAAGACGTCGAGGGAGTCGTCCGCACCCAGGATCCGCTTCAGGCCG
>JAGRFX010000349.1 GCA_020445805.1 Rhodocyclaceae bacterium
CGCCCATTGAAGTCAGATCGGGGGCCGGATTCCGGCCCCCGATGCTTTTGAATCCCGCCGCTGTCGCCGGCGCGCGGCCGATCGCCACTGCCCTACTGCGCTTCTCCGCGCAGGGCCCGGAGCAGCTTCTGGCCCGCCCGAGGTGTTTCCTCCCATCCCAGCCGACGCTTCTCGGCCAGGATGGCGGTTCGCGTGCGCGCACCGATGGCCCCGTCGATCGGCCCGATGTCGTGGCCCCGCTCGGTCAGCAGCGTCTGCAGTTCGCGCCGCCCGGCCCGATCGAGGGGCAGATCGTCGGTCGGCCAGGGCGTGACGAAGTCGCCGCCGCCGCGCAGCCTGTCGGCCAGGTGGGCGATGGCCAGGCCATAGCTCATCGACGCGTTGTAGGAATAGATGGCGTCGAAATTCTTCGTCAGCAGGAAGGCGGGCCCCCCCTCCTCCGCCGGCTGGACCAGCCCGGCGCCCAGGTCGTCCGGCGCAAGGGGCAGGCCATCGACGCGCTCGACGCCGCGCTGGCGCCACTCGGCCAGGCTGCGCTTGCTGCGGCGCCCCTCGCCGGCCAGCGAAAAACCATCCGGCAGCCGGACCTCGAATCCCCAGGGCAGCCCGGCCTGCCAGCCGGCCCGCGCGAGGAAATTGGCGGTGGAGGCGAGCGCATCGGGGATGCTGTCCACCAGGTCACGGCGTCCGTCGCCATCGAAATCCACGGCCAGGCGCAGGTAGGTGGAGGGCATGAACTGGGTGTGCCCGAAGGCCCCGGCCCAGGACCCCTTCAGCTTGTCCGCCGCCAGGCTGCCCTCGTCGAGGATGCCCAGCGCCGCGATGAATTCCCCGCTGAAGTAGCTCTGGCGGCGACCGAAGCAGGACAGGGTGCCCAGCGACTCGAGCAGGGGTCGGCCACCGAAATTCTTGCCGAAGTCACTCTCGACCCCCCAGACCGCCACCACGGTGGCCGGATCGACGCCGTAGCGGCGCTCGATCTCGGCCAGCACCGCGGCATGTTCCTGCAGCCGCTCGCGGCCGTCCGCGATCCGCTGCTCATCCACCAGGGCGGCGAGATAGTCCCAGATCGGGGTGCGGAACTCGGGCTGGTAGTCCAGCCGCTCGAGGACCGAAAAGTCGGCCTTCAGGCCCGCCAGCGCTCGATCCAGCGTGGCCGCGGCGATGCCCTTGTCCATGGCCTGGACCCGCAGGCCCGACAGGCAGCGCTCGAACTCGGCCTGGTCCTGCCCCAGGGCCGGCGAGAGCAGCCCGGCCATCATCAGGGCAGCGGCAAGCTGCCGCATCAGGCCAGCGCCCGCCCGACCACCTCGGCCACGTCACCCGACAGGCCCGGATGGGCGGCGACGCGCTCGAGCGCCTTCCGGGCGGGCACTTGCAGGGACGGTGCGAGATTGCGCCAGCGGTCCAGGCTGCGGGCCATCCGGGCCGCCACCTGGGGATTGCGCCCGTCGAGCTCGATGACCCGCTCGGCCCAGAAGTCGTAGCCGGCACCGTCCGGGCGGTGGAATTCGGCCGGGTTGGCGCGGAAGTAGGCGCCCAGCAAGGCATAGATCCGGTTCGGGTTGCCCGAATCGAAGCTCCCGTCGGCATACAGCGCCTGGACGCGCGCCAGCGCCGGGCTGTCGTCCGCATGCCAGCGCCAGGCCGAAGCCTGGATCGCCAGCCACTTGTCGAGCACCAGGGCATCGCCGTCGAAGCGCGCGCGGAAGGCGGCGAGCGCCGGCTCGCGGGCGTCCGCCGGGCAGGCCATCAGGGCCCCCAGGGCCGCCATCCGGTCGGTCATGTTGGCCGCGGCCGCATGCTGTGCCAGGGCGGCCTCGCAGGCGCCGGGCAGACCCGCGGCGCAGCGCAGGCGCAGGGCCAGGGCCGACAGCGCGCGCCGACCGGCGTCGGTCGGGTGGTAGCGATAGGGACCGCTCACCCCGCAGCGCTCGAGGGTCGCCGCCAAAGGTTCGGCGAAGCGCGTCCCCAGGGCGCGCATCACCCGCTGCAGGGCCGCGCGCAGGGCCTGCGGTTCGGCCGGCGCCATGCGCTCGAGGAGATAGGCCTCGCCCGGGAGCGCCAGGGCCTGGGCGACGAAGCCCGGGTCGAGGGCGGTATCGGACAGCAGCGCGCCCCAGGCCGCGAGGAAGGCCTCGGGCACCTCGCCTTGCGGGTCGGCGGCAATCGCCAGCACCACCCGCTCCATGAAGCGCTGGGAGGCGTCCCAGCGGTTGAACGGGTCGGCGTCGTGGGCCATGCGGAAGGCCAGCTGGGCATCGTCCTCGTCGAGTTCGAGGATCACCGGTGCCGAGGCGCCGCGCAGCAGCGAGGGCACGGGCGCCACGTCGATATCGACGAAGGTGAAGCTGGCCTCGGCGCCCTTCAGCTCGAGCAGCCGCGTGCAGCCGCCGTCGTGGGCCTCGCCTTCCAGCCGCAAGGGCAGGTCTGCCCCGTCCGGCCCGATCAGGCCCACCGCGACCGGGATGTGGAGCGGCCGCTTCTCGGCCTGGTCGGCCGTGGGCGGCGTGTATTGCGCGAGGCTCAGGGTGTAGGTGCGCGCCGCGGCGTCGTGGCGCCCCTCGGCCCGCACGCGCGGCGTGCCGGACTGGGCATACCAGCCCATGAAATGATCGAGATCCACGCCGGTGGCCTCGGACATGGCGTCGACGAAATCGTCGCAGGTCACGGCCTGGCCGTCGAAATACGAGAAATAGAGGTCCATGCCGCTGCGGAAGCCTTCGCGGCCCAGCAGGGTCTGGAGCATGCGGATCACCTCGGCGCCCTTCTCATACACCGTGGCGGTGTAGAAGTTGTTGATCTCCTGGTAGCTGTCCGGCCGGATCGGGTGGGCCATGGGCCCGGCGTCCTCGGCGAACTGGACCGAGCGCAGCACCCGCACGTCGTCGATGCGCTTGACGGCACGGGCCGATTCGCCACCGGCCGCCGCCAGCATGTCGGCGGAGAACTCCTGGTCGCGGAAGACGGTCAGGCCCTCCTTGAGGGTCAGCTGGAACCAGTCGCGGCAGGTCA
>JAGRFX010000350.1 GCA_020445805.1 Rhodocyclaceae bacterium
TCTCGAAGAAGCAGCGCAGGAAGTCGGTCACCACGCCCTTGAGGTCGGCGAAGCTGATCTCCGAGCCGACCCACAGCCCCTCCACCTGGTGGAACATCGGCGAGTGCGTGGCGTCGGAGTCGACCCGGTAGACCCGGCCCGGCATGATCACGCGCAGCTCGGGCATCTGTTCGAGGTGGCCGTAGCGCTCGACGTGCGCCAGCATGCTGCGGATCTGCACCGGGCTGGTGTGGGTCCGCAGCAGGACCTCGCTCTCCCCTTCCAGGTAGAAGGTGTCGTGCATCGAACGGGCCGGATGGTTTTCCGGGGTGTTCAGTGCCGTGAAGTTGTGGAAATCGGTCTCGATCTCGGGTCCGTCGGCCACCTCGAAGCCGATCGAGCGGAACAGCGCCTCGATACGCTCCAGGGTGCGACTGACCGGGTGCAGCCCGCCTTGCCGCACGCCGCGGCCCGGCAGGGTCACGTCGAGGGCCTCGGCCGCCAGCTGGGCTGCCAGCTGGGCTTCGCGGAGGGCGTTCCGGCGGGCCTCGAGGGCCTGTTCGATCTGGCCCTTGGCCTGGTTGATGCGGGCGCCGGCTTCACGCCGCGCGTCCGGGTCGAGGGCACCGAGGGTCTTGAGCTGGGCGGTCACGCTGCCGCTCTTGCCCAGGTAGCGCGCCTTGGCCTGTTCCAGCGCGGCCGCATCGGCGGCGGCGGCGAAGTCGGCTTGCGCCTGGGCAACCAGTTGGTCCAGGTTTTCCATTGCTTGAATCGAGACTCGAGAGAAATCAAAAAAAAAGGAGGCCAGGCCTCCTTTTTTCGTGCTGCGGCTGCTTACGCAGCGAGCTTGGCCTTGGCTTGTTCGGCGAGCGCCGCAAACGCGGGCTTGTCGAACACGGCCAAGTCGGCCAGAACCTTGCGGTCCACTTCAATGGCAGCCTTCTTGAGGCCGTTCATGAAGGTGCTGTAGGTCATGCCCAGCTCGCGCGAGGCGGCGTTGATACGGGCGATCCACAGGGCGCGGAACTGGCGCTTGCGCTGGCGACGGTCACGGTACTGATACTGACCGGCCTTCATCACCGCCTGTTTGGCGATGCGGTATACGTTCTTGCGACGGCCGCGGTAACCCTTGGCCTGGTCGAGCACCTTCTTGTGGCGGGCGCGTGCGGTTACTCCGCGTTTAACTCGGGGCATTGCGTTCTCCTAATCAATCAGGCGTAAGGCAGCATCGCGCGGATCAGCTTGACGTCGGCGGCATGGACTTCCGTCATGCCACGCAGCTGGCGCTTGGCCTTGGTGGTCTTCTTGGTCAGGATGTGGCGCTTGAACGCCTGCGAGCGCTTGATCCCGCCGCTGGCGCGGACCTTGAACCGCTTGGCGGCTCCGCTCTTGGTCTTCATTTTGGGCATGTTTGCTCCTGTTTATGACATGAGGCCAGGTACCGCATGGAGACGGTTTCAAAACCCGGCTTCACTTCTGTTCCGGCGGCGAACCGCCGGCCTTGCTGCCCCGCCGGCTGGCCGCCGGGGCAAAAACTCACTTCTTCTTCGGCGCGATCACCATCACCATCTGACGCCCTTCCATCTTGGGCATCTGCTCGACCTGGCCAACCTCATCGAGGTCCGCCTTGATCCGCTCCAACTGGCGCAGGCCGAATTCCTGGTGGGCCATCTCGCGGCCCCGGAACCGCAGCGTCACCTTGCAGGGGTCGCCGTCGTTCAGGAATCGCACCAGATTGCGCAGCTTGATCTGGTAATCGTTCTCGTCCGTTCCCGGACGCAGCTTCACTTCCTTCAGCTGCGTCTGCTTCTGCTTCTGCTTGGCTTCGTGGGCCTTCTTCGCTTCCTGGTACTTGAACTTGCCGAAATCCATCACCCTGCAAACAGGGGGCTTGGCCAGCGGCGCGATTTCGACGAGATCCAGTCCAGCCTCGCTGGCGGCATTCATGGCCTGCTGGATCGACACGATCCCGACCTGCTCGCCGTCATCACCAATCAGCCGAACCTCCGGCGCGTTGATCTCCCGGTTAACGCGCTGCTTCTTTTCCTGAGCGATGGTTCAAATCTCCACGAAGTACAAAAAATCAGATCGAGCCGGCACGCGCATCCACTTCGCGCTGCCACTGCTCGATCAACGCTTCTAGGGTCATCTGGCCAAGATCCTGGCCACCCCGGGCACGTACGGCCACCAGGCCCGCTTCCTTTTCCTTGTCGCCCACGACAAGCTGATAGGGCAGGCGCCGAACGCTGTGTTCGCGGATTTTATATGTGATCTTTTCGTTCCGCAAATCCGATTCGACCCGGAAACCCGCTTTCTGCAAGCGATTTGCGACATCTGCCGCGTATTCGGCCTGGCTGTCGGAGATGTTCATCACCACCCCCTGGACCGGCGACAGCCACAGGGGGAAGGCCCCGGCGTAGTTTTCGATCAGGATCCCGATGAAGCGCTCCAGGGAGCCCAGGATGGCGCGATGCAGCATGACCGGCCGGGCCCGCGTGTTGCCGTCGGTCACGTACTCGGCGTCGAGGCGCTCGGGCAGCACGAAGTCGAGCTGGATCGTGCCGCACTGCCAGGACCGGCCCAGGGCGTCCTTGATCTGGTACTCGATCTTCGGGCCGTAGAAGGCGCCCTCGCCCGGCAACTCCTCCCAGGCCAGGCCCGAGGCCGACAGCGCGTCGCGCAGGCCCTGCTCGGCCTTGTCCCAGACCGCGTCGGAGCCGGCCCGCTGATCCGGGCGGAGCGACAGCTTGACCGCCACCTCCTCGAAGCCGAAATCGCGATAGACCTGGGTCAGCAGCTCGTTGAAGGCCTGCACCTCGGAGACGATCTGATCCTCGGTACAGAAGATGTGGGCGTCGTCCTGGACGAAGCCGCGCACCCGCATCAGGCCGTGCAGCGCGCCGGACGGCTCGTTGCGATGGCAGGAGCCGAACTCGGCGAGGCGCAGGGGCAGATCGCGATAGGAGCGCAGGCCATGATTGAAGAT
>JAGRFX010000351.1 GCA_020445805.1 Rhodocyclaceae bacterium
GAGGGCGATCTGCGTTTCCTCGGCCAATTCAGGTAAGCGAACATGCAATTCTCCGAACGCTGGCTGCGCTCGATGGCGAACCCGGCCATCGACACCGACGGCCTCAGCCACCTGCTGACCATGTCCGGGCTCGAGGTCGAGGAACTCGACCCGGTGGCGCCCCCGTTCACCGGCATCGTCGTGGCCCAGATCCTGTCCACCGAAAAGCACCCCGATGCGGACAAGCTCAAGGTCTGCCGCGTAGACGCAGGTCAGGGCGAGCCGCTGCAGATCGTCTGCGGCGCACCCAATGCCGAGGCGGGCATGAAGGTCCCCTGTGCCCTGGTGGGTGCGGTGCTGCCCGGTGACTTCCGCATCAAGCAGGCCAAGCTGCGGGGCGTGCCCTCCTCGGGCATGCTGTGCTCGGCCCGCGAGCTGGGTCTTTCCGAAGACCACGCGGGCCTGCACGTGCTGCCCGCCGATGCCCCGATCGGCCAGGACATCCGCAGCTACCTGGATCTCGACGATGCCCGCATCACCATCAAGCTCACACCCAACCGGGCCGACTGCCTGAGCCTGTCGGGCATCGCGCGGGAGGTGGCGGCCCTGACCGGCGCCCCGCTGAACCTGCCGGCCATCGAACCGGTGCCGGCCGCCATCGGTGACCGCCGCGAGATCGTGCTGGACGCGCCCGAGGCCTGCCCGCGCTACTGCGGCCGGATCATCCGCGGCGTGAACGCCAAGGCCCCGACCCCCGACTGGATGAAGCAGCGCATCGAGCGCTGCGGCGTGCGTTCCATCAGCGCGCTGGTGGACGTCACCAACTTCGTCATGCTCGAGCTCGGCCAGCCCCTGCACGCCTTCGACGACGCCCGCCTCTCCGGCGCGATCCACGTGCGCTATCCGGCCGCCGGAGAACAGCTCGAGCTTCTCAACGAGCAGGTCGTCGAGCCCACGCCCGATACCCTGCTGATCGCCGACGAGGCCAGGGCCCTGGCCATGGCCGGGGTGATGGGCGGCGAACAGAGCGGCATCACGCTCGACACCAGCGACATGTTCCTCGAGAGCGCCTTCTTCGCGCCGGACGCCATCGCCGGCCGGGCGCGCAGCTACGGCTTCTCATCGGATGCCTCCCACCGCTTCGAACGCGGGGTCGATTTCGACCTGCCGGCGAAGGCCATCGAGCGGGCGACCGCCCTGGTGCTGGCCATCTGTGGTGGCCAGGCTGGACCGGTGGTCGAGGCCGTGGCGCCCGAGCACCTGCCCCGCCGGCCGGCCGTGCGGCTGCGCCCGGCGCGGGCCCGCAGGCTGCTCGGCATCGAGCTCGACGACGCCCGCATCGAGGCCATCCTGCGCGGTCTGGACCTGGCGGTGGCTCACGAGGGCGCCGACCTGCTGGTCACGCCGCCCAGCTATCGCTTCGACATCGAGATCGAGGTGGACCTGGTCGAGGAGCTGGCCCGCGTCCACGGCTACGACAACATTCCCACCCCGCCGCCGCGGGGCTCGCTGGCCATGCTGACCCATAGCGAGTCGCAGCGCTCCAGCTGGGCGCTGCGCCACCGGCTGGCCGACCGCGACTACCAGGAGGTGATCAACTTCGCCTTCGTGGAGGCGGTCTGGGAGGCCGACTTTGCCGGTAACGCCGAGCCGATCCGCCTCGCCAACCCGATCGCCAGCCAGCTGGCGGTGATGCGCTCGACGCTGCTGGGCGGACTGGTGGGCAACCTGATCACCAACCGCAACCGGCAGCAGCCGCGGGCGCGGGTGTTCGAGATCGGTCGCTGTTTCCGCCGCGACGCCGGTGGGGCGCCGGTCAAGGGCTTCGACCAGCCGGTCCTGCTGGCGGGCCTGGCCGCCGGTCCGGCCGTGCCCGAGCAGTGGGGCGTGCCGACCCGCCATGTGGATTTCTTCGACGTCAAGGCGGACGTCGAGGTGCTGCTGGCGCCGCGGGTGGCCCGCTTCGCCGCCTGCCGCCATCCGGCCCTGCACCCCGGTCGCTGCGCCGAGATCATCGTCGAAGATGCCGTGATCGGCGTTCTCGGCGAGCTGCACCCGACCCTGGTCCAGAAGTACGACCTGGGCACTGCGCCGGTGGTGTTCGAGCTGCGTCTCGATGCCCTGACCCGCGCCGAGCTGCCGGCCTACGAACCGATTTCGCGTCAGCCGGCGGTGGTCCGCGACTTGGCCCTGATCGTCGATGACAGCGTCCGCGTGGAGGATCTCCGCGAGGCCATGGCGGCCGCGGCGAGTGAAATCGTGAAATCGATCGAACTCTTTGATCTCTATCAGGGCAAAGGCATTGGAGAGGGGAAAAAGAGCCTTGCTTTCAGAGTGTTAATGCAAGATACTCGCCGCACTCTGGAAGAGGCGGAAGTGGAGGCGGCTACGTCTGCACTAACGGCACGAGCGGCTGAAGGATTCGGTGCCAGACTGCGTGGATGAGCTGTTGACATGATGACCCTGACCAAAGCTGAACTGGCGGATCTGCTTTTTGAAAAGGTCGGCCTGAACAAGCGCGAAGCCAAGGACATGGTGGAGTGCTTCTTCGAAGAGATCCGGATGGCGCTCGAGCGCGGCGAGAGCGTCAAGCTGTCCGGCTTCGGCAACTTCCAGCTGCGCGACAAGCCGCAGCGGCCGGGTCGCAACCCCAAGACCGGGGAAGAGATTCCGATCACCGCGCGACGGGTGGTAACCTTCCACTCCAGCCAGAAACTCAAAGCCGCCGTGGAGCAACTCAGTGATGCAGACACCAGCCGCGACTGAGCCGGACGTCGAACTGCCGCCGATTCCGGCCAAGCGGTATTTCACCATCGGCGAGGTCAGCGAGCTGTGCGCGGTCAAGCCGCACGTGCTGCGCTACTGGGAGCAGGAATTCACCCAGCTGAAGCCCCTCAAGCGCCGGGGCAATCGCCGCTACTACCAGCACCACGAGGTGCTGCTGGTCCGCAAGATCCGCGATCTGCTCTACCGCGAAG
>JAGRFX010000352.1 GCA_020445805.1 Rhodocyclaceae bacterium
CCGACCCCTCCGCGGGCCAAGCTACCGGATAAATGGCGCGTATTCTAAACGCTGCCCGGCATTCGTCCAGCGCCGGGCAGCGATTGTCACATCAGGTGTTCTGCACCACGATGCTGGGGAACCGGCTGGTCATGTCCTTGGCCTTGAGTGCCACGGCGATGGCGACCTTGCGGGCGATCGCCTTGTAGGCTTCGGCGATCGTGCCTTCGGGGTCCACCGCCACGGTCGGGGCCCCGGAATCGGCCTGCTGCCGGATGCCCAGATCGAGCGGCAGGTCACCCAGGAAGGGAATGCCGTAGTCGTCGCACATCCGCTGACCGCCGCCCTGGCCGAAGATGTGCTCGGCGTGACCACAGTTGGAACAGATGTGGATGGACATGTTCTCGACCACGCCCAGGATCGGAATCCCCACCTTTTCGAACATCTTGAGACCCTTGCGGGCGTCGAGCAGGGCGATGTCCTGGGGCGTGGTGACGATCACGGCGCCGGTCACCGGCACGCTCTGCGACAAGGTCAGCTGGATGTCGCCGGTGCCCGGCGGCATGTCCACGATCAGATAGTCCAGTTCCTTCCAGTTGGTCTCGGACAGCATCTGCTTGAGGGCCTGGGTCGCCATGGGGCCCCGCCACACCATGGGCGTCTCGATGTCGATCAGGAAGCCGATCGACATCACCTGCATGCCGTAGGCGGCCAGGGGCTCCATGCTCTTGCCGTCCAGGGTCTCGGGCCGCTGGTCGCCGATGCCGAGCATCTGCGGCTGCGAGGGGCCGTAGATGTCCGCATCGAGCACGCCCACGCGGGCCCCCTCGGCCGCCAGGGCCAGGGCGAGGTTGGCAGCGGTCGTGCTTTTGCCGACCCCGCCCTTGCCGGACGAAACCGCGACGATGTTCTTCACGCCCGGCAGGAGTTTCACCCCGTGCTGGACGGCATGGGCCACCACGTGGGAGCGAATCGCGATCTCCAGCTTGCCGAGGTCCGGCAGCGCGGCGCGAAGGCCGTCGTCTACCAGCTGCTTGAGACCATCAAGCTGGCTCTTGGCCGGATATCCAATCTCGATCTCGAGCGACACGTCGGAGCCCGACACGTCGAGACGCCGGACAGCCCTCCCTGCCGCAATCTCGCGGGCGGTGTTGGGGTCCTTGATGGTCCTGAGTGCCTCGGTGACCTGTTCGGCCGTGATGCTCATCGTTCTCTCCGTGGAAACGCAAATTGACTGAGGATCTTGTGTGCGTTGCCGTTGAATGATACCGAAGTCCGCGGCAGCGCCGCACGGCAGTGGCGGTTCGCGTCGCGGCGATTAGTATGCTTAATTGCCAGCACAGTTCCGACCACCCGTCGTTCAAGAACCCTTGATGGAGAATCTGTATGAAGTTCGGCACGCCGATCGCCCTCCTGTTCGCATCGCTGCTCGCGGCATGCGCTACCTCGGGGCCTGCCCCGGAGGCGGCCCCCGAGCCCGCGCCCGCGCCTGCAGCCAGCCCCGCCGCTGAAACGGCGCCCCCGGCGCCAGCCGAACCCGAGCTGTCGGGCGAACTCCGCACCCTGCTCGCCGAGAGCGGTGCGCAACTGGCCGACGGCCCCGACGGCAGTGTCCGGATGACCCTGGCAGGCTCGATTGCCTTTGCCTCGGGCAGCCGATCCGTCAGCGAGCCCGCGCAACCGATCCTCAACCGGATCGCCGATGGCCTGCTCGAGCATCCCGGCTGGCGCGTCGTCGTCGAGGGGCACACCGACAGCGTGGGCCGCGAACTCTTCAATCAGGAGCTGTCGCTGAAACGGGCCCAGTCGGTCCGTGACTACCTGGTGGCCCGCGGCCTGGATGCGGGCAAGGTCGATGCCGAAGGGCGCGGCGAACATGCGCCGATCGCCGACAACGCGACTGCCAAGGGGCGCGCGGCCAACCGTCGCATCGAGATCATCATCACGCCGGCCGCGGACTGAGCCGAACAACCGGGGGCACCGGTGACAGACCCGGTTTGATAAACTGGGGACTTTTTCCGCCGGTTCCCCCATGTCGCGCCAGATCCTCGTCAGCAACGCTCTCCCCTACGCCAACGGGGACATCCATCTTGGCCACCTGGTCGGATACATCCAGGCCGACGTCTGGGTGCGATTCCAGCGCATGGGCGGCCACACGGTGCATTACGTCTGCGCAGACGACACCCATGGCACGCCCATCATGCTGCGGGCCGAGAAAGAGGGCATCACTCCGGAGCAACTCATCGCCCGCGTCCATGGCGAACACCTCCGCGACTTCACCCACTTCGGCGTGGCCTTCGACAACTATCACTCGACCCACTCGGAAGAGAACCGCTGGTACGCCGAGGACATCTACGCCAAGCTCCAGGCGGCCCGGCTGATCGACACCCGCTCCATCGAGCAGTATTACGATCCGGTCAAGTCCATGTTCCTGCCCGACCGGTTCATCAAGGGCGATTGCCCCAAGTGCGGTGCAGCCGACCAGTACGGCGACAACTGCGAGGTCTGTGGCGCCGCCTACGCCCCCACGGACCTCAAGAATCCGGTCTCCGCCGTCTCGGGCGCCACACCGGTCCTGAAACAGTCCGACCACTACTTCTTCCGGCTGTCCGACCCGGCGGCCGTCAGCTTCCTGCGGGATTGGACGACCGGCACCAATCACCGCGGGGTGGTGCGCCTGCCGTCCGAGGCCGCCAACAAGATGAAGGAATGGCTGGGCAGCGAGGGGGAAAACACCCTGTCCGACTGGGACATCTCCCGCGACGCACCCTACTTCGGCTTCGAGATCCCAGACGCGCCCGGCAAGTACTTCTATGTCTGGCTGGACGCCCCGATCGGCTACTTCGCGAGCTTCCGCCACCTGGCGAACCGGCGCGGCGACATCGATGTGGCGAGCTTCACCGAGGCCGGACCGGCCGAACAGGCCGGTACCGAGCTGGTCCACTTCATCGGCAAGGACATCCTCTAC
>JAGRFX010000353.1 GCA_020445805.1 Rhodocyclaceae bacterium
CGACCGGGCCGTCCTTGCGGCCGATGAGGATCTCGGGCATGGCGTCGGTGCACTGGCCTTCGGCGGCCAGCACGGTGGCTTCGCCGGCGTGGAAAACATACTTCTCGATCATGGGGTCTCCTGAGGGGAGGCGTTGCTGGAAAGTTTTAGGGGACGCTCAGGCCGGCAGCAGCCATTCGCCCTTGCCGTCCGCGCCCAGGTCGCCGACGACGCGGGCCGGACAGCGCCCGGCGAGCCCCTCGAACGGGGCGCCGAAGGGGGCCAGGCTGCGGGCGAGCAGCGCCCAGAATACGCGGGTGTCGTGGTGGGTGGCGGAGAAGGTGTCGGGCACCCGGGGCTGGGGCCCGGCGAACACCAGGGTACCCCGGCGCATGCCGTGGCCCGGGTGGGCGCCGGCCTCCCCGGCCAGGGCGATGGTGCCGGCCACCATCCGCGAGGCCAGGAAGTCGCCGACCCGGCCGTGGACCACCGCCACGCCCCGGCGCATGCGGTCGCCGAAGCGGTCGCCGGCATGGCCACGTACCACCAGCACGCCGCCGCGCATGCCGTCCATGGCCCCGGGCAGGGTCGAGGCGGCAAAGTCGCCCACGTTCCCGCCGATCTCGATGCGGCCACCGGCCATGGCGCCACCGGCCAGGTCGCCGGCATCGCCGCAGACCTGGATCTCGCCGCCGCGCATCTCGGCGCCCAGCTGGTCGCCCACCGGGCCATCGACGACGATCCGGCCGGCGTCCATGGCGCGGCCGATGCCGTGCAGCTTGCGGCAGTCGCCCTCGAAGCGCAGCTCCGCCGTATCGGCCTCGCGCAGCACGATGTCGAAGAGCTCGCCGAGGGCGACCGCGTCGCGGCCCAGCTCGAGGGGCAGGCGCGCGATCTCGTCGATGGACAGGCTGGCGAGGCGCCCGGGCAGCAGGTCCGAGGCGTCCACGGCGACCGGCAGGGCCGCCTTCAGGCGAAGCAGGCAGGCCTGGCTCATTGTCCGCCCTCCCGGTCCAGCAGCTTGTGCAGGTGGAAATGGAAGGGCCCCAGCTTGCCGCCGTAGTTGCCGGCCGAGAGACGTACCACGCCGGCCGCGCTGCCCCGCGCGATGATGGCGTCCATGCCGGCCCGGGTCGCGGCGGAGACATCGGCGTCGGTAAGGCCGTCGATCACGATCTCCATCACGCAGCGTACCTCGTCGGACAGTTCGGTCTTCTTCGCCAGCGGCGTCAGGGCCGGGCAGAAGGCATCGTTGGTGGAGGCCATCAGGGCCGGGTATTTGCTGCCCACCTTGGAGCCCGAACGGACCACCCCGCCCGGGAAGGGCATGATCACGTTGGGCACGGCGCGCATGGCCGCCACCCCGGCCTCGGCGGCCGCCAGCGCGGTGTCGGTGTCGCGGGCGAGGATGAGCAGGTTGCCGCCGCCCACCCCCTTGGTGACCGGCGTGGTCTCCTCGGCGACGAACTCGCCGTCCATCACCGGCACCCGCCAGTAGCGCTTGCCGTCGATCATCTTGGAGATCTGCCAGCCGTCGCCGAAGAAGCGCAGGTTGCGCCCCAGGGCCACCGGCTCGCCTTCGTCGAGGCCGGCATAGACCGCCGTCGTCGGGCAGGTCAGCACGCACTGGCCGACCCGGCGCTCGATCTGCTTGGCCAGTTCCTTGCCGGACATGGAGAAGATCAGCACGGACACGCCGGCGCGTCCGTCGGGGGTCTCGTCCGGCGACAGCACCCGCTCGATGCCGGCCTCGCAGCCGCAGGCGATGACCGACGTGGCGAAGCCGGTGGCGGCCGTGGCCGCATGCATGGCCCAGGTGGGGTTGTGGGCGGTGATGACGAGCCGGGTGGCCTTCATGGGGAAGGCTTCGGCGAAGGTGTCGTCGATGACGACCCCGTTCTCGATGCGTGGGTCGGCCATCAGTGGGCGCCTCCCGGCGTGCAGGGCACCACGTGGGTGCCGCCGCAGCGGCTGCACTCGCAGAGCTCGTCGTGGCTGATCGCCAGGTGCTCGAAGCGCACGCTGCCGTGTACCGCGTGGTGGGCCTTCAGGTGCTTCTCGACGCCTTGGTCGAACTCGGGCTCGACGAAGTGGGTGCCGCCCACCGGCGTGGCCGTGATGCGGCCCCGGTGCGCCACGCGGACGCCGTCCTTGAAGACGTGCTCGGGCGTCGTGAACATCGATTCGGGGTCTCCTGCTTCGCGATAGACGGCGATGTCGGCGGCGGCGCCGACGGCCAGGTGGCCCCGGTCCGCGAGGCCCAGCAGCCGGGCCGGGCCGGCGCGGGTCATGATGGCGATCTCGTCGAGGCTCAGCTCGCGGGTGATGTCCTTGAGGGCCGAGTTGGCCGCCACGTCGGGGTGGATGCGCGCCAGCTGCTCGTTGCGGAATTCCCGGTCCATCAGCAGGCGGATCAGGTGCGGGTAGCTGGTGAAGGGGCCGCCGTTGGGGTGGTCGGTGGTCAGCACCACCCGCCACGGATCCTTGACCAGCAGGAAGATCTCCAGCCCGATGGCCCACTGCAGGGCGTTGACGTAGCTCTGCTCCTTGTAGCGGAAGGGCACCACGCCGCAGCCCGCATCGCACTCGATGTCGGCGCCGATCCACTTGCGCGGGTTGGCGTGGTGGGCGTTGGCCAGCTGGCGCATGGTGTCGCCGGATGCGGTGACGGTCTGGCCGAACATGATCTGGCCCACGTCGATGCTGATGTTGGGGTGGCTGTTCACCGCCTCCACCAGCTGCAGCGCCGCCGAGGAGAATTTCTTCGGTCCCTCGGTCCCGTAGCTGTGGAACTGGATGTGGGTGAGGTGGGCCCGGAGCCCCTCGAGGGCGTCGATGGTGGCCAGGGTCGATTCGATGTTGCCGGGCACGCCCAGGTTGCTGCCGTGGATGTGCAGCGGGTGGGGCACGCCCAGCTCGGTCAGGCCGCGCGCCAGGGTGTGCAGGATCTGCCGCGGCGAGACCTG
>JAGRFX010000354.1 GCA_020445805.1 Rhodocyclaceae bacterium
AGCCTCTTATTTCCAGATCGACAGCGGGGAGAGAATCCACACCGCGGTGACGATGACCCAAACCAGCGTGATCGGCAGGAAGACCTTCCAGCCCAGACGCATGATGTGGTCGTAACGGAAGCGCGGGAACGTGGCCCGAGCCCACAGGAACATGAACAGGATCGCCGAGGTCTTGATCGCCAGCCAGACGAAGCTGTCGGGCAGGAAGCCGATCGGCGACAGCCAGCCACCGAGGAACAGGATCGAGGTCATCATCGAGACCAGGATCATGGCGGCGTACTCACCCAGGAAGAACAGGGCAAAGGCCATGCCCGAGTACTCGATCATGTGACCGGCGACGATCTCGGATTCGCCCTCGACCACGTCGAACGGCGCCCGGTTGGTCTCGGCGATGCCGGAGATCATGAAGACCACGAACATCGGCAAGAGCGGCAACCAGTTCCAGGACAGGAAGCCCAGGCCCAGGTCGGCCATCCGGCCCTGACCCTGCTGGACCACGATCTCCGACAGGTTCAGGCTCGAGGAGACCATCAGCACGCAGACCAGGGCGAAGCCCATCGAGATCTCGTAGGAGACCATCTGCGCCGCAGCGCGCATGGCGCCGACGAAGGGGTACTTGGAGTTGGACGCCCAGCCGGCCACGATCACGCCGTAGACCTCGAGGGAGGTCACGGCCAGCAGGAAGAGCAGGCCCGCGTCGACGTTGGCGAGCACCCAGCCGTCCGAGAAGGGGATCACCGACCAGGCTGCCAGCACCGGCGCCAGCGCCAGGATCGGGCCGATGATGAAGAGGCCCTTGTTGGCGCCCGACGGGACGATGATCTCTTTCAGCAGCAGCTTGACGCCGTCGGCGATGGGCTGCAGCAGGCCCAGGGGGCCGACCCGGTTGGGGCCGATCCGGACCTGCATATAGCCGATCACCTTGCGCTCGGCGTAGGTCAGGTAGGCCACGCACAGCATCAGCGGCGCGATGATGCCGATGATCTTCGCCAGGGTCCAGACCAGCGGCCAGGCGGATCCGAAGAGATTGGCTACGGGTGCAAGCATCGCTTCCATCAGGCACGCTCCACGCTGATCAGGCCGGTCAGAGCACCGAGTTCCGCGGTTGCGGCCTGGGCACCCGGCAGTCGTACGCACGCATCGGGCAGGGTCGAATCAAGCGCCGCCGGCAGCACCACGTCACCGGTCGGGGTCTTCAGGCGTACCGAGGCGCCTTCCGCGACGCCCACGGCAGCCAGGGACTGGGCATTGAACCAGGCAGCGCCCACCTTGGCGTCCTTGGTACGCTGCAGCGACGGCGCCCGGCGGACGATGGGATCGGCCGAATACAGCGGAATGTCGGCGATGCGCTCGAAGCCGGCCTGCTCCACTTTCGGAGAAACGGCTGCGACCGGATCGATGCGGCCACCGAGGCGCTCGGCCATCGGCGTGCCCGACAGGGCCTCATCGCGAACCTCTTCGCTCTTGGCGAACTCGAAGCCCGCGAGGCCGAGCATGTTGCCCAGCACCCGCAGGACCTTCCAGCCCGGACGGCTCTGCCCCTGGCCCTTGACCACGCCGTGGAAGGACTGGGCGCGACCCTCGCAATTCACGAAGGTACCCGAGGTCTCGGTGAAGGGGGCGATCGGCAGCATCACGTCGGCGTAGGCCAGGGCCTCGTGGCACTTGAAGGCGCCCAGATGGACCACGGTCTCGGCCGTGCCCAGCGCGTGCAGGGTCTGATGGCCGTTGGCGAAATCGCTGGCGCCTTCTGCGCCGAACACCACGTAGGCGGTGCGCGGCTTGGCCAGCATGGCGGCGGCGTTGAGGCCCTTGCCCTGGGGCACGGCACCGACCGCGGCCGCGCCGACGCTGTTGGCGGCATCGCCGATGACGCCGAAGCGGCCATCGCACAGATCGGCGATCTGCTGGGCCAGCGACTGGATCGCCGCGGCCTGCGGATGTTGCGCGGCCAGATTGCCGAGCCACACCGCGACTTTTTTCCCGCTGGCGAGCTCGGCGGCGATCGCTTTGGCCGTGTCGCACGGCTCGGCGGCGGCCACGCTGGATGCCAGCGCTTCATGGACGGGCTTCGAGACTTCCGAGGCGAGGGCCTTGGCCACCGCCGCCAGCGTCGCCACCAGCGCGCTGGGCTTGACGGTCAGGCGCTGCGACAGCTTGATCAGCCAGTCGTCGCCGGCGCAGCCGATCGCGCTGACCTTGAGGCCGCGCTTGGCGCCCTGGCGGACCCGCTGGGCCAGCAGGGGGTGATCCTTGCGCAGGAAGCTGCCGACCACCAGCAGGCGGTTCAGCTCGCCGACCTCTGCGATCGGCATGCCGAGCCAGGGCGCACCCTGGCGCGTCGCGTCGGCCGAGAAGTCGGCCTGGCGGAGGCGGCTGTCGATGTTCTCGCAACCCAGGCCGCGGGCCAGCTTCTGGAGCAGGTGCAGTTCCTCGAGGGTCGATTGGGGCGAAGCCAGCACGCCGATCGCGTCGGCGCCGTGGTCGCGGACCACGCCCTTGAGGCCGTTGGCCACGTATTCGAGGGCCATCTGCCAATCGACTTCGCGCCACTCGCCGCCCTGCTTGATCATCGGCGCCGTCAGGCGCTCGTCGGTGTTCAGGGCTTCGTAGGAGAAACGATCCCGGTCCGAGATCCAGCACTCGTTGACCGCTTCGTTCTCGAGGGGCAGCACGCGCTTGACCGCGTCATGCTTGACCTGAACGATCAGGTTGGAGCCGAGGGAATCATGCGGGCTGACCGAGCGACGACGCGACAGCTCCCAGGTCCGTGCCGCAAAGCGGAACGGCTTGGAGGTCAGCGCTCCGACCGGACACAGGTCAATGATGTTGCCCGACAGCTCGGAATCGATGGTCTTCTCGACGAAGGGCATGATCTCCGCATGCTCGCCGCGGAAGGCCTGGCCCAGTTC
>JAGRFX010000355.1 GCA_020445805.1 Rhodocyclaceae bacterium
GGTGCTGGATGACGCCTGGAGCGAGCCCGGCACCGCGGTGGTGGAGCTGATCGCCCCCGGCGGCACCGGCAAGACGGCGCTGGCCAAGCGCTGGCTCGACGGGCTACGGGCCAAGGGCTGGAATGGGGCTGCCCGGGTCTACGGCTGGTCCTTCTACAGCCAGGGCACGGGGGAGGGCCGGCAGGCCTCCGAGGACCACTTCCTCGCTGCAGCGATCGACTGGTTCAGCATCGAGATCGAGGCCTCCGCCAACCCGGCGGACAAGGGCCGGGCGCTGGCCGATGCCCTCGCCGCCAGCCGCACCCTGCTGGTGCTGGACGGCCTGGAGCCGCTGCAATACCCGCCCGGCCCGATGGCGGGGGAGCTGCGCGCCCCCGGTCTGAAGACCCTACTGACCCAGCTCGCCGCCGCCGGCCACCCGGGGCTCTGCCTCCTCACCAGCCGCGAGTGGCTGCAGGACCTGGGTGAGTGGGTACGCAAGGGGACGAACCCCAACGGCGCAGTGCTGCGCCTGGACCTCGGCAACCTGAGCGATGCCGACGGCGCCGCGCTGCTCCACGCCGGGGGCGCGAACCAGGCCGGCGCTGCCGCCATCGGCCCGGAGGATGAGGAGCTGAAGCAGGCGAGCCGCGAGGTCCGGGGCCATGCCCTGACCCTGTCGCTGCTCGGGCGCTATCTCGCCCGCACCAAGGGCGGGGACATCCGCCAACGCGACCGCGTCGGGCTGACGCGTGCCGACCGGGACGCCCGCGGCCACGCCGCCAAGGTGGTCGCCGCCTATGAGACCTGGTTTGCCCGGGAAGGGGAGCAGCGCTCCCGGGAGCTGGCGGCGCTGCGCCTGCTCGGCTTCTTCGACCGCCCGGCCGGCCGTGCGCTGCTGGACGCCCTGCGAGAGGCCCCGCCCATTGTCGGACTCACCGAGGCCCTGCAGGGAGTGGACGAGGACACCTGGCGCGCGACGCTCGCCAACCTCGCCGACTGCGGCCTGGTCCAGCCTGACTCGCAAAGCGGCGCGCTCGACGCCCACCCCCTGGTGCGCGAGCACCTGGCCGAGACGCTGCAGCGCGACCTGCCTCAGGCCTGGCGCGAAGGCCACCGGCGGCTCTATGAATGGCTCAAGACGAACACGCCCCACCAGCCGGAGGGCCTGGCCGGGCTCCAGCCCCTCTACCAGGCCGTCGCACATGGCTGCCTGGCGGGTCTGTGGGAGGAGTCCTGCGTCGAGGTCTATCGCGACCGCATTCTGCGCGGCATGGGGAGCGACGGCTTCTACACTATCAAGCAACTCGGGGCCTTCGGTGCCGACCTGGCGGCGGCGGTGGCGCAGGCCCGCCACGCGGTGAGCTACGCCGATCGCAGCGGAGATGCCTTCCAGCGTATGAGCAAGCACATCGCCCTGGCGGATGCCCTGCACCAGCAGGGCGAGCGCGGGGAGGCGCTGGCCGCCTTCGCCGAGGCCGAGGGCATGCAGGCGGAGGACCAGCCTGAGTATCCGCTGCTCTACTCGCTTCAGGGCTTCCGCTATTGCGACCTGCTGCTGGCCGGTGCCGAACGGGACGCCTGGGCCGCCATGGGTAGCTCTGGGAAGGGAGGCACAGAAGACCAAACGGCCCAGGTCGCGGCCTGCGAGGAGGTGGCGGGGCGGGTGGAGCAGACGCTGGAATGGGCCGAGGCGAATCAAGCAGGCTTGCTCGACTTTGCCCTTAACCACCTCACCCTCGCCCGCGCCGCCCTCTACCAAGATCAGATCCGGCGCCGCCCGCCCGGCCCCGAGGCCCGCGCGCAGAGCCAGCGCGCCCTCGACCGCCTGCGCGCCGCCGGTCGTCAGGACTATCTTCCCCTCGGCCTCCTCACCCGTGCCTGGCTGCGCCACGCCCTGGGCGAGTTTGAGGCCGCCCGCGCCGACCTCGACGAGGCCGAGCGCATCGCCAGCCGCGGTGCCATGGCACTCCACCTGGCCGACATCGCCCTCACCCGCGCCCGCCTGTTCCACGACCGCCAAGCCCTCGCCCAAGCCCGCGCCCTGATCGAAAAGCACGGCTACCACCGCCGCCTACCGGAGCTGGAGGATGCTGAGGCCGCCGCCGCGAACTGGCCCGCCGCACCCGCGACCCCAGCAAACGCAGCACCGACGATCCCCGTCAAGCCACCAAGCGCGCCGATTGCAGCCGAGCGGCCTACGGTCGCCGCGCAAGTCGAGCCCGCCACGCCGACACCCGTGGGGAGCCGAGACGGCGCGACAGCCGCGCCGCTTCACTCCCCCGCCTCTCTAGGAGTTTCCGCCATGCACCTGGACCATCTACCCGAAAAGCGCGAAGGTCTGCTGCCCGTCGCCGGCTCTCACCATCCCGACCGGGATCTCGACCTGATCCTGGTCCACGGCCTAGGGGGCGACGCCTTCACCACCTGGATGGCCGACCCCGAGTGCATGGAGACGTTCTGGCCCGCCTGGCTCGGCGTCGATCGGCCGCGTCTCGGCATCTGGACGCTGGGTTACGCGGCAAACGCCTCCGGCTGGAAAGCCGAGTCCATGGCCCTGGCCGACCGCGGCACCCAGGTGCTCGACCAGATGGAAACCGAGGGACTGGGCGAGCGCCCTCTGGTGTTCGTCACCCACAGCCTGGGCGGCATCGTCGCCAAACAGGTCCTGCGGCACGCCGTCAGTTTCGGCGTGCCCCGCTGGCGGCGCATCGCCGAGCAAACCCGCGGCATCGCCTTCATCGCCACACCCCACAGCGGCGCCAACCTCGCCAGTTTCGCGGAATTTGCCAGCGCCGTCTTTCGCACCAACGAGCAGGTCAAGGAGCTCGCCTCCCACGACGCCCGCCTGCGCGAGCTGCATACCTGGTTCCGCGGCTTTTACGCCGAGCAGTGCCTTAACTGCCGCACCTGGTGCGAGCGCCGCG
>JAGRFX010000356.1 GCA_020445805.1 Rhodocyclaceae bacterium
GCTTGATGTGGAACATGGTCAGCGGTCCGGGGCGGACGGCAGCGCGCCGTCGAGGGCGAATCGCACGCCGGCCTGGGCGTGGATCGCGGTGGTGTCGAAGCAGGGGCAGGGCACGTCGCCGGGGCCGACCAGCAGGCCGATCTCGGTGCAGCCGAGAATGATGCCTTCGGCGCCGTCGGCGAGCAGTTCGGCGATCGCGGCGCGGTAGAACGCGCGGGATGCCGCTTCGCAGCGGCCCAGGCACAGCTCCTCGTAGATCACGCGGTTGATCTCGGCGCGGGCATCGGCGTCCGGTACCCGCACATCCAGGCCGTGGGCGGCCAGCCGGCCGCGGTAGAAATCCTGCTCCATGGTGTAGCGGGTGCCCAGCAGGGCGATGCGCGTCAGGCCGGCCTCGCGGATGGCGGCCGCGGTGGCGTCGGCGATGTGGATCAGGGGCAGTCCGCTGGCGGTTTCGACCGCGGCGGCCACCTTGTGCATGGTGTTGGTGGCGATGAGCACGGCCTCGGCACCGGCCCGCGCCAGCCCCGCGCCGGCCTCGCCCAGCAGCGCGCCGGCGGCGTCCCAGTCGCCGGCCGCCTGCAGGGCCTCGATGGCGGCGAAGTCCACGCTGTGGACCAGCAGACGGGCCGAATGCAGGCCGCCCAGCCGGGCCTTGACCCCCTCGTTCAGCAGGCGGTAGTAGGTGGCGGTGGACTCCCAGCTCATTCCGCCAATCACGCCCAGCAGCGGAAGGCGCGGCTCAGTCATCGAAGGCCTCCGACGCCTCGTCGTCGAGATCGTCGGCGATCTCGAAGGCATTGCGATCCGGCACCGGATGCCCGGCGCCCGACAGCACGTCGGCCAGGGTGCCGTGGATGATGCGGTCTGCCATCAGCCGGTAGTCGAGCAGCACGTCGAGGAGCGGACCTTCATAGACGATGCCGTTGCGGCGCTCGATGAAGCCCAGCCGCGCCAGCTTGCCCAGCATGAAGTTGCGGACCTTGGTCTTGCCCCCCAGGCGGGGGCCGAAGTCGGCGATCAGCGAGGCCTCGGAGAGGCCCGCCGAGACGCCGTCGCCGTGCTCGACCGGCTTCTCGGCGCCGAACATGTCCTCCTGGCCCTCGGCGGCCAGGTCCTGGCGGGTGACCTGCCGCTCGCGCTTGGGCAACACGATCAGCGACCAGATGATGACCAGCAGCGCGACCTCGTCGCGGGTCAGGCCCAGGTTGCTGGCCGCGTACTCGCGGCCGGCGCCGAACACCGGGTCATGCATGTCGACGTTGAGGCCGACCGAGACGTGGGCCGCATAGGGGTTGTCGAGCAATTGCATGCCGACCGCCTCGAGGCGCCGGTCCAGCTCGTGGCGGAAGGTCTCGTCGACGAGGGCACGGCGCACCAGCCGGTCGCTGCGGGGCAGCCATCGTTGCGCCAGCAGGCGCGCGGTCAGGGTCTGGATCTCGGGTTCCATCCGCCTCAGTCCTCGGGTGATGTCAGGGGCGCCACGTGTCCGCGGCTGATTGCCAGGATCTCGTCCGTGCCGACCGGCGCGAGGCCGGTTTCGAAGCGGACCCCCATGCGCAGCTTCATGAACGCGCCGATGGGGCCCTCGGCCGGGCTGGCCTCGCTGCCGTCGGCCAGCAGCGCCAGCAGCGACAGGCGGTAGGAGGCCGCGCCGAAGCTGCCCCCGGCCACCGCGTCGCCGAGGCCGGCCGGACCGCCGAGCGCAGCCAGGCGGCCGGTGAAATGCTCGAGGATGCGCAGGTCTTCCACCTCCGGCGCGGCCGAAATGTCGGTCGTCGCGGGTGGCGGCAGGGTGTGGTCGGCCTCGGCGCGGCGGACCTCGTCGCTGAGCACCGCCTCGGCCCGGTCGAGCAGTTCGTGGCCGCCGGCCAGCAGGGCGGGCGCGGGGGCGACGTCGCAGGCACCGTCGAGCAGGGCCGCGAGCGCGTCGGCCGTCCGTCGCCGCAGCCAGGCGGCCACGTCCGAGGAGGAAATGCCCGAGGCGCCCAGCGTGACCCGCTGGGTCTCGATCTTGTTCAGGGCCCGCTGGAAGGCCGCATCCACCCGGGCCAGGCGCGACTGGGCCAGGCCAATGCGCTGGGCGATCCGGGCCAGCTCGAAGTCCACCTCCGAGTCGGCCAGCAACTGCCGCAACAGCTCGGTGCCCCGGTCGAGCCAGCGCCCGTTGGCGGTCAGTCGCCGGCGGGCATCGACGATGCGGAACTCCGAGCCGGAGGCGATGGCGTCCTCGAAGTGCAGCGACAGGTCGTTGAGCTTGCCGAGCAGGTGCCCGAGGGACTCCGGCGTGATCGTGCCGGTGGCCTGCAGGCCGGCCAGCTGGGCGGTCAGGAAGCCCAGCTCGGCATCCTCCTCGGCGGCGAACTGGAGCAGGGCCGAGAGCGCCGCGACCGCATTGCGCCCCAGGTCGCTCAAGCGGTAGTGCCCGTCCTCGCCGAACTGCAGCAGGTCGTGCTCGCGCAGGCGCTTCAGCACCGTCTCGAGCTTGACCGGGTCGAGGTAGGCGAAGCGCTGTCTCAGGCCCTCGGGCGTCCAGCGGGGCGACTCCGCCTCATGGCCGATCTCGCGCAGGACGAGCAGGCGCAGCAGCACCTCGGCGTCGCTGCCGCGGAACAGGGAAATGAAGCTGCCGAGCACCCCCCGCGCCTGCAGCAGCGGGGAGAGCTCGGGGACGTCGTCGGCGCTGACGCCGGGCGCCAGCACCTCCGACAGGTCGGCGTCGAGCATCGCTTGTGAAGGCTCCGGTGCGCTCAGACGCCCTGCTTGAGGCTCGCCTGGATGAATCCGTCGAGATCGCCGTCGAGCACGGCCTGGGTGTTGCCCACCTCGAAGCTGGTGCGCAGGTCCTTGACGCGGCTCTGGTCGAGCACGTAGGAGCGGATCTGGTGCCCCCA
>JAGRFX010000357.1 GCA_020445805.1 Rhodocyclaceae bacterium
CTGATGATCGGCGCCGGCGGACTCGGCGCGCCGGCCGGGCTCTACATGGCCTCCGCAGGCGTCGGCCGGCTGACCATCTGCGACGGCGACGAGGTGGACCTGACCAACCTCCAGCGCCAGATCATCCACCGGGAGGCCACGGTCGGCGTCAACAAGGCCGAATCGGCGCGGCGGGCCATCGCCGAAATCAACCCCGACTGCCGGGTCGAGCCGGTCCAGAAGCGGGTCGGACCCGAGGATCTGGCGGCGCTCGTGGCGGCGGCCGACGTGGTCGTCGATTGCTGCGACAACTTCGCCACCCGCCATGCCATCAATGCCGCCTGCGTCACCCAGGGACGCCCGCTGGTCAGCGGTGCCGGCATCCGCTTTTCCGGCCAGGTGGCGGTTTTCGACCGCCGCAAGCCGGGCGGGCCGTGCTACCACTGCCTGTTCCCGGCGGTCGGCGGCGACGACGGCGAGCGCTGCGCGGTGATGGGGGTTTTCGCGCCGCTGGTCGGGGTGATCGGGACCCTCCAGGCCGCCGAGGCCATTCGCCTGCTGCTCGGAGAGGACAGCCCGCTCGACGGTCAGCTGGTGCTCTTCGATGCCCAGTCGATGGACTGGCACAAGGTGCGCATCAACCGCGACGAGCGCTGCCCGGTGTGCGGCGCCGATGCGGACCCGGCGGCGGTCGTCCAGGCGGCCATCGACGCCCAGAACGCCTGCCAGGTGGACGACTGAGCGGGCGGGCCCTGCCTCAGGCTGCGCCGCTGTCGCCTGGCGGTGGCACGGTTGGCGGCGACGACTTGATGTAGACGTCCCGCTGGGGATAGGGGATGGTGATGCCGGCCGCCTTGAAACTGCGCCAGATGGCCAGGTTGATGTCGGTGCGCACGTTGCCGATGCCGTTCTCGGGATCGGATATCCAGACCCGCAACTCGAGTTCGATGCCGTTGTCGCCGAAGGCCAGCAGGCGGGCGACCGGCTCGGGCTCGGCGATGACCCGGCCCGAGGCGCGGGCCGCCTCGACCATCAGTGCCATGGCCTGCTCCACGTCGTCGTCGTAGCTGACCGAAACCGGCAGCCGGACCCGGGTGTTGCGGTCGGTGTAGCTCCAGTTGATGACCTCGGAGGTGATCAGGTTCTCGTTGGGGATCAGCCGCTCGACGCCGTCCCGGTCCCGCACCACCACATAGCGGGCCCGCAGCTCCTGGACCCAGCCGTACTTGGATCCGTCGCTGCCGACCGAGATCACGTCGCCGGGCTTGATCGAGCGGTCGAGGACCAGGATGAAGCCGCTGATGAAGTTGCTGGTGATGCGCTGGAGCCCGAAACCGATGCCCACGCCGAGGGCGCCGCCGAACACCGCGAAGGTGGTGAGGTCGATGCCGACCGCGTCGATCGCCACGATGAAGGCCAGCGCAATCAGCAGGACCCGCGAGAACTTGGCGAAGGCCACCTGGAGCGCCGGGGTCATGTTGGGCGAACTGCGCATGCGGCGTTCGATCACCCCCGAGACCCAGAAGGCCAGCGTCAGCAGCAGGGCCACGAGGCCCACCAGCTTGATCGTGGCGAGGAGCGAGATGCGGGTCTCGCCCAGATTGAAGGCCAGGCCTTCCATCGCCGCCTCGACCGCCGGCAGCCAGCCCAGCAGGTGCAGGGCCACCAGGGCCCAGATGCCCGTGACAAAGACGTTCTCCCAGGCCTTGAGGGCCCGAGAGGCGCGGAAGCCCTTGCGCAGCAGATAGACGACGATGCGGATCGTCGCCAGGGACGCGATCAGCGGCTCGGCAACGTCCAGGATCGGCGTCGGGTGTTCGTGCGAGTGCAGGGCGGCGCGCCCGAGAAAGACCAGCACCAGCAGGGAGATGGGCCACAGCAGGCGCTGCAGGGACCGGATGGCCAGGTGATGGAGGCTGCCCGAGCGGGTCGCCTCGGCGCGGTCGCTGAGGGCGTGCGCCGCGAGCTGGCGCAGGACCAGCGAACCGAGCATGGCGAGCACCAGGGTCAGCAGTTCGAGCTGGATGCTGGTGCGCGCGAGCAGTTCGCCGAAGGGCGGAAGGCGAGCGAGCAGTGCGTCGAGGGTTTCCTGCATGCGGATTCCCTGTAGGGTCGATGTCGCCCAGTTTAGCGTCGAAGCCGGCGCGCATCGAAGCGCCGCTTGCGCCCGGCCAATGGCCCGGCCGGTCGCCCGCTCGGCGGTGATCTTTCCGGCTGTTTCGTGATTCAATGGTCTTCATGAACCTGCTCTGGCTTCAATCCGGCGGCTGTGGCGGCTGCACCATGTCGCTGCTGTGCGCTGACACCCAGAACCTGGTCGGCCTGCTGGCCGACGCCGGCATCGAGCTGCTCTGGCATCCGAGCCTGTCGGAGCAGAGCGGCGAGGAGGTCGTGAGGCTGCTCGGGGACATCGAGGCCGGGCGCCGTCCGATCGACATCCTGTGTGTCGAGGGGTCCCTGCTGACCGGCCCGAACGGGTCGGGACGCTTCCACCTGCTGGGGGGCACCGGGCGACCGATGATCGAGTGGGTGCGCGCGATCGCCGCGCGGGCCCGCCATGTCGTTGCGGTAGGCACCTGCGCCGCGTTCGGCGGGGTCACGGCGGCCGGCATCAACCCGACGGATGCGCTCGGCCTGCAGTTCGACGAGCGCCAGCGGGGCGGGCTGCTGGGGGCCGACTTCCGCGCGGTGGACGGGCTGCCCGTGATCAACGTGGCCGGCTGTCCGACCCATCCGGGCTGGGTCCTCGAGACCCTGATGGCGCTGGGGCTGGGCAGTCTCTCGGCCGGCGACCTGGACGAATTCGGCCGCCCGCGCTTCTACGCCGACCAGCTGGTGCACCACGGCTGCTCCCGCAACGAGTTCTACGAGTTCAAGGCCAGCGCCGAGAAGGCCTCCGACCTGGGCTGCCTG
>JAGRFX010000034.1 GCA_020445805.1 Rhodocyclaceae bacterium
AGGGCCGCGACTTCATCGCCCTGCTCGACGAGGTGGACAGTGCCGAGGACCGACACGCCGTCAGCGGGCGGCTGGCCGCCATCGGCCAGCGGATCGACCTCTTCGACGAGGCCCGGCCCGACACCCTGCTGGCCCAGCTGCAGGACGACATCCTCGAGCTGCGGCCGCTGGCCGAGACCCGCAGCACCTGGGGTGCGGTGGATCCGGCGCGCGATGGTTCGATCCGCTTCCATGTGGCCCACGGACCCCAGCGCGAGGTCGAGATCCTCCACGACCAGCTGCTGGCCGCCTTCGACGCCGATCCGGGCCTGAGGCCGCGGGACATCATCGTCATGGTGCCCGACATCGATGCCTACGCGCCGCACATCCAGGCGGTCTTCGGCCTGCCCGGCGCGGACGACACGCGCCACATTCCCTTCAGCCTGGCCGACCAGGGGCGGCGCGGCGAGGACCCGCTGCTGTGCGCGCTCGAGCTGCTCCTCGGCCTGCCCGAATCGCGCATCGGCGTGAGCGCGGTGCTCGACCTGCTCGATGTGCCGGCGGTACGCCGCCGCTTCGGCATCGACGCAGCGGACCTCCCCCAGCTCCAGACCTGGATTCGCGAGTCCGGCATCCGCTGGGGCCTGCACGCCGATCAGCGGGCGACCCTCGGCCTGCCCCGGGACGCCGAGGCGGCGGCACCCAACAGCTGGCTCTTCGGCCTGCGCCGGATGCTCCTCGGCTACGCCGCCGGCCCCGGCGCGCCGGCCTGGCAGGGCATCGAGCCCTTCGATGAGGTCGGCGGCCTCGGCGCCGCCGCGCTCGGCCCGCTGATGCGCCTGCTCGCCACCCTCGAGGCGCACTGGCAGATCCTTGCCACGCCGGCCGAGGTGCCCACCTGGGGGAGCCGGTTGCGCGCCCTGCTCGAAGCCTTCTTCGCTGCCGATGGCGACGACGAGGCCTTCGCCCTGCTGCAGCTCGAGCGTGGCCTGCAGGCCTGGCAGGAGGCCGCCGCCGAAGCGCGACTCGACGATGCCCTGCCCCTGTCGGTGGTGCGCGAGCTCTGGCTGTCCGGCCTCGACGAAGGCGGCCTGTCGCAGCGCTTCTTCGCCGGTGCGGTCACCTTCGCGACGCTGATGCCGATGCGCGCGATTCCGTTCCGGCGGGTCTGTCTGCTGGGCATGAACGACGGCGACTACCCGCGCTCGCGGCCGCCCGCCGACTTCGACCTGATGGGCCAGGACTACCGCCCCGGCGACCGCTCCCGCCGCGAGGACGACCGCTACCTGTTTCTCGAGGCGCTGCTGGCGGCGCAGGAGCACCTGCATGTGTCGTGGGTCGGACGCAGCATCCATGACAACGCCAGCCGACCGCCCTCGGTGCTGGTGGGGCAGCTGCGCGAACACCTGGCCGCCGGCTGGCGCCTGGCCGGCGCGGCGGCAGACGACGGCGGCGCGCAACTGCTCGCCGCGCTGACCGTCGAGCATCCCTTGCAGCCCTTCGGAAGCGCCTACTTCAGCGGGGGCGACGGCGCCTTGTTCACCTACGCCCGCGAGTGGCAGCCGGCCGGACCGGTGGCGGCTGCGCCCGACGGACTGCCCCTGCCGCCCTTCGAGCGGGACGAGCCCCTCGATCTGGAAGCGGTGGGTGCCTTCCTGCAACGCCCGGTGCGGGCTTTCTTCAACCGGCGCCTCGGGGTGTGGTTCGAGGGGGACGCCGTGGCCGAGGATGACCTCGAGCCCTTCGCCCCCGACAATCTCGGCCGCTGGGTCCTGCAGGCGCGGCTGATCGAGCGGGCGACCCGCGACATGGCTCGTGGCGGCGAGGGCCTGCCCGCCGCCCGCGCCGAGGTCCAGGCCATGGCCCGCCGCGGCGAGTTGCCGGCCGGCGGCTTCGGCAGTCTGTGGCAGGAGGCCTTGCTCGGGCCCTTGCCGGAACTGCTCGCGAGCTTTCGGGCGTGTCTGGCCCGCTGGCCCGAGGCGGCCGACGACCTGTCGGTGTCCCATGCCTGCCGGATCGATGGTCGCGTGCGGCGGCTCGAGGATTCGATCACCGGGCTGCGCCGCAGTGCCGACGGCGCCCTCGGCCGGATCGAGCTGATCGCCAGCGACCTGGTGGTCCGGGGGCACTACCGCCTCGACCTTGCCCTGCGGCCGTGGGTGACTCACCTGGGCGCGCAACTGGGCGGCCAGCCGGTGACCACCGAGCTGATCTCCAAGGTGGGGCAGTTCACCTTCGCACCGATGCCGGCTGAAGCCGCCGCCGCCCGCCTCGACGCCCTGATCGCGGCGTGGGACGAGGGCATGCGGCGGCCCCTGCCGCTGGCGGTGAAGGCGGCCTTCGAGTGGCTGCGCGCGATGCCGCCCGAGGCACCGCCGCGCTCGCCGCAGGACAAGGCCTTCGCCGCGGCCCGCAAGACCTACGAGGGGGATGCCTGGAACGTCGGCGAGCGCGACCGCTGCGCCGCGCTGGCCCGTGCCTGGCCCGACTTCGACGCCCTGTGGGCCAGTGGCGAGTTCGGCGACCTGGCCGTGGCCCTGCTGCGGCCGCTGCGCGAGACGATGGGTCGGCCGCCCAGGGGGGCCGCATGAACGCCCCGGTCCAGCCCCTCGACCCCCTCGCCTTTCCACTCGCCGGCAGCCGCCTGATCGAGGCCAGCGCCGGCACCGGCAAGACCTTCACGATCGCCGCCCTCTACCTGCGGCTGGTGCTCGGCCACGGCGACGAGGCGGCGCACGCCCGGCCCCTGACGCCCCCCGAGATCCTCGTCGTCACCTTCACCGAGGCGGCCACCGCCGAGCTGCGCGAGCGCATCCGCGCCCGCCTCGCCGAGGCCGCCTGCTGCTTCCGCGACGGCGCGGGCGGCGACCCGCTGCTGGCGGCCCTGCGCGATGGCTACCCGTCCGAACAGTGGCCCGGCTGTGCCCGCCGCCTGCAGCTGGCGGCCGAGTGGATGGACGAGGCCGCGGTGTCCACCATCCACGGCTGGTGCCAGCGCATGCTGCGCGAGCATGCCTTCGACAGCGGCAGCCTGTTCAGCCTGAGCCTAGAGGCCGACCAGAGCGAGGCCCGGGCCGAGGCCGTGCGGGATTACTGGCGCAGCTTCCTGGCCCCCCTCGACGCCGCGTCGGCGGCCGAGGTGGCGGCCTGGTGGCCGGGGCCGGCCGAACTGGTGCAGGCCCTGGGGACACCGATGGCCCACGTGGACCTGCTCGGCGCGGCGCCGCCGCCGGCCGAGGCGCTGGCCGATGCGCGCGCCCGGCGCGCCGCGCACCTGGCCGAGCTGAAGGCGCCGTGGGCGGACTGGGCCGACGCACTGCAGGCCCTGTTCGACGAGGCCGTGGCCGCCAGGGAGGTGGACGGCAGGAAGTTCCGGCCCCAGTACTACCTGCCCTGGCTGCAGAACCTGCGCGACTGGACGGCCGATCCCGCGATCGTGATGCCGGCCCTGTCCGATACTGCCTGGGCGCGCCTGTCCCCCGACGGCATGGCCGAGGCCTGGAAGCAGGCCCAGCCCCCCGCCCACCCGGCCCTCGACGCGCTGCGTGGCCTGCCCGACGCCATCGCGGCACTGCCCGAGGCCCGCGCCGACCTCCTCCGCCACGCCGCACCGTGGGTGCTGGCCCGCTTCGAGGCGGATAACCGACGTCGTGCCCAGATGGGCTTCGACGACCTGATCCTCCGCCTCGACCAGGCCCTGGCCGGGCCGAACGGCGCCGCCCTGGCGGCCCGCATCCGGCGCGACTTCCCGGTCGCGCTGATCGACGAGTTCCAGGACACCGACCCGGCCCAGTACCGCATCTTCGATGCCGTCTACCGGGTTGCCGACAACGACCCCGCAACCGCCCTGGTACTGATCGGCGACCCCAAGCAGGCCATCTATTCCTTCCGCGGCGCCGACATCCACACCTACCTGGTGGCCCGTGCCGCCTGCGCCGGGCGCCTCTATTCGCTGGCGCGCAACTTCCGCTCCAGCGAGGGCATGGTCGCGGCGGTGAACCGCTGCTTCGCTCAGGCCGAGGCGCGGGTGGCCGAGGGCGCCTTCCTGTTCCGCGAAGCGGACGGCAACCCGCTGCCCTTCGAGCCGGTCGCCGCCCAGGGCCTGGCTGAGGGCCTGGTCCTCGACGGCCGGCCGGCGACCGCCCTGACCCTGTGGCGGCTGGACGATGCGGGCGACGAGGGCGCGACGGTGGGCAAGGGCGACTACCGCCAGCGCATGGCCGCGGCCTGCGCCGGCGAGATGCTGCGCCTGCTCGAGGCCGGACAGCGCGAGGCGGCCGGCTTTGCACGGGATGGGCGGCTGCGGCCACTGCGCCCGGCGGACCTGGCGGTACTGGTGAACGACCGGGGCGAGGCCGACGCGATCCGCGGCGCCCTCGCCGCACGGGGACTCCGCAGCGTGTATCTGTCCGAGCGGGAGTCGGTCTTTGCGACGCCCCAGGCGGCCGACCTGGCCCTGTGGCTGGCGGCCTGCGCCGAGCCCGACGACCCCCGCCGCCTGCGCGCCGCGCTGGCCACCGCCACCCTCGGGCTGGGCTACGCCGAACTGGCCGCGCTGCAGGCGGACGAGCTGGCCTGGGAGGCGCGGGTGCTGCAGTTCCGCGACTACCGCGCCTGCTGGCGCCAGCAGGGCGTGCTGCCGATGCTGCGTCGCCTGATGCACGACTTCGGCCTCCCGCCACGCCTGATCGCCACCGGTGCGCGGGGCGGCGAGCGTGCCCTGACCGACCTGCTGCACCTGGCCGAGCTGCTCCAGCAGGCGGCCCAGACCCTCGACGGCGAGCACGCCCTGATCCGCCACCTGGCCGAACAGATGGCCGAGGGCCGGGCCGCAGGCGACACCGGCCAGCTGCGCCTGGAGAGCGACGCCGACCTGGTCCAGGTGGTCACCGTGCACAAGTCGAAGGGCCTCGAGTACCCCCTCGTCTTCCTGCCCTTCGCCTGCCACTGGCGGCCGGTCGAGGCCAAGCACCTGCCGCTGGCGGGGCGCAGCGCGATGGGTGAGCCCCGGGTGTGGTTCGAGGCCGACGCCGACGCGCTGCGCATGCTGGACCGGGAGCGCCTCGCCGAGGACGTGCGCAAGCTCTACGTGGCGCTGACCCGCGCCCGCCACGCCACCTGGGTCGGCCTCGCGCCGGTCAAGGGCCTGGCCGCCACGGCCCCCGGCCACCTGCTGGCGGGTGGCGAGGCCATCGCCCCGGACGAATTGCCGGCGCGGCTGGCCGCCCTGGCCGGCGATTGCCCGCACATCTGCGTGGTCGAGGCCCCGTCGCCGGCCGATGGCCACTACAGCGCTGCCGACGCCGGGGCGCCGGCGGGGCGCGCCCGCACGCCCCAGCGGCGTCGCCCCGAGCCCTGGTGGATCGCCAGCTACTCGGCCATCGCCGCCGCGGGTGAGGGCGCCCGGGCTGCCGCCGACAGTCCGGGCGAGGAGACCCTGCGCGAAGGGGACGTCGCGCCGCCCGCCGTGGCGGCGGAGCGCGTCGCGCCCCGCGCCGGCTCGCCCCACGCCTTTCCCCGCGGCGCGCGGCCGGGCAGTTTCCTCCACGAGATCCTCGAATGGGCGGCCCGCCAGGGCTTCGCCACCCTCCAGGCGCGGCCCCAGGCCCTGCGCGACGCCATCGCCCGGCGCTGCCAGCCCCGCGGCTGGGCCGAGTGGATCGACCCCCTGTGCGACTGGACCCTGGCCCTGCTGGCGGCGCCATTGCCCCTCGACGACGGTCCGCCGGCGACCCTCGCCGGCCTGCCGGCGGCGCTGCCCGAGATGGAATTCTGGATCGAGGCCCATGGCGTCGACGTCGCCGCGGTCGATGCGCTGGTGCGTGCCCACACCGCTGGCGGCGCGCCTCGGCCGGCACTGGCGCCCCAGCGCCTGCACGGCATGCTGAAGGGCTTCATCGACCTGGTCTTCGAATGGCAGGGGCGCTACTACGTGGCCGACTACAAGTCCAACTGGCTGGGGCCGGACGACCTGGCCTACACCGCGTCGGCAATGCAGGACGCGATTCTCCACGCCCGCTACGACCTGCAGTACGCCCTCTACCTGCTGGCCCTGCACCGCCTGCTGAAGGCCCGCCTGCCGGACTACGACTACGACCGCCACGTGGGCGGCGCGGCCTACCTGTTCCTGCGCGGCGTCGGCGCCGACAGCCGCGGCCTGCATCGGGAGCGCCCGCCCCGCGCGCTGGTCGAGGGTCTTGACGCGCTGTTCGCCGGTCAGAAAGCGGAGGCGGGCCGATGATCCCCTGCCTGCCCTCGCTGCCGCCGGTGCCGGCGCTGCCCGGCGAGATGCAGGCGCTGCTCGCCGGCTGGGCCGAGCGGGGCTGGCTGCGCGAGATCGACGCGGCCCTGGCCGGCTTCCTGTGGCGCGAGGTGCCCGAGGCCGATCCGCTGCTGATCCTCGCCGCGGCCCTCGCCAGCCATCAGCTCGGTCGCGGCCACGCCTGCCTCGACCTGCAGGCCACGCTGGCCGAACCGGCCTTCGCCCTGTCCCTGCCGCCCGACGGCGCCGACGCGCTCGATACGCTCCCGTCGCCCATGGGGGTGCTCGACGGGCTCAGCCTCGACGCCTGGCGGGCGGCGCTCGACTGCCCCGCGCTGGTGGATGACGGCAGCCGGGGCGCGCCGCTGGTCCTGGTCGGCAACCGGCTCTACCTGCAACGCTACTGGCGTTGCGAACAGGTGCTGGCCGCCGCCATCGCCGCCCGCCTCGACAGCACCGGGGCCGCGCCGGCCGAGGCGATCCGGCCGTGGCTCGATGCGCTCTTCCCCGAGCGCGCGACGATAGACTGGCAGAAGGCGGCCTGTGCGCTGGCGGCCCGCAGCCGCTTCGCCGTCATCACCGGCGGTCCGGGCACCGGCAAGACCACCACCGTGCTGCGCCTGCTCGCGCTGCTGCAGGCCACGGCCATGGACGGTGCAGGCGGCGGGCGTCCCCTGCGCATCCGGCTGGCGGCGCCCACCGGCAAGGCCGCGGCCCGCCTCAACGAATCCATCGCCGCCCAGGTGGCCACGCTGAAACTCGACGCTCTCCCGGATGGCGAGGCGGTGCGCGCCGCCATCCCGCGCCAGGTCACTACCCTGCACCGCCTGCTGGGCAGCCGCCCGGGCTCCCGCCGTTTCCGCCACGACGCCGAGCATCCGCTGCCCCTCGACATGCTGGTGATCGACGAGGCCTCGATGGTGGACCTGGAGCTGATGGCCGCCGCCGCGCAGGCGCTGCCGCTGCGCGCCCGGCTGGTGCTGATCGGCGACAGGGACCAGCTGTCCTCGGTCGAGGCCGGCGCGGTGCTCGGCCAGCTCTGCGCGCACGCCGCGGCGGCCCGCTATACGCCGGCGACTGCGACCTGGCTGGAGGTCGCCACCGGCCACGCCGCCCCCGGGGCGTGCATCGACCCCGCGGGCAGGGCCCTCGACCAGGCCGTGGTGATGCTGCGGCACAGCTACCGCTTCGACGACACCAGCGGCATCGGCCGCCTCGCGCGGGCGGTCAACGGGGCGGACACGGCCGGGGTTGCCCAGGTGCTCGGCAGCGGGGCGGACGAACTGGCCTGGCTGCCCGGCGATGGGGCCGGCACGCCGCTGACCCAGCGCATTGTCGAGGGCTACCGCGGCTATCTTGCCCGGGTAGCCTCGGGTGACCCGGGCGCCGACGCGCGCGATGCCTGGGCCGCCGAGGTGCTGGCGGCCCACGCCGGCTTCCAGGTCCTGTGCGCCCTGCGGGCCGGCCCCTGGGGCGTGGAGGGCCTCAACGCCCGCATCGCCGCGGCCCTGCAGGCGGCGGGTCTGATTCCGGCGCTGGACGGCTGGTATCCCGGCCGGCCGGTGCTGGTGACGCGCAACGACTACGGCCTCGGCCTCATGAACGGCGACATCGGCGTCTGCCTGACCCACGCCGGGGCCGACGGCACGCCGCGCCTGCGCGTCGCCTTTCCGGCGCCCGAAGCCGGCGGCGGCATCCGCTGGGTCCTGCCCAGCCGCCTGCAGGCCGTCGAGACCGTGTATGCCATGACGGTGCACAAGTCCCAGGGCTCCGAATTCGGCGAGGTGGCGCTGGTCCTGCCCGAGCGCCCGAGTCCGATCCTGACCCGCGAATTGCTCTACACCGGCATCACCCGCGCCCGCAGCCGGCTGCTGCTCGCCTGCGCGGGCGGCCTTGGGGTGGTGCGGGGTTGTGTGGAGCGAAGGGTGGCCCGGGCGGGGGGATTGGAAGAAAGTCTTTGAGGGAAGGGGCCGCAACGACCCCGAGGAGTCATTGGACCGAACCCATCTGACAGACCGGTTATCCACACAGTACGGTCATCGGCCACCCGCAACGCGGGCGCGTTTTCCATCTCGGTCTCGACGAAGAAGCTAAGGGCCGGAACGGCATGAAATGAGGTAGGGCGCTCGACAAGCGAGCGCCCTTCATGAGCATTGCGCGTCAGGCGACGCGCCTAACCCAAATCAAAACTACTCTTCACTTCCGCTGCATGCGAGCGTATTACAACCGGCACCACCCGTCTGAGTCTGCCCATACGGCACCGCCTGCGCATGGGCGCGCTCAGCGTTGAGCAGCAGCGCCACGGCGGGCGCGGCCGCGGCGGCCTTGCCGGCGATGGCGAGGAATTTGCGACGCGATTCCACGTCCTGGACTTGGTCCTTCTCTTCCATTCTTCTTCTCCCTTTCAACTCACACATGCACCGGTGCCCGTTCGGCACACGAACCCATTCGCTACATACGATACTTGATAAAGGTGAAACATATCGTTACGTGGCGAACGCGATTCGTGACGCGCGCCACGGTTGGGACGTTTTCGAGCCTCAAGCCGCGGCCGAGCTTGCATTCCGCCCGCTCGACAGAGCCCGCACGGCCTCGACGGCGACATCCAAATCGCACACCGGGAGGCGATAACACGGGGTCGCCGAGATCCACTGCAGCAACTGGCGGACCTTGGCGGCATCGAGCCGGGTCGCGACGATCAGGCACTCCGCCATCAGTGCCGTGAGCGCCTCGTTCGGCGAGAGGCGTTCGAGTTGGCCCGGGTCACCCGGGGTGTAGCGCGGAAACACGATGGCCCCCACCGGCCTGCGGGTGCCTGCAGGCGGCAGTGCCGCGGCAGGAGGCGCCACATAGCGCACCCGCTTGCCATCGCCCCGCAGGTGCGACTCGGTGTCGGCAAGCGCCGGGTAGAACCGTGCCAAGGCGCCGACGCCGGAATCCTTGACGCAAGTCGCCAGCGGCACCGCCTCGACCTGCAGGTCGGGCAGATGCAACAGGGCGACCTCGTCCGAGAAATACTCGAAGCCGTGATGCGCGAGCGCGGTGGTGAGCGTCGACTTGCCGCTGCCCGGCGCAGCAGGGAACAGGACGCAACGCTCGCCGTCGCCGACCACGCCGGCGTGGATGTCGAGAAAGAAGTCGTGGCGCGTGATCGCGCACTGCCAGATCAGCCCCTTGATCAGCGGCGCCAGTTCGTAGAGATTCCGGCAGCCGAGCACGGGGCGGCAATCCTCATGGATCGCCAGCCCACCTGTGCCATCCTCGACGATGTCGATGTGCAGGGCGTCCTGGCCGCTGTCGGCGACCTGCAAGTGCGCCAGCACGGGCGCCACCTTGCGCAATTGCGCATCGGATGTGAAGCGAAGCCGAAACTCAGCCGAGAGCAGCCGGTAACGAGCCTGCGCCACGAACAAGGCGTCCGCGACCCGCACCGCGGGTGAATCCGGCGCCGACGTCGCAGCCGGCGCCGGCGCCTCGGACCCGCGCAGAACGCCAGCCGACCGGAGCAGGCCCTCGGTCTGCGCGCGGCAGGCGCGTGCCTCCTCGGTCGACATGGCAAAGGTCTGTTGGAGCGCCCGGTCGATGGACGCCAGGTCGGCACCGTCCTCCAGCTGGCACCAGATGAAGGCCGCCGTGGTGTTCAACTGAAAGATCTTCTGCGAGCGCTCGTCGAAGAGCACCCCCACATTGTCGAGGAAGAAGAGATGGGTACCCTCAGCTGGGCGCATCGGCCTGCTCCTGTGCGGCCGGGCCGCTCGCCTGCGTCCTATGCCGCTTGTATCGCCGCCACAGGGGCAGCGCCGCATAGTCGTGGAGAACCTTGTACGGCACGTACAGACCAAAGAGCCGGTCCGGGATCGCCACGTCAGTGAAGTGCTGGGTGCGCGGTTGCGTGAGCGTGCGGACCAGGTACCGCCACCGGTCCGCCGCCCGCTCGCGCATGTGCCAGTGAAGCGCGTTGAACTCGTAGATGGAACATGCCTGGCGCGGCTCGAAGAAGCGCCTGTGCAACTCGCCGCAGAGGCGAACCGCGTGCGGATCGGCATCGACCCATCGGGTCACCTCGGCGGGCAGCGGTGCGTCGAGCAGATTCCTTGCCAGCGCGAGGCCAAGGCGCAGGACACGTGCCACGCCCTGCGCACTGGCCCGGCGTTGCAGGGCGGCCCAGTCGAGCGCGGGATGACGCTCGACGAAGGCCGCGACATCGGCGACCCATTTCAGCTTGACCCACTGCTCCTTGCCGCCGTGCAGGCAAACGGCCAGCAGTTCATCCTCGGGGGCGAGGCACAGGAGCTCGCGGTCAAGAAACGGCCGCGGGCGGGCGCGCGACCACAGTGCCTCGTAGTCGAGTTCGAACGAGAGCGTCCGCGGCGCAAAGTGCCAGTGCGGCTCGATGGGCAGGCCCGAGCCGAAGAGGATCTCTTCGCCGGCGTAGTCCAAGAACGCCTGCCATTGGTGCGGTGTCAGCGTTCGCTCGTGGGTGTAGCCAAGTTCGCGCAGGGCGTCGAGGCAACTCTGTGTCTGTTCCTTGCGGATCAGGAAGTCGAGATCGCGAAGGCTGCGCAGGCCGAGCGCACCGAAGGCGCTCACGGCCAAGGTAGGGCCCTTGAAGGGAATTGCCTCAATACCGAACGCCTTGAGATGGTCGAGCACCGTGAGCATCTGGCGGGCAGCTGCGAGCGCGCTTCTTCCCTGATGGCGCAAGTGTTCGGCACAGGCCCCGCGAATCTCATGCGGCATCAGGTCAGGGGTCGCCTGCATGAGGGCGCTGCACAGAAGACCCGAGACGCCATGGTCGAAGGCGCCCTGCACGAGCACCGTCCAGTCGAACTCGCCGTCGCGAAGCAATTCATCAACCTTGGCGGCGGGGAGTGCGCTTGCAGCGCAACGTAAAAGGCGCTGTTCAGGTGTCAAGGCGCGAGTCGAGCGGGTGGAATACGTGGGATCGAAGTGCGTGATTCATCAAGCCTGATATCAGCTACTGCAGGGCGTCAAGCATCCCTTCATAGAAAGATCGCGGCAAGGAACATTTCCCTGGCTCAAGGCTCTTCCGACGAATTGACGAAACGGACGGCAGCGCGGGAGGTGTCTTTGGATCCTCGCTTGAAGGTCAGCTGACAACAGGACTGCTGACTGGCGACCGACCTCTTGAGGCCGAACTCGGCCACACGCAGGCGATGCCTTCGTAGGGCGGAAGAGCGCAGCGTCATCCGCCAGGGGCGCCGCGGTGTCGGCGGATGACGCCTTCGGCTCTTCCGCCCTACGCCTTGGCTTGCGTGCGCTCACGAAGCCAACATCGCGGCCGCGCGCTGATTCGAAGCGCTGACGTTTGACGTGAAGGTCGGCGGGGGCTCAGGAGGCGCTACAGCAGGACATGTCGCGGGTTCCCACGGTGTCTATCGGCCAGCCATCCCCCAGTGACATCGGCTTCCGGGGGATGGCCTCCCATGTCTGCCCTGGCCGATTGCCGTCAACAAGTGCTGGATGCGATGATCGGGTGGCGCGCGTCGTCCATCGCCTGGCTTTGCGCCCGCGCGAGCGTTCAGTTCGCGGCGGCCAGGCGCAGCTCGCCTGTGACCCAGGAAACTTCGTATTTATTGCTCTTGACCTGCTTGCCGTCGGCGACCAGGGTCGACTCGACCTGGTAGCGCTTGCCCTTGGCTTCGGCGGGCAGCTTGAACGATGACTTGGTCTCGTAGCGGCCGGCGCCGTCCGCGTCGATGCTCTCGGTCCTGGATTCGACGACCTGATTGTTTTCGTTGTAGATCGCATAGCGTTGCTGCAACGTCGGCGTGCGGTCGCCGTAGCCGACCAGGTCGGTGTTCGAGGTGACCTCGACGTTGCGTTCGCCCTGGGGGCTGATGCCGGTTTTGCGGACCGTGGTCTTGAAGGCCACCGGCTCGATCGAATCCTTCGACACCCGCTGTCGGGCCGCATATTCCCGATTCACCTGTTCGGCGCTGGCGACGCGTTTGGATTCGAAATGCCAGCCGATCACCAGGCCGGCCAGGGCCCCCACCGCGGCGCCCTTGGCGCAGTCCTTCGAACTCCCCATCAGCGATGCGACGCCACAGCCGGCGGCGGCGCCGAGCAGGGCCCCCGTGGCGCGATCGTCCAGGCGCATGGAGCCGTCCGGATTGGTCGCGCAGGCCGAGAGCAGCGTTGCGCTGAGGGCGAGGGCGGGCAGGGGGTGCTTGAACGGGTGCATGGTGCGAAGCTTCCTTTTCATCTTTACCGGCGAATGATCGCGATCGGCTCGTCGAACACCGCGCCCACCATTTTCGGCGTCTGCTGGCCGTCGGTCATCGATCGGACCCGCCCGCTGACGTAGGTGTGGAGCAGGGGCGGGGTGATCTGACCGCTCCCGGCATAGTCGGCCTTGCCGTTCAGGCCCTCGACGATGGCCTTGGTGAAGGCGCCGTTGTTCCATTCGTCGGCTTCGGCCGCGGACTGGCGCCCGGCCGAGCCGGTCAGGATCACCACCGCGCGTTCGTCGCCCATGTCGTTGAGGGCGCCCGTGACGTCGGACTGGATCTTCAGCTCCGACAAGGCAAAGCCGGAGTGACAGGTGTCGAGGAAGAACGCGCCGCGACCGCGCAGATTGGCGAGGGTCTCCTGGATTGCCGCGCCGGGGATCGCCGAGCGGATGCCCCGTTCCTCGTCGGCCAGGTCGAGGTCGCTGCCGGCGAAGTAATAGCGATTGCGCATCATGAAGCCGTGCCCGGCCAGGAACACCACGCCGATGTCGTCGGGGCCCACGCTGTCGCGGATCCACGCCAGCGCATCTATCACATTGCGCCGGCTGGCCTGGTCGTCGGTGAGCAGGCGGGTCTCGACCTGGTCGGCCAGGCCCTTGGACTGGGTCTCCATGGCCCGAACGAAATCCCGGGCGTCCTTGGCGGGATACCTGAGCTGCAGGTCCTCGCCGAGCTTGGGATAGGCCGAAACGCCGGCGGCGAAGATATACATGTGACGGTAGCGCGCGCGCGACGCCGGGGGGGCGGCCGGGGCGGTCTGGGCGACCTGGAAGACCGCCGGTTCGGACAGGCCGTTGCGGTTGCGGGCGATGATCGCCACTTCGGAGGTCCGGGCCGGGGGCAGCGGGACCGGCACGTCGAGCTCGATCCCGTCGGTGCCGCGCGCCGTCGGCAGGCCGCGGCCTTCCAGGCTCTGGACCAGCCGCCCATCGACACGGATCCTGACCTCCTCGACCGGCGCGTCGGCCGGACTGAAGACCGCGAATCGGGCCCGCAGCTGCGCGTCCGGGGTGATGGCGTCGCGCTCCCCGCGAAGTTCGATGCGCGGCGGCAGCACCTGGGTCACCGCCGGCGCCGCCGACTCCGACGGCTCGGCCGGGCCGGCACTGCGCAGCGCCGCTGCGAGATCGCCGCTGTCGAAGACGGCCCTGATCAGGCCGGGTCGATAGTAGTGCTTGCGGAAGCGGCCGACCGGATAGAACTGGGCGCTCCGGTTGTAGGCGGTGTTCAGGTGCCAGCCGACCAGGCGCTCGCCGGCGACCGAGGTGTCGTACTGTCCCTCGGGGGTCCATAGCACCCAGCGCTCCCGGTCCGGGTGGGCGAACAGGGTCATCTGCGCGGCGCCGTCGGCCATGCGGAACCAGCGGATCGTGCCGTCGCCCAGCGCCGCCAGGGCCCAGCGCCCGTCGCCGCTCAGGTTGACCGCCCAGGCGGCCGCCGGCAGACGCTGCTCCCACAGCGCGCGGGCGTCGTCGCCATAGGCGCGCAGGTACCACTCGGTACCGAGCACGAACCGGCGGCCGTCCGGTGCTGCCGCGACGCTGCGCGCCACCTCGTTCGGGAGCAGGGCCAGCGCGCGCCCATTGACCGTCGGGTGGCTGCCGTTGCGCCAGTTCCGGATGTCGAGTCCCCGGGCCGATTCCTGTGGCGGCTTGAGCCCCGCCCCTCCGCTGCCGGCGCGGATCTCGCCCTGCCGACTGTCGAAGCTGGCCGTCTGGGCGCCGCGGGCCGCGAAGGGGAAGGACACCGTGCGGCCGTCGTCGGACACCCGGAAGGTGTCGCCTGCGTCCCGGAAATCCGCGGCGTACCGGTGGCGCCCGACCCGCTCCTTGCCGGTCGCGTCGAAGACCGACCAGGACGGTTCGGCGCTGCCTGCCGCCACTTCCCCATCGGGCATCGCCGCCAGCGAGACGACGATGTTGTCGAAACTGGCGATCTCCTGGGGCGCGCCTCGCCCATTGGCATCGAAGCGCAGCACCGGAAAGCGGCCGCCTCGGGTCGCCGTGCCGGCTGCGAACAGGTGGCGGCCGTCGCTCGACCAGGCGACGCGGCCGAGGTTGCCCGTTGCCTCGAAACCGAGACTGGACACCGGCGCCAGCGTGCGGGCGTCGAGCAGCTCGACCCGGGCGGCGTCGGCGTAGCCGACCGCCAGTGTCTTTCCGTCCGGCGAGAAGGCCAGCGAATAGGGCGTCGCGCCCAGCCGCTTGCGGGCGATGCGCTCGAGGCCGTTGGCGCCTGCGCCGTAGAGGCGGACGGCGCCGTCGAGGCTGGCGACCGCGATCCGCTGCCCGCTGCGGTCGAAATCGATGCCGTAGATGGCGTCGTTGAATTCCTCGTCGCCCCCCTCATACTTCAGATCCCGGCCGAACAGGCGCACACCCTGCTGGCGCAGCCCCACCGCGAGATGCTGCCCGTCGGGCGACCAGGCCAGCTGCTGGACCTGGGCCTCCAGTCCGCTCAGGGTTCCGCCGGTGCGCAAGGCGCCGCTGGCCCGATCGAACAGGTAGAGGGCGTGGTTCTGGCCGTCGAAGGCAGAATTGCCGCCGGCAGCGATCGTCGTGCCGTCCGGCGACAGCGCCGCCGCATAGACCGCACCAAGACTGCCCTCGCCCACCGGCGGGCGCAGCACGGCCAGTGGCTCGCCGTCTGCTGCGCGCCAGACCCGGATGGTCTTGTCTTCGGATGCCGTGACCAGGTACCGCCCGGCGGCGTCGGTGCTGACCCGGGTGACCAGCGACAGGTGATTGCCCGTTTCCAGTCGCAGGATGGGCGTGGTCGGCACGGCTGCTCCGGCGCAGACCGGAGAGACGGCGCAGAAGAAGGCCAAGACGGCGAGGAGGGTGCAACGCATGTCCGGTTCCAACTCGGCTCGGCGTGCGGGTCATCGCTCGGTGTCACCGGTCGACTACGCAGCGGGCATTGATCGTATTGCGATGCCGTTTGCTGGATCCGCGGCCTGCGCGTTCTGGACCTTGGCTCGCAGAGGGCCGGGGGACGACGGTCGCGGACGAAGCAATCGCAAAGGTTAGCAGAGAGGCCACTGCCAACGAAGGGCACCCTTTGCCTTGCAAGGATGCCCTCTCCGCCACGCCCTCTGGTTCACCCGTCGCAATGATGCGATCTGCACGGCTGGGACGCATGGGCGTTGAATGACGCCTTGCCGCGGTCAGGCGACGATCAGTCGCAAAGCGATTGGCCGGTGGCTGTCTTTGCACCGGCAATCTCGATGGCGATCCTGTCGAGCATGGCGATCGGCTTGCCGCCGTCGGCAGGGAGTGAAAGACTGACCGTCATCCGGACCTGCCCACGACCTGCCCATGCCGCGTTCGCGCAAGAACGATCTCACCGCCGCCCTGTTCCGTCTCGGCCGCAGCGCCACCCAGGCCATGAGCAAGTCGGCCGGCCACGCGAGCCGGATCGCCAGCGATGCGCTGGCGGCCCACGCGGGCAGCGCCGCCAAGGTGGCCCAGAACGCCCTCGCGGCCGTGGCCTCGCCGGCGCCGGCGCCCACGGCGCGGCCGGGGGGCGGCAAGTGGCTGGAGGGGCGCTGGGGGCTCGGGCCGTTTGCCATGCGGCGCTACCGGTTGTATCTGCCACCGGGGGCCGGGGCGCGCCGCAAGGCCCCCCTGCTGCTCCTGCTCCACGGCTGCCAGCAGGACAGCGCCAGCTTTGCCGCCTGCGCGCGGGTCGGCGCCTTCGGTCGCGAGAAAGGTGTGGCGGTGCTGATGCCCGAGCAGAGCCAGGAGGCCAACCCCCAGCGCTGCTGGAGCTGGTTCGGGGTCGAGCAGCTGGTGGCGATGGAGGCGGCGATCCTGATGAGCATCGTCGACCACGTCGGCAACACCGCGCCGGTCCGTACCGATGCGCTCTTCGCCCTCGGCATGTCGGCGGGCGGGGCGATGTCGACGACGCTGGCGCTGCGCTATCCGGAGCGCTTCGCGGCGGTCGGCTGCCATTCCGGCGCCGTGGCCGACAGCGCCAGCAGCCTGCGCCAGGCCGGGCAGGTGCTGCGCGGGCGGCGCGAGCCGGACCCGGCGGACGTGCGTCGCCGGGTCGGCGCCCACCGGCTGCCGCCCCTCCTGGTGATCCATGGTGACCTCGACCTGGTGGTGGCGCCCGCCAATGCGCCGGCGGCCGCGCATCTGTGGGTCGGGCTGTGCGATGCCGCCGATCGTGTTCGCGAAGGCCGCCCGACCGAGGTCCGTCGTGGCGCGCGCCGCAGCTTCGTGCGTACCGACTGGACCCGCAATGGCGCGCCCTTCGTGCGTCTGATCAATGTTCGCGGGCTGGGCCATGCCTGGAGTGGTGGCGCGGCGGGCCGGGCCTTCGCCGACGCGTCGGGGCCGGATGCGCTGCGTCTCGCCTGGGCCTGGTTCGCCCCGGCGCTCGAGCGCCACCGCTGACGCCCGTGGCGCGGGTCATGGCGCCGGCTGATCGAGGACGCGCTGCGACGCCGCCAGGGCCTCGTCCAGGCGCCGCAGCTGCGCCCGCAGATCGGTCAGCCGCGCACTGCGCCGCGCCGCGTTGCCGTCGTCCCACCAGCGCCAGGCGTCGCCGCCGGCCTGGCGCCCGGCCCGTTCTAAGCCAAGCACGTTGAGGCGGGCTTCCTTTTCGGCGACCGACTCGAGCCAGTCGAGCAGGGCCTGGATGTCCGCATCGTAGTGGCGCGCATCGGCGTCATGGAGGGCTGCGATCCGTTCGACGAGGGATTTCAGCGTGCCGGGATAGATGCGGTCCTCGATCCGGCCGTAGGCCGCCTCGGAGTGGGCGATGCGCTGGGCTTCGGTCGCCTTCGATCGACTGACCGTGGCCTGGACCGACGACAGCAGCACGCGCCAGCGCGGATCCGCCGCGTCGCCTTGCCATCCGGCGAGGTCGAGGCAGTCGATGGCGTTGAATTGCACCGGCAGGGTGCAGGGGTTGAGAAAGACCGGCTGCAGCACCTCGCGCTCCAGCCCCTTCTTCGATTCCGCCTTGACGTAGATGGAGCGCACGGCCTCCGGCGTCCAGCACACCAGCACACAATGGGCCGATGTCACCTCGCGTTCGATCTCGGCGTCGAAGCCCTCGCCGCGGCCGGCCTCCAGGCGGGCATCGAACCACACGTCCAGGCCCGCCTCGGCCAACAGTTCGGCGAGCCGCGCCACCCGGTCGCGCTCGGTCCGCTTGTAGGAGATGAAGACGTCTGCCATGGCGTTCAGGGTCTGGATTCGACCAGCGCCTTGAGGCGGGCGAGGCCCTCCTCGTACTTGCCGCCGACCATCTTGTCCATGCTGAAGACGAGGCCCATCAGCCTCGACAGCAAGGGGCTGGGCCCGAACATGGCCTGGCGGACCCGGGTGGCGCCGCCCATCGGCTCCAGCGTGAATTCGACCGTATTGTGGGCCTCGAAGGGGACCATGAAGTCGAGCCGGATCTCCACCCGCTGCGGCGCTTCGGAGGCGACGATCTCCATCCGTCCGCGCCCCACCTGGCGATTGCCGTTCCACTCGTAGATGGCGCCCCGGCCCGCGGTGGCGCCGCTGTAGGTGCGGATGAGCTGGGGGTCGATGGTCTCCCAGGGGGACCAGGCCTCCCACGCGTGGAAGTCGTCGATGAGCGGGAAGATCCGCTCGGGAGGGGCGTCGATGGACACGGCGCGTTCGATGCGGAAGTGGTCCGGGCGGGTGGCCGCATAGGCCAGCAGGCCGCCCGCAAGCAGGACGACCGCGGCGAGGATGACTGGGAGCATGGGATCTCCGTGGGGTGGGTGCCGGGGCGTGCCTGCCCAGGCTGGGGACCTGTCCCGGTTCAGGGTTGCCCCGGTGCACCATGATGTCACCATAGTCCGGGCGCAGGGCGGCAGCCATCGACAGATCCCGGTTCGGGTGCTTCCTGCTCAAGCCGCCGCGCGCACGGCCGTGGAAGCGGAGTGAGGCGGGCAGGAGATCGGTGGCATGCGCACAATCAAGGGAAATGCCCCGGCAAGGGGACGAAACCGGCTGGCGAGGCTGGGGGCCGTGTGCCTGGCGGGCGCCCTGTACTTCCCCGGCGTGGTCGCCCGGGCGGCGCCGGTGGATCGCGCCCAACTCGACCACAGGACCTTCAGCGGCATCGTGCGCTGCATGCGTCAGTGCGACCCGCAGGACGCGGCCGACCTGGGCCTGCGCGAGACGGGTCTGGCGCCGGTATTCGATGCGGGCCTGGATTGTCCCGGCATCGACGAGGGCTGGGCCATCGACTACAGCGCGCGGCGCGGCCGCAACGCCCGGCACGGGGGCATCGACATTCCCGCGGCGCGGGGCACGCCCATTCTGGCCGTCGCCGATGGCGAGGTGGTGGCCCTCTTCGACAATCGCGAGACGGCCGTCGGCATCCGGATCTTCCTGCAGCATGCGCCGGAGCAGACCGGAAAACCCTTCTGGGCCTACTCGGAATATGCCCACCTGCGGGAGCTGCCGCCCTTGTCGATCGGCCAGGCCGTCAGGCGCGGGGACGTGGTGGGATACACCAGCAACACCGGAATCTCCGGCGCCGAGGCCCGCGCGCGGGCGGGCGACACCTCCCTGCGGGGCGTTCGCACGAGGCGCGATGCCCTGCACTTCTCGATCCTCTACAGCGAGTCGCCCGACTACGCCGTGCTGCCGGGGCACGGGGGCTACCTGGTACCGGTGGGTGCCCGCTGGATGGATCCGGTGGCCTTCTTCCGGGCGACGCCGCCCTACGATACCCCGGCCCTGGCTGCGCTGCCGGCGGACGCCAAGCAGGTCGCGGTCCCTGCGATGGGGCCCGACGGGAAGGTGCGCCCGGCCGGGGGCCGCCTGATCTGGCCCTACGCCTGCAGCCTCCGCGAGTAACACCTTCCTGCCAAAGTGCTCTGGCGGGTCGTCGCGCGGTTGCGGATGGGCACGACAATCTGAGACCCTCCCCCGACTGCCCGCCCCGGCCCTGACCGCCCGCGCCATGTTCCGATTCCTGCTGACCCCCTTTTCGCGACGGGGCTTCCTCCGCGACGGCCTGCTCGCGCTGCTGATCGGGGGTGGCGGCGGGCTGCTGTGGTGGCGTTCGCGGCGGGCGGGGCCGGCCGATGCGCAGGGGTCCTTGCGGGGGCTGGTCGAGGCCCTGCTGCCGCCGGCGTCTGGAGCGGACCGGGTCGAGGCCGCGACCGCCCGGGTCCTGGCGTCCGTCGGTGGCCAGCCGTCCGAAGCGGCGCTGCTCGATCACGGGCTGGGGTGGTTCGAGCGGCGTGCATCCGAGCGCTTCGGCCAGCCCCTTGCCCGACTCGACCGCCCGGGCCGGGATGCCCTGCTGGCGGAGGCGGCGGCCGAGCCGGACAGCGTGGCCCATGCCTGCTTTGCCCGGCTGCGCCATGCGACGCTCGGTGTGGCCCTGAGTGATCCGGCCGTGCTCGATTCGATCGCCTATGCCGGGCCGCCCCTGCCCGCCGGCCATGGGGACTACGCCGACGCCCCCCGCGGGCACGGATGACATGAACGGACCCGTGCCGGACGTGCTCATCATCGGCGCCGGGGCCGGCGGATGCGCCATGGCCTGGCGCCTGGCCGAGCTTGGCGTCGACGCGCTGGTCCTGGATGCCGGGCCGCCGTTCGCGACCACCGATTTCCACGCCGATGTGGCCGACTGGGAAGACCACCTGTTCCCCGAAAGGCCCGGCAGCCAGGGGCGCTGCACGGCCCAGCTGGACCGGCTGGACCCGTCCTGGGATGGGCTGCGCTCCTGGAGCCGCAACTACGGGCCCCAAGCGCCGGGCGACCAGCGCCGTTTCGCTGCCTACCAGCACGTGCGCGGCCTGGGCGGCAGCACCCTTCATTTCACGGCCGAGAGCCATCGCCTGCACCCGGCCGCCATGGCCTTGCGGAGTCGCTTCGGGGTCGCGGTCGACTGGCCCTTCGACTACGCGGCGCTGGCGCCCCACTACGAGGCCGCCGAGCGACAGCTCGGCACCGCCGGCAGCCCGGCCGACCGCAGCCGGCCCCGCGGCGGGGATTTTCCCCTGCCGCCCCATCGCCCGAGCTATGCCAGCCAGCGTCTGATGGCGGCCACCGAGCCGCTTGCGCTCGGCTGGGTGCCCAATCCGGTGGCGATCCCGTCGCAGGCCTACGGTGGGCGTCCGCCCTGCATCTACTGTGGCCAGTGCCACCGGGGCTGCCAGGTTGGGGACAAGGGTTCGTTCGACCGGGTGTTTCTCGCGCCCGCGGTGGCCTCGGGGCGCTGCTCGGTCCGCCACGGACTGCGGGTGCTGCGCATCGAAGCCGAGGGCGAGCGCGTGCGGCGCGTGGTCTGCCGCGACGCGCGCAACGTGGACGTCGTGCTGGAGGCCCGTGTCGTCGTGCTGGCGGCCGGCGCCATCGAATCGCCCCGCCTGCTCCTCAACTCGGCCGCGGCCCATTCACCCGAAGGCCTCTGCAACGAGAGCGGGCAGGTGGGGCGGCATTTCATGGAGACGGTCTCCACCGTCCTGAGCGGTCTGCACCCGGAGCCGCTGGGCAGCATGCGGGGCCTGCCCGCCGACATCATCAGCTGGCGCTACAACGCGCCGGACGCCATCCCGGGCCTGGTGGGCGGCTGTCGATTCACGCCGGCCACCGCCACCGCCGAGCTGGCGGGGCCGGTCAATCACGCGCGCCGCATGCTGGAGAGCTGGGGGGACGCACTGATCGCCGACCTGCGACGCACCTATGGCAGCGCCTTCGCGCTCGGTGCCATTGGCGAATCCCTGCCCCACGACAAGGCCTTCGTGGCCCTCGATGCCACCGAGCGGGATGCCGACGGCCTGCCCCTGGCCCGTATCCATGCGGGCCACGAGGCCTCGACCCCGGCGCGGCTGAAGTTCATGCTCGACAAGAGCCGGGAGATCCTCGCCGCGTTCGGCATCACCGACATCCGCGAGCAGATCACCAGTTACGACCTCTTCAACGCGACCCACGTGTTCGGCACCTGCCGCATGGGGGCGGACCCGGCGCGGTCGGTGGTGGATGCGGGTGGGCGCAGCCACCGCTGGCCTAATCTCTTCGTGGCCGACGCCAGTGTCTTCCCGACCTCCGGCGGGGGCGAAGCGCCGACGCTCACGATCGCAGCCATCGCCCATCGCTCGGCGGGCATCGTGCGGGACGCCCTGGCACGGCGGGACATCTAGCGGCCGGCTGTTGCGGCTCCCGGCCTGCGCGCGCCCACGGGCCGGCAAGCCGTGACCGATTGCGCCACCGCCCCTCATGCGCTGGATCCGGGGCCATGGCCATGGGTATGATGGCCCGACCTCAACCGCACTGCTCAGGGAGCGAAGCCACATGCAACATCAGAAGCACGGAATCTGGAAGCGCGCCTTCGCGCTGGGACTGCTGATTTCCGCCAAGTCCGCCAGCGCGGGCGGGCCGATCGTGCTCCTGGGCTTCGGGCCGGCGACCGGCATCCCGACCATGTCCGAGTGGTCGATGATCCTGATGGGCGCGGCCATCGTCTTCATGGCGATACGGTCGATCCGCGCCGCGAAGCCGGGACGTCTGGCTGGATGGCTCATCGCGGGGGGCGCGTTGGCGGCTGCCAACGGACTTGGGCCAGACTGGATCCGAGGGGCCCAGGCAACGCCGTGGTCCCCGAAACCCATGAGCGGTGCGACTGGAGGGAATGTCACGTTCCACACGGGCGGGGCCTATCAGGTCCAGAACGACTTGGCGACCAGTCAGCGGATCAACTCGATCAACGCCGACGCGGGCGTGCTTCTCCTGCCGATCGGCGGCTTCAGCCCCACCTGTACGGTCGGGCTGATCCTGCCACCCGCGGGCAATTGCTACCTGACCATCGACGACTCGGGGGTCTGAGACGCGTTACGGACTGGCCCGGCGCGGCCAGGACGCATGGGCAAGAGGGCGCCCCTTCAGACCGTGTAAGCAGGCACCTGACGAAAGTGGCCACGGTTGGCGCAATGCCCGTCATCGCAAGATGACGGGCATTGCTTTTATGGGTTTCATCAAAGGCGAATCACGAACACAGGGCAGCCTTTTTCCGGTGTCGTTCGACGAGTTGATCGCGGATGACCATCTCGTTCGGGTCATTGATCTTTGGGTCGATCGACTCGAGGCTGGACACCGGGGTTTCGCCAAAGGCACAGCCCAGACACACGGGGCGCCCGCCTTACGACCCGGCCGATCTTCTCAAGCCGTACCTGTATGGCTATCTGAATCCGATCCGCTCATCGCGCAAGCACGAACGCGAGGCCGGGCGCAACATCGAGCTGCTGTGGTTGCTGCGCCGGCTACGGCCCGACTTCAAGACCATTGCCAACTTCCGCCGCGTGAGCAATATCCTCGGAAACCGCGGCATTATCGCGGTGCTCACTGCCGCTTGAGCGGCTGCTATTTCGACGACATGCAAAATGAGAACGCCTCGCTTACACGAGGCGTTCTTGCCGCCGGTTCTTCAGACTGGTTTTTAAACGACCTGTCTTGGCGCCCTGTTCTATTCCTGATCGCCGTGCTTCGTAATGACGCCCGAGCTATTTCTCCAGGCGCTGGGCCACGAGGTAGCCGAAGCCGATCTGCAGGCTCTCCATCAGTTCGACCATGGCCGTGGACTGGGCCTGCATGATGGCCCCCAGGCCGGCCAGAAGGTCGTACTCCTGGTCCATCAGCTTGGACATGGTGTTGGCCTGGCGAATGCCGGAGGCACTGGCGGCAAGCTCGCCGAGCTTGGCCAGGGATTCGGTCTGGACCGTGGCCATGCGGTTCAGGGCCGCCTGCTGCAGCTGGATGATCTCGGCCACCAGGCCCAGGTCGGGGCGCGGCGACAGCAGCGCCATCGCCAGGCCCTGCTGCAGCTCCAGCTGGCGGCGGGCCATCCGCCCGACCACGTCGTGGTAGGCATTGGCGTGCTGCATAGGCAGCAGGGTGGGGTGGGGCATGTCGGCGGCGCTGCCGGCCTGGGCCAGCTGCACCCCGGCTTCGCGCAACTGTCGCGTCGACTGCTCGACGAGATCGATCAGGGCCTGGAACATGGGAGGTCTCCTCGGGTCAGTGGCCGCCCAGCCGCTGCAGCATGCGGTGGATGGCGCGGATCTGGATGGCGTTCTTCGAGTAATAGTCGGGGTTCGACGGGTCCGTCGCCGTATAGCCCCACCAGTCCCAGCAGCCGTCCGGGTTCTGGACGGTCGGGTTGTCGGTGCCGCGGGCCTGCGGGTAGAGAATCACCAGATCGTTGGCGTCGGCCATCTCGTTGTAGCCCGTGGTGGTGTAGTAGCGGTTGCCGTAGGGTACCGAGTTCTCCAGGTCGGGGCGGCCATTCACGAAATTGACGTAGTCGTAGCCCTGCTTGCAGCCGTGGAGCGCGATATGCACCCGGCAGGGGGCGCCCTCTTCCACTGCCTTGGGCACGTAGGCGTAGGCGAAGTCGCTCATGCTGGCGCGCGGGTCCCCGTCGAAGAACTCGGTCTGGTCGAAGCGGACGATGCGCCCGGTGATGCGCTCGGCGGGCGGCTTCAGCGGCCCGAGCAGGTGCTCGAGGATGCGCTGCGACTGCATGAAGCCGCCATTCTTG
>JAGRFX010000358.1 GCA_020445805.1 Rhodocyclaceae bacterium
TTCGGCGACCCGGGCGAGATCGCCATGCAGGTCGGGGCCGTTCTGATCGGTCGGCCGCCGAACCGGGCGACATACCTTGCGAAAGACTTCGGCTCTCAACTGGCCAATACTTGGGAAACGATCGAACAAGGCCTTTCCCGGGCCATCGAGTTCCTGCACGAAGAAAAGATTTTTGACGGGCGCCTTCTGCCATCAGACCCCCTGCTCACCTTGATGGCAGGGTTCTGGGCAACGGCACCCGAGGGCAAGGACGCCGAAGGGGCCGCCCGCCGCCTCGCCCGTCGGGCCTTCTGGACCGGCGCTTTCTCAGACAGATACCAAAAGACCAGCGCAACCCGGGTCGCGCTCGACACGCGACAGCTGACGGCCTATCGCGACGGCGGTGACCAAATGCCGGAGTTGCTGGACGCGGACAGAACGCCTTTGCCAACCGGCGCGGAACTCAAATCCGGCGGATGGCCCAAGACCAAGGATCGCCTGGGTCGTGCGATCATGGCCGCGTCGCTGCGCGTGGGTGGCTATGACTTCGCCGACGAGGCCCCCTTCGGTGCCACGAACATCGACAAGCGGGAATACCATCACATCTTCCCCAAGGCGTTGCTTGAGACCGAGTTTCCGAAGCGCGAGGTCTTCAGCGCCCTGAACTGTGCTTTGCTGAGCTGGCGAACGAACAGGACGATCGGCGCGAAGCCACCTTCCGTCTATATCGGCGAACGTGCCCAGGAGATCGGCATTGGAAACGAGGAAGTCGCCCGACGCCTGCGTTCGCATGCGATTCCGGCAGGGGCGCTCATGTCAGACGATTTCAATGAATTCGTCGAGGCGCGGTCTGAGCTGGTTCACAAGCTGATGTTGAAACTCTGCGGCGGCGAGCCAGTTGGGCTGCACGATGTGGAGTTGGGTGAACAAACGTAGTTCAGCATTCGCCATCCGGGCGCGTATCCTCGACCGCTGGAAGACGAATTTTCATTCCTAATTTCAACGAAATACCAAACATCACGCATTCGTGATGATTGTTTCAGCAGTCCCATGTGCTCGCCGCTATTACAGAGCCAAGCGATCAGAAAGGAGTGCCCACATTGTCACCGCCCTACACCCCCAAGTCCCTCGCAGAACGCTGGAGCTGCAGTTCCGAAACCGTGCGCCAGCTCTGCAAATCCGGCCAGATCGAAAGCTTCCGGGTCGGTCGTCAGTTCCGCATCCCGTCGCACGAAGTCGAGGAATATGAGCAGTGCAGGAATACAGTATCGGTCGGCTCAACGGCCGTTTCGTCGTTGTCTGGTATGAGGAAAATGGACGCCGACGCCGGTATCGTCTTGACGCGGACACCCTCGAACGCGCCGAAGCCGAAGCCCGTGACACCCTCCTCGCCCAGACAGCGGGAAAGAATGAACTGACCATCCAGGCGATCTGGAACGCTTACACTGCCACTGTCGAGGGGCGGCCAGTGCATGACAGCATGGAATATACCGGCCGCTCCGTCCTGCCCTGGTTTGGTGCCTTCCGCCCCGATCAGATCAGCGTGCAGGACTGCAAGGCTTACATCGCGGATCGCAGGCAGGCAGGTATCAAGGACGGCACGATCTGGACCCAACTGGGCAAGTTGAGGACCTGCTTGAACTGGGCCGAGAAGACCGGGCTGATCGACAGAGCGCCCTATATCGAACGCCCCAGCAAGCCTGCGCCCAAGGAGAGATATCTGACGCGCCAGGAGATCGCACAGCTTCTCGCGGTGGATTGTGCACCGCATGTCGGGCTTGCCATTCGGTTAATGTTGTCCACGGCGGCCAGGGTGACTGCGGTTCTGGAACTCACATGGGATCGGGTGGACTTCGAGCGCGGCCAGGTCAACCTCCGGACCAGTGAGGGGCAGAGGAAGGGCAGGGCCATCGTCCCCATGACGGCGAGTCTGCGTGCCGCCCTGGTAGATGCGCGGAAGGCGGCCTTGTCCAACTACGTCGTGGAATGGGCTGGTGGGCCCGTGAAATCCATCAAGAAGGGCTTCAAGGCCGCTGCGGTCGAGGCAGGTTTGCCAGACGTGTCGCCGCACGTTCTGCGCCATACGGCGGCAGTCCACATGGCGGAGGCCGGCGTCTCGATGGACGAGATTGCCCAGTATCTGGGTCACTCAGATACGCGGATCACCGCGTCCACCTATGCGCGCTACAGCCCGGAGCACCTTCGCAAAGCGGCCAATGCACTGGAGTTCGACTAGCTTCCAGGTTCAATGAACCTCGGATCACTGTCTTACAAACAACAAAGGCGCCCGTGGGCACCTTGTTTCATTGGTCGGAGTGAGAGGATTCGAACCTCCGGCCCCTGCCTCCCGAAGACAGTGCTCTACCAGGCTGAGCTACACTCCGACCGTGACGATGGCGCTTACAGCCTGTGCCCGGGTTTGGCAAGGGTGTGCATGCGCCCTGCCAGCGGTTTTCTGTCACCCTGCATCATGCGCCGCGCGGCTGTCTTCCGGGGCCTCGTCGCGGTCGGTCATGCCATAGTCGCGCAGAACATGCGCCACCCGCAGGCGGTAATCCGAAAACACCCCGCCGCGACCCGCCTTCTGCGCACCGCGATGCGGCGTCCGCTGGCGCCACGCCGCCAGGCTCTCCTCGTCGCGGAAGAACGACAGCGACAGCATCTTGCCCGGGCTGGTCAGGCTCTCGAACCGCTCGACCGAGATGAACCCGTCATGCTCTTCCAGGTCCGACCGCAACGCGGCGGCGATGCCAAGGTACTCCTCGCGCCGGCCCTCGGCCGGCCAGACCTCGAATATCACGGCGATCATCTGCGCTCCTCCCCATGCGGTGCCGAGGCCAGTTTCAGGAATGTCCTGTCCTCGCGCAAGATGAACTTCCGCGCCCGGGCAAAGGCATAGTTCT
>JAGRFX010000359.1 GCA_020445805.1 Rhodocyclaceae bacterium
GACCGCCAGTCGGGCTGGCTGATGATGCCGACCCGATAGCCACGGGCCTCGAGCAGTCGACCCACCAGGGCCATGCCAAAGCTCGGGTGATCGATGTAGGCGTCGCCGGTCACCAGGATCACGTCGCAGGCATCCCAGCCGAGCGCGTCCATCTCGGCTCGCGACATGGGCAGGCACGGAGCTGGCTGGCGCGTCGGCAGCCGGGCGTGGATCGACGTGGGGGCGTTCATGGCCCCAGTATACCCGAGTATTGTGGTCAACTACTGGCGCCGTAACCTGAGCCGCGGGGCTGAATCGGGCGATGTTGCGACGTGTTTCGGCCCGCTTCTGCCGATTCCGGGCTCAGGGACGCGGCTTGTTGCTGCGCGAGGTGCGCAGCACACGGCCTTCGGGGTCGAAATGCACGTTGAAGAAGGTCTCGTCGCCGAATTCGCGGGGGATGTTCCAGTCCCAGACCTCTTCGTGTTTGAGGTCGAAACGCTCGACCGAGCGGTGCCGCCCGAGCAGTCGGCTGACCTGGGCCTTGGTCCAGCGCGGTGCGATCCGCGCCATGTTGGCCTCGGTGATGACCTGCTCGACGGCGCTGACCCGCTGGTCCCGGCCGATGGTGATCATGTAGCAGGTGACGCCCTCCGGCTGGCGGCTGTACTCCCAGGTCACCGTGCCGTCCCCGTTCCGCCACTCGGTATTGGGCGCCCCCAGCCGGTCGCGGACCTCGAGCGCCGTGGTGACCCCGGGCTTGATGGCCTCGATGTCGAAGACATCGCAGGCGCTGATGCCGAGGACCGACAGCCAGCCGCACAGCAGCCTGAGGATGGATTTCATCGCAATGCTCCCGCCCTTGCCCGTGTCTGCACCGCATCGGTGCATGGTCTAGAATTCGACCCTCGACATCCCAGCCGTGCCGGGCCTCCCGGGCCACGCGTCCATCGCATTCTGGCACGCCCCATCGCCGATCCGGAGAAACCTCATGAAACTCGCCCTCGTCGCCGCCGCGATCCTGTCCCTGTCCGCCACCCTCGCCCACGCCGAGAGCGTCATCCGGATCGGCCATGCCGGCCCGCTGACCGGCCCCATCGCCCACATCGGCAAGGATGGCGAGAACGGCGCCCGCCTGGCCATCGAGGACGCCAACGCCAAGGGCATCACGATCGGCGGCGACAAGGTCAAATTCGAACTGATCGGCGAAGACGACCAGGCCGACCCGCGTCAGGCGACCACCGTCGCCCAGCGGCTGGCCGACGAGGAAGTCAGCGGCGTGGTCGGCCACGTCACCTCGGGCGCCTCGATCCCCGCCTCGCGCATCTATGCCCGCGCGGGCATCCCGGTGATCACCCCCTCGGCCACCAATCCGAAGCTGACGCGGCAGGGCTACGACGTAACCTTCCGCGTCATCGCCAACGACCTCCAGCAGGGTGCCTCGATGGCGAAATACGCCAAGGAGCGCCTGAATGCGAAGAAAATCGCGATCATCGACGACCGGACCGCCTACGGCCAGGGCCTCGCCGACGCCTTCGCCGACAACCTGAAGCAGCTGGGCATCGAGGTCGTGGCGCGCGAGTTCACCAACGACAAGGCCACCGACTTCATGGCCATCCTCACCAAGATCAAGGGCCGCCAGCCTGACGCCGTGTTCTATGGCGGCATGGACGCCCAGGCCGGCCCGATGCTCCGGCAACTTCGCCAGGTGGGCTTCGACGGCACCTTCCTCGGCGGCGACGGGGTGTGCACCGCGGGCATGCTGAAGCTGGCCGAAGGGGCCATGAGCGACCGGGTGTATTGCACCCAGGCCGGCATTCCGATGGACAAGATGCCGGGCGGCGCCGAGTTCAAGCAGCGCTTCGAGAAGCGCTTTGGGACCGAGGTCCAGCTGTACGCACCCTACAGCTACGACGCGGCGATGACCCTGATCGAAGCCATGAAGGCTGCCGGCTCGAGCGAGCCCGCCAAGTACCTGCCGGCCCTGAAGAAGATCCAGACCCAGGGCGTCACGGGCAACATCCGCTTCGACGGCAACGGCGACGTGGAAGACGCCGGCGTGACCCTCTACCAGTTCGCCGACAAGGCCTGGAAGCCCCTGAACTGAGCGGCGCCGGCGACTGTGCGGCGCGGGCTCACGTTTTTTACGCGCGCCCGCGCTTTTTCTGCACAATGGCTGCGCTGCCCACACGGCATGCACCGACGCGTGCCGTGGGGCAGGGTGCAAGGAGAGCGGCGCCGACTGACGCCGCCGGGCACCCCGTCGCCCGTGCCGAGCGTGGCCCGGGCAAAACCGTGCAACTCGTTCCCGTTCGCTGGAGGATTGTTTCATGAAGAAGTCCCTGCTTGCCCTGGCGGTCATGGGTCTCGGCGTATCGCTGGCCCAGGCTGAAGACATGGTGGTGAAGATCGGCAGCGTCGCCCCCCTCACCGGTTCAATTTCGCACCTGGGCAAGGACAACGAGAACGGTGCCCTCCTCGCGGTGGAGGACGCCAACGCCAAGGGCCTCAAGATCGGCGGCAAGTCCGTCAAGTTCGAGCTGATGGGCGAGGACGACCAGGCCGACCCACGCACCGGCACGACCGTGGCCCAGCGCCTGATGGATGCCGGCGTGAAGGGCGTGGTGGGTCACCTGAACTCCGGCACGACGATCCCCGCTTCTCGCATCTACGACCAGGCCGGCGTGCCGATGGTCTCGCCCTCGGCCACCAACCCCAAGCTGACCCAGCAGGGTTACAAGGGCGTCTTCCGCACCATCGCCAACGACGTGCAGCAGGGTTCCGTCGTCGGCGGCTTCGCGGTCAAGGGCCTGGGCGGCAAGAAGGTTGCGATCATCGATGACCGCACCGCCTACGGCCAGGGCCTCGCCGACGAGACTGACAAGGCCGTCAAG
>JAGRFX010000360.1 GCA_020445805.1 Rhodocyclaceae bacterium
TGATCGACGACTACGGCCATCACCCCGCCTAGATTGCCGCCACCCTCGAGGCCGCCCGGGGTGCCTTCCCGGGGCGACGCATCGTGCTGGCCTTCCAGCCCCACCGCTACACCCGCACGCGTGACTGCTTCGAGGACCTGGTGCGGGTCCTGGCGGGCGCCGACGTGCTGCTCCTCTCGGAGGTCTATGCCGCCGGCGAGGCGCCGATCGTTGCCGCCGATGGCCGCTCGCTGGCGCGGGCGATCCGGGTGGCGGGCAAGGTCGAGCCGATCTTCATCGAGGACATCGGCGAGATGCCCACGGCGGTGATGGACAACGCCCGCGACGGCGACGTGGTGATCACCATGGGCGCCGGCTCGGTCGGCGGGGTGCCCGGCAAGTTGGCGAACAGCGAGGAATGACGGTGATGCAGCAGCGATTCGGCAAGGTGGCGGTTCTCTTCGGCGGCAGCTCGGCCGAGCGGGACGTGTCCCTGATGTCGGGCGGCGCGGTGCTCGAGGCCCTGCGCGCGGAAGGCGTGGACGCCCACCCCTTCGACCCTGCCGAGCGCGACCTGCACGCCCTCAAGGACGAAGGCTTCGAGCGTGCCTTCATCGTGCTGCATGGCCGCGGTGGCGAGGACGGCACGGTGCAGGGGGCCCTCGAGCTGATGGGCATTCCCTACACCGGCAGCGGCGTGATGGCTTCGGCCCTGTCGATGGACAAGGTGCGCACCAAGATGGTGTGGCAGTCCGCAGGCCTGCCCACGCCGCGCTACGCGATCCTCGAGGCGGACAGCGACTGGGACGCCGTGGTCGCCGACCTGGGCCTGCCGATCTTCGTCAAGCCGGCCCACGAGGGCAGCAGCATGGGCGCCACCAAGGTCACCTCGGCCGATCAGCTCCAGCCGGCCTGGGCGCTGGCGGCCCGCTACGACAGCCTGGTGCTGGCCGAGGAGTTCGTTGAGGGCCAGGAGCTCACCGGACCCTTCCTGGCCGACATGGCGCTGCCGCTGGTGCGGATCGTGGCCCCGGACGGCAACTACGACTACCAGCACAAGTATTTCACCGACGACACCCAGTACTTCTGCCCGGCGGGCCTCCCCGAAGCCCTCGAGCAGCAGATGCGCGAGACGGTGCTGCAGAGCGCACGGGTACTGGGCTGCCGCGGCTGGGGCCGAGCCGACCTGATCCTGCGCCCGGACGGCAGCTTCACCCTGCTCGAGATGAACACCGCGCCCGGCATGACCGGCCACTCGCTGGTGCCCATGTCGGCGCGGGCCGCCGGCCTGGACTTCGGGCCCCTGTGCCTGCGGATCCTCGAGGAGGCGCGCCTTGGCTGAGGGCCGTCGCCGCTCCGCTTCCGGTCGCGCCTCCCGCCAGGGCGGAGGGGAGACCCCGCGCCGCCCGGGCCTGGGCCTGTGGGACCGGCCCGCGCTCCTCAATCTGGGGGCGGACCTGTGCCTGCTGTTCGGCTCGACTGCGCTGGCCTATGCGGCCTTCACGTGGTTTCTGCGCCAGCCGCTGTTCCCGCTCACCGAGGTGGTGGTGGTCACGCCGACCGCCCAGGTAACCGAAGAGCAGCTCGAGTACGCGGCGCGCACGGCGGTGGATGGCAACTTCTTCACGGTGGACCTGGAGCGGGTCCGCGAGACCTTCGAGAAGCTCCCCTGGGTGCGCAAGGCCGAAGTGCGCCGGCAATGGCCGGACACCCTCGAACTGCGGCTCGAGGAGCACGTGGCGGTGGCCTACTGGAGCCCCGACGGCAGCGGCGAGACCCGGCTGGTGAATCGCCAGGGCGAGGTCTTCATCGCGGCGTCGAACGCCTCGATGCCCAAGCTCTCCGGGCCCGAGGGCACCGCCGCCTATGTGCTGAACCGCTTCGGCGGGCTGGTGGACGCCGTGGCGCCCCTGGGAACCGGCCTGGTCGAGGTCACCCTGTCGCCGCGGGAGGCCTGGCAGCTGCGCCTGGGCGACGGCCTGGTGATCCAGCTCGGCCGCGACCAGGAGAGTGCGCCCTCGGACCGGCGTTTGCGGGACTTCGTCGGGACCTATGGGCAGGCAAGGGCCAAGGCAGGAATCGAGGTGGCGGAGGTGGATCTGCGCTACCCGGGTGGATACGTCATGCGGCCAACGGATGGCCGCGGGTCGGACAAGGGCAGGAAATGAGCAAGGACAACAAGGATCTGATCGTTGGGCTGGACATCGGCACGTCGAAGATCACGTGCATGGTGGCCGAAACCCGGCCGGACGGGTCCCTCAATGTGGTCGGGCTGGGTACCCAGGCCACCAACGGACTGAAGCGCGGCGTGGTGGTGAACATCGAGGCCACTGTCGAGGCCATCTCGAAGGTCATCCAGGAAGTGGAGCTGATGGCCGACTGCAAGATCCGCGATGTCTTCACGGGCATCGCCGGCAGCCACATCCGCAGCTTCAACTCCAACGGCATGGTGGCCATCAAGGATCGGGAAGTGACCCCGATCGACGTGGAGCGGGTCATCGAGGTGGCGCGGGCAATGCCCATCCCGGCGGATCAGCAGATCCTCCACATCCTGACCCAGGAATTCATCATCGATGGGCAGGACGGCGTGCGCGAGCCGATCGGCATGAGCGGCGTCAAGCTCGAGACCAAGGTGCACATCGTCACCGGCGCCGTGTCGGCTGCCCAGAACGTGATCAAGTGCGTGCGCCGCTGCGGGCTCGAGGTCATGGACCTGATCCTGCAGCCGCTGGCCTCCAGCTACGCGACCCTCTCCGAAGACGAGAAGGAACTGGGCGTGTGCCTGGTGGACATCGGTGGCGGCACGACCGACATCGCGGTCTTCACCCGCGGCGCGATCCGCCATACCGCGGTACTGCCGGTGGCCGGGGACCAGATCACCAACGACATCG
>JAGRFX010000361.1 GCA_020445805.1 Rhodocyclaceae bacterium
CGGCGACACGCTGTTTTCGCTGGGCTGCGGCCGCGTGTTCGAAGGCACCTACCCGGAGATGTGGGAAAGCCTGCTGGCGCTGCGCGCGCTGCCCGACGACACGCTGGTCTATTGCGGGCACGAATACACCGAAGCCAACGGCCGTTTTGCCGAAAGCGTCGACCCCGGCAACGCCGCGCTGGAGGCGGAGATTGCCGAGGACCGCGCGCTGCGCGCCCGCGGCGAAGCCACGGTGCCCTGCCATCTCGGCGTGGAGAAGCGCACCAATCCGTTCCTGCGGGCCGACGATCCCGGGCTCGCCGCCGCCCTCGGCATGGCCGGCAAGGATGCTGCGGAGGTGTTTGCCGTGCTGCGCCAGCGCAAGGACACGTTCTAGCGGCGCCTGCCTGCTCCTGCCCTCTCCCCCACCCGACCGCCCAAGCCATTGTCAAATATTGGCTGGCCGGGGGTTGGTGGACCGATGCCGCCGAATACCGAATTGGGCTTGGGTCGGGCCATTGGCTGATGGAGCCCGATCGAATAATGATCTATTGGAACGAGGTTCCGAAACGCGCCGACACGTCCGGTTTCACCTGGCCCAGGACATCCCATGACCGACGCCCCCCATATGCGCCTGCGCACCAGCCCCACCTCCCCCTACGGCCGCAAGGCCCATGTGGTGGTGATCGAGCGCGGCTTGGAGCCACAGGTCGAGGTGGTTTCCACCGACCCCTGGGACCCCGAAACCGATCTCACCGGCGACAATCCGGTGGGCAAGGTGCCCACCTTGATCCTGCCCGACGGCACGGTGCTGATGGATTCGCCCCTGGTGTGCGAATACCTGGACTGGATGGCGCCGGACGGCCCCTTCCTCATCCCGGTGGCCGGGATCGACCGGTTCGCGGTGCAGCGCATCCACGCCCTGGCGGACGGCCTGATCGATGCCGCGGTGACCCGCCAGTTCGACCTGCGCCGGCCGGAAGAACTGCAATGGCAGCCCTGGCGCGCCCGCCAGGAAGCCGCCATCGCCCGCATCTGCGACACCCTGGAGCAGGAAATCGGCGTCATCGCCGCCCAGCCGATCTCCATCGGCCAGCTCACCATGGCCATCGCGCTGGACTATATCGACCTGCGCTTCCCCGAAAGCGGCTGGCGCGATGCCCATCCCGGCCTGGCTGCCTGGCATGCCGGCATCCGCACCCGCCCCAGCCTGGCCCGCACGGTGCCCCCCGGCCTGGCCGCACAGCCGCAATGACGCCAGAACAGATCATCGAGCGCCTGGGGCTGCGCCCGCACCCCGAAGGCGGCCACTACAAGGAATCCTGGCGCGACCGCCCGGAAGACGGGTCGCGCGGCTGCTGCACGGCCATCTACTACCTGCTGCAGCGCGACGAGGTGTCGGCCTGGCATCGCATCGACGGCACAGAGATCTGGCACTGGTACGCCGGGGCACCCCTGGTGCTGACCATCTCGCCTGATGGCCACGATGCCTTCTCCACCCATCTCGGCACCGACCTGGCGGCCGGCCAGCTTCCCCAGGCGATCGTGCCGCCCGGGGCGTGGCAGACCGCGGCCAGCCTCGGCGCCTGGACCTTGGTCGGCTGCACCGTCAGCCCGGCCTTCGAGTTTTCCGGCTTCGAGCTGGCGACGCCCGGCTGGCGGCCGACCCACCGCCCCCGCCTGCTCTCCGCCACCGATACGGCCTAAGAACGCTGACGGGGCGCCGCACGCTCCCGGTCAGGGCAGGTCGAACAGGGGCTGCGGGCAGCCGTCGCCCACCCAGCGCCGCAGCACGTCCTCCAGCGGCGGTTCCAGCACCTCGGCGTTGACGTTGGGCAGATCGTCCAGGGTGGCGTACCCCCAGTTCAGCAGCACCCCGCGCCATTCGAGCAGTTGGAGCTGGCCGCTGGCCACCGACTGTTCGATAGCGTCCATCGCCCGCTCGGTATCGTCCTGGGCGCAATAGCCGAGGATGCGCACGAGCGGTCCGCCGACCTCCTGCGGGAAGTGCTCCTCCAGGTCGCCGGCACTGGCGATCGCCGCATCGAAACGGTGCAGGCGCAGCAGGGATTCGGTGCGGAACACCAGGGCGGCCCGCATGGTTTCGGACTCGATGCCCGGATCGGCCAGGGCGGCTTCCGCCGTCGTCACCGCCGCCTCCAGATCCTCCTGCCAGTACTGCGCTTCGGAAAGCAGGGCGAGCAGGGCGGAATCGGTGGGCCGGGCGGCCAGGGCGATCTGCAACTCCTCGATCGCGTCGTCGTAGCGTTCGGTCAGCACCAGCGCCTGGCCATAGAGCCCGTGCAGCTCCGGGTCGTCGGGGTCGAGCCGCAGCGCCTCGCGGAACGCCGCGGCGGCGGCGAAGCGGCCGAAATTGGCTTCAAGCTGCGCCTCCCCCAGCAGCCGCCAGGCTTGCAGGTTGTCGCGATCGGCCTCGGTTGCCGCCTGGTAATCCGGCCGGACCGGGCGCGGCGGATCGTAGGCAAGCTGGGTCGCCGCCCGCGCCAGGTGGATCTCGGCCAGGTCCGGGCCATCGAACCAGCCGGACTCGATCATCCGGTCGCAGGCTTCGACGCGCCGGTCGAGTGCGGGGTCAGCGGCAACGCCCGTTTCAAAGCAGGTCCGGCGGATCGGCTCCCAATCGGTCAGGCCGGCCCCCCACAGCCAATAGGCACCGCCCACCACGACCACCACGGCCCCCACCAGCCCGGCGACGATGCCGGTGCGGCGGCGCTGTGCCATCTCTTCCGGTGTTCGCTGAACCGCCGGCCGCTGGGCAAACCAGTCGGACGCCGAGCGGGTGAACAGCAGGCCGGTGGCGAACACCGCTGCCGCGTTGACGGCGACGGCGGCAAACCCG
>JAGRFX010000362.1 GCA_020445805.1 Rhodocyclaceae bacterium
GCGCATGAAGAGGTCGATGTTGAGGTCGTTGTGGTGCGTGACGAACGGGCGCGCCGCCGCGCCGCCCGCGATCATGTTCATCATCGGCGTCTCGACCTCGAGGAAGCCGTGCTCGACCATGTAGCTTCGGATCGACTGCACCAGCCGGCTGCGCGCCACGAAGGTGAAGCGCGACTCCTCGTTCATGATCAGGTCCAGGTAGCGCTGGCGATACTTGGTCTCCTGGTCGGTCAGGCCGTGGAACTTCTCGGGCAGCGGCCGCAGGCTCTTGGTGAGCAGCCGCGCCTCGCTGCAATTGACCGTCAGCTCGCCGGTCTTGGTCTTGAAGAGGGTGCCGACCGCGCCGACGATGTCGCCCAGGTCCCAGTGCTTGAGCGCCTCGAGGGTCTCCTCGCCGGCGTCGTTCTTCGACACGTAGAGCTGGATGCGTCCGGACAGATCCTGGATCGTCAGGAAGGCGGCCTTGCCCATCACCCGCTTGAGCATCACCCGGCCGGCGACCTTGACCTCGACCGGCAGGGCCTCGAGATCCTCGCGGGACTTCTCGCCGTAGTGCTCGTCGAGCTTGCCGGCGGTGTTCTCACGGCTGAAATCGTTGGGATAGGCCTTGCCCGACTCGCGCCACTGGGCCAGCTTGGCCCGGCGCTCGGCGATCAGTTGGTTCTCGTCCTGGATCGGGGGGGTGGATGGCTCGGACATGATTCGCTCTGGCTGTGATGGCCGCGGCGCGCGCCGCAGCAAAAGAGCGAAATTTTGACACAAGCGCAGGGGTTCGTGCCGCTTTTGATCCGGCGCGGGGCGTCCCGGGACGGCTCAATCGAAGAAGATGTCGGCCTCGGCCTGGTGGTCGGCGGCGGCCCCGTCGTGGGACTTGAGCAAGCCGCGGCGGACGAGGTCTTCGTAGTCGCTGGTCAGGTTGCGCCCGTTGTCCTTGGAGAAATACAGGGCCTCGTCGGCTCGTCCAAGCAGCTCAGCGGGTAGTCGGGAAGGGTCGATGCGGGTATAGCCGATGGAGCACGTGACCTGGCCGATCTGAGGGAACTGGTGGGCTTCGACCGCCCGTCGGAACCGATCGAAGATGCGCCCGACGAAGGTGTCGTCGGCGTGGTAGATCATGACCACGAACTCCTCGCCACCAAAGCGGAAGAGCTTGTCGCTGGCCCGGAAGTTGTGGCGCATCAGGTCCGCGATGCGCAGCAGCACCTCGTCGCCGAAGAGGTGTCCATAGGTGTCATTCACCCGCTTGAAGTGGTCGATATCGATGACGCCGAGCCAGCACGGCCTGGCCAGTTCCTGGGGTCCGATGGGCCGCTGGCATTCGAACTGTGCCCGGGCCGCCTGGTCGATCAACTGGTCGAAGTTCTCCTCGAAGGTCTTCCGGTTGAGGAGGTGGGTGAGGGTGTCGAGGTTGGCATAGGCCCACTGCAGCTGCTGATTGCGAAAGCAATCGAGGAACAGGGCCACGGCCTGCAGCATCTCGGGTGGCGGGCATTCTCCGCAGTGAACCTCCAGCAGCCACTGGGCCGCCAGTGGTTCGCCGATTGCAAAGGCAATGATCCAGTCGCCCGCCTCGCAGCGGGTGACGCAGCGGGACTCGGAGGCGTGGCAGTCGGCGAGCAGGGGCGCGGGGTCGAAGCTTGGCAAGGTCGCGTCGGCGCTGATCCAGTGATCCTCGTCCTCGCCGGCGATCTTCCAGCCGAGCGGGTGGACGTGGAGCCCGTCGCGTTCCGCGGACACCTTGTAGAACAGTGAATAGCGGCCCCCGAGGAAGCGGAGCACTCGGTCGCTGGTCTCGCGGTAGGCATGCTCGCGACTGCGCATGCGTCCGAGGGCTTCGGCGCCTTGCAGTAGCGGAAGGATGGAGCCAGCGTCAGACACGAAGTTTTCGGTGATGATCGTTGACAGTGTTACGGCTTGTGTCCTGAGGACTTGAATGCGGCATAACCGATTCTGCGTGCAGGGCTTGCGGGGGCGAAACTCGGCGTGTCCGCGGGCTCGAGCGCCACTCGCACCGATCGGGGTCGCAGGACCCGGTGGCCGCCGATTGTGCCAAGTGCCCCGACCGCTCGGTCACACGAAATTCGAGCCGGATCCGCCGATGCGACGGCGCGATCCGCCGCACGCGGAGGCCCTCAGCCGCAGTCACGGAGCATCACGCCGATGGGTGGCGCCCAGGTCTCGGCGGGGGGCTTCTTGCGGGTCACCAGGGTCAGCTGCGCCGGCTCGAAGACGTTGGCGTTGTGGGTGACCGGGGTGGTGATCAGGTACTGGGCGCGGGTCGCGCGCAGGAAGCTGCCGACCCGGTCGATGTTGGCCACGTCCAGGTGGGCGAAGGGCTCGTCGATGAAGACGAAGCCGCCGGGCCGGGCGTCATCCATCAACAGGGCGATCAGCAGGATCAGCGATTTCATCACCTGCTGTCCGCCCGAGGCCTCGCCGTCGTTGAGGCCGACCGCGCCCTTGCGGTCGAAGTCGAAGCGCACGTCGAGCCCGGCCTGGGAGACCGCCAGGTCGTCGTTGTCGAGCATCGGCGTCGCGCACTCGACGCCGACATGGGCCAGCTCGCCCAGGGCGCGCAGGTTCTTGGCGTACTGGCGCACCGTGGCGCGGAGCTTCGCGATGTAGGCGGCGCGGGCCTCGTCGGTGTGGCGCCGCGCGGTGGCGCAGTAGCCCTGGCGCTGCTGGTAGTCCTGCTGGCGCTGGCCGACTTCGTCGCGCAGGCGCTCGGCCAGGGTCATCACGGTCGGATCGGTGATCCACTCGACGTCGCCC
>JAGRFX010000363.1 GCA_020445805.1 Rhodocyclaceae bacterium
AAGCACCTCGAGTACTACTACTTCCACAACTGCGTCTATGACTGGGTCTGGCGCGACAGCGCACGCCGGCATACCGAGCGCATCCCCACGCGTGACGTGATCCACCGCTACGGGCCCGACTACAAGCTGATCCTGGTCGGCGACGCGACGATGAGCCCCTACGAGATTCTCCACCAGCGGGGCGCCATCGAGTTCATGAACGAGGAGCCCGGCGCAGCGTGGCTGCGTCGCCTGCTGGATGCCTACCCGAGTGCCGCGTGGATCAACCCCGAGCCCGAGCGCTCGTGGGAGTTCCGCCACTCGATCCGGATCATCCGCGACATCTTCTCGGAGCGCATGTATCCGCTGACCCTGGACGGACTGGCCCGCGCCATCCGCCAGCTCTCCAACACGGGACGCAAATGACGGAGCCCATGAAAGTCGTCATCGTGGACGACAACCCGGTCAATCTGGATGTCCTGGCCATGACCCTGGAACTGATCGAGGCCGAGGCCATTCCGTTCGAGAATGGGATCTCGGCGCTCGCGCACCTGCAGGCGTCGGACCCGCCGCCGCCCCTCCTGATCGTCGACCGCATGATGCCCGGCATGGACGGCCTCGAGCTGGTGCGTCGCCTGCGCGCCGACCGGCGCTTCGACACCATGCGGATCATCATGGCCTCGGCCTCGGTCGAACCCGAGGAGATCGAGGAAGGCCGGGCCGCCGGCGCCGACGACTATCTCACCAAGCCCTTCGGGCCCGACGACCTGCTCGATCTGCTCGGCCAGCCGGACCCGGACGACCGCTGAAGGGGAAGGCGCTCAGGCCCCGCCTTCCATGAAGGGCATGGGCTGCATGCCAAAGCCCGAGTCCATGTCCCGGATCTGGTTCAGCAGGGCATCGAGGCTGGTCTGCAGACCGCCCAGGGCCGCGCCATCCATGGCCCGGAGCGCTTCCAGCAGCACGCCGCGCGCCGGCGAGGGGGCCCGCGCCAGCAGGGCCAGCCCATCCGGCGTGGGATAGAGGCGGACCACCCTCTGATCCGCACTGCCCCGCTCCCGCCGCAGCAGGCCCATGGTGTCGAGCTTGTCCACCATGTTGGACGCCGTGGACTGATGCAGGGCCATGCGCTTGGCCAGTTCGCCGACCCGCAGGCCCGGGTCGTCGGCCAGTTCCTGGAGTGCCCACAGCTGGGCACCGGTAACGCCACTCTGTCGTTCGATCCACTGCGAATGCCGCTGGGCCGTCCGGATCAGGACGCGGAAGCGGACGAGCACGTCAAGCGCTGCAGGCGATACTTGGTTGGCAGGCAGCACTGCCAGGTCTGGGGCGGATGTCATGAAACTCACTCCAAGTGACGGACCTGGAACCGGTCCGCGGGTGCGACGAGCGGGCCCGGCTCACGGGCTTCGACACTCGCAGCGGCGCCTATTCTACGTCCGCGCCAGCGCATCGCGCTGGACCGGATGCGAAGCCGACGCAGTCCATCACGGACTTTGTGGTGTCCATTTGTTACCATCCTTAGGACAGCGACTTATACGCCCCGACGAGAGACCCTGGCACCCGGATGCCACGCGACAATTCATCCCTGACTGACGAGCTGACCCGCTCCTCGACCTTCCGGCTGCTGGCACGCGGCGGACGCCGTTACGCGATGCCCTGGCTGTCCCTCCGGCGCTGGCGCAAGCGCGTTCTGCTGGTCGGTGCCGCCATGCTGGCGGGGCTGGTGGCGATCCTGTTCGCGATCGGCGCCGAGCTCGCCATCGGGGGGCACGAGCAGCTGATGCACATCTCGCCGTGGCTGAGCCTGGTCATCGCACCGGCCGGCTTCGCCGCCATGGCCTACCTGTGCCGCAAGTATTTTCCCGGCACCCAGGGCAGCGGCATTCCGCAGACCATCGCCGCCTCGATCACCAACGACGACGCCCTTCGCCGATCGCTGCTGTCGCCGCGGATCATCTTCGGCAAGATCCTGCTGACCCTCGGTGGCCTGCTGTCGGGCGCCACGATCGGCCGGGAGGGCCCGTCGGTCCAGATCGGCGCCTCGGTCCTGAACCTGCTCGCCGGCAAGAAGCGGGGCCGTATCGCCCCGACCCGCGACCTGATCATCGCCGGCGGAGCAGCCGGCGTCGCCGCGGCGTTCAACACGCCGCTGGGCGGGATCATGTTCGCGATCGAGGAGCTCTCGCGGAACCGGCCCTTCATGGCCAACAGCATGACCCTGATCGCGGTGATCTTCGCCGGTCTGATGTCGCTGGCGACCCTCGGCAGCTACACCTACTTCGGGGTCACCCAGGCCACCCTCGCCTGGCCCGGCGCGGTCACCCCGATCCTCGTCACCGGCGCCTGCGGCGGCCTGCTGGGCGGCCTGTTCACCCGCCTGATGATCCGCACCACCCGCAAGCTGCCGGGCAGGATCGGTGTCTTCGCGCGGGCCCGCCCGATCCGCTTCGCGGCGGCCTGTGGCTTCCTGACGGCCGTGATCGGCCTGCTCACCGCCGGGCTCAGCTACGGCACCGGCTACGCCGAGATCAAGCACGCCCTCGAAGGCACCACCGAACTGCCGGTCTACTACGGCCTCGCCAAGGCGGCCGCGATCCTGCTCGCCTTCGTCAGCGGCATCCCGGGCGGGCTGTTCGCGCCGGCGCTGGCCGTGGGCGCCGGCGTCGGCACCAACGTCTCGATGCTGTTTCCCGATGTGCAGAGCACGGCCATCCTGGCCCTGGGCATGGTGGCCTTCCTGGCGGGCGTCACCCAGTCCCCGATCACCTCCTTCGT
>JAGRFX010000364.1 GCA_020445805.1 Rhodocyclaceae bacterium
GGATCGGATCGGCCTCTGCGAGCTTGTAGCCCTGGCCCTTGCGGGTGATCACGTGCAGGAACTGCGGCCCCTTGAGCTTCTTGAGGTTCTGGAGCGTCGGCACGAGGGCATCCAGGTCGTGGCCGTCGATGGGACCGTAGTAGTGGAAGCCGAACTCCTCGAACAGGGTACCCGGGGCGATCATGCCCTTGACGTGTTCCTCGACCTTGCGCGCCAGCTCGAGCATCGGCGGTGCGACGCCCAGCACGCGTCCGCCAGCCCGTCGGGCCGCCGATACCGTGCTGCCCGACATCAGCCGGGCGAGGATCTTGGTGAGGGCGCCCACCGGCGGTGAAATCGACATTTCGTTGTCGTTGAGCACCACCAGGAGCCGGATGTCGCGGGTGTCGCCGGCGTTGTTGAGCGCCTCGAAGGCCATGCCGGCCGACATGGCGCCGTCTCCGATGATCGCGACGCTGTGACGGGGGTCGTCGGCGGCCGCGGCCGCGACGGCCATGCCGAGGGCGCCGGAGATCGAGGTCGAGGAGTGAGCCGTCCCGAAGGTGTCGTAGGGGCTCTCCGAGCGCTTCGGAAAGCCCGAGATGCCGCCGAACTTGCGCAGGCCGGCCATGGCCTCGCGCCGGCCGGTGAGCACCTTGTGCCCGTAGGTCTGGTGGCCCACGTCCCAGACCAGCCGGTCATCGGGCGTGTCGAAGACGTAGTGCAGGGCGATCGTCAGTTCCACCGTGCCCAGGTTGGACGACAGGTGGCCCCCCGTCTTCGAGACCGATTCGATCAGGAAGGCCCGCAGCTGGTCTGCGAGCTCCGGTAGCTGGCGACGGTCGAGCCCGCGCAGGTCGTCCGGCGAATGGATGGATTCGAGCAACGAATAATCGGCCATTTTGGGATGCATGGCGTATTGGTCTAGAAGCGTCGGCGGGCGATGAATCGGGCCAGGTCGGCGAGTCGCTCGGCGCGCGGGAGATCGGCCAGGTCGGCGAGCGCCTGATCGAGCAGTTCGTCGGCCAGGCGCCGGGCGTCGGAGAGGCCGAGCAGGCTCACGTAGGTGGGCTTGTCATGAGCGGCATCCTTGCCGGCGGTCTTGCCGAGGGTCGCGGTATCGGATTCGGCGTCGAGGACGTCGTCGATGACCTGATAGAGCAGTCCGATGCGCTTGCCGAAGTGATCCAGGCGGTCCAGGACCGGCAGGGCCTGGGGCTCACCGCAACGGCCGCCCATCATGACCGCGCAGCGGATCAGCGCGCCCGTCTTGTGGATGTGCATGAATTCCAGTTCGGTTCGCTCGAGCTGTCGGCCGACCGCAGCCAGATCGATGGCCTGACCACCCGCCATGCCGCGCGAGCCCGAGGCCACGGCCAGGTCATGCAGGAGTTCCACCTGTGTTCCCGGCTGAGGGAGCAGTCCCGGGCGGGCGAGGGTCTGGAAGGCCAGGGTCTGCAGGGCGTCGCCGACCAGCAGGGCGGTGGCTTCGTCGAACTGGACGTGGACGGTCGGCTTGCCGCGGCGAAGGGTGTCGTCGTCCATGCAGGGCATGTCGTCGTGCACCAGCGAATACGCATGGATCAGTTCCACGCTGCAGGCGGCCGCATCCAGCACGGCCGGATCGGCCTTGGCGATGACGCCCGCGGCGTGGACGAGCAGGGGGCGGACCCGCTTGCCGCCTTCAAGGACGGCATAGCGCATGGCCTCGTGGAGGCGTTCGGGCGCAATCGATGCCGCCGGCAGCAGGGCGGCGAGCGCCTGCTCTGTGCGCGTCGCGACGCGAGTTGTCCAGGCCTGGAAGTCCGGCATCATCGCTCCGCCGTATCGTCGCCCGTCGGGGCGATATCCACCAGCACGCCATCCTGCAGCTGGCGGATGCGCTGCTCTGCCCCGTCGAGGGCGCCCCGGCATTGCCTGACGAGTTCGACGCCGCGCTGGTACTGCTCGAGGGATTGCTCGAGTCCGGCCTCGCCCGATTCCATCTGTCGGACGATCTCCTCGAGTTCCGCGATCGCCGTTTCGAACGATTCCTTGGGGCGGGGGGCTTTTGCCATTCGGGTTGGGGCTGCTGTCATGTCGTCGCGCCGGTCGAACTTCGATGTGGCGCGCCGTTGGGCTATACTGGCCGGTCGTTTTTCCGGATTTCTATTCTTCTTCAGGAGGTTCGGGGATGTCAGACATCGCTTCCCAGATCAAGGTCGCTCCGGCGACGTCCCAGTTGCCCGTGTCGTGGTACTTCGACGACCGCATCTTCGAACTGGAGAAGCGCCTCATCTTCGATGCCGGCCCCGGCTACGTCGGGCACCGGCTGATGGTACCAGAAGTGAACGACTACCGTTCCCTGGAATGGCGCGATCATGCCAGCCTGCTGATGCGGGGTGCAGACGCCTGTTTCGAGATGTCGAACGTCTGCCGGCACCGCCAGGCCATCATGCTGCAGGGGGCCGGCAATGCCACCGGAAACATCGTCTGTCCGATCCACCGATGGACCTATGATGCCGGTGGTCGGCTGCTCGGCGCGCCGCACTTTGCGGACAATCCCTGCCTGAATCTCCGCCGTCAGCCCCTCGAGGACTGGAACGGCCTGCAGTTCCACGGCCCGCGGTCGGCCCGTGGCGACCTGGCTGCCATGGAACTGGCGCACGCCTTCGATTTCGAGGGCTACAAGCTGGATCGCGTCGAGGTCCACAAGTGCAACTACAACTGGAAGACCTTTATCGAGGTCTACCTCGAGGACTACCACGTTGCGCCCTTCCATCCGGGGCTCGGCA
>JAGRFX010000365.1 GCA_020445805.1 Rhodocyclaceae bacterium
GGGCTCCCCTGGGAGACCGCGGCCATCTTCTTCCACAGGCCGACGGCGGCGTAGGGATCGTAGCCGCCGCGGGCCGCCAGCTCGACGCCGATCCGGTCCGCCTCGGTCTCGTGGAGACGTGAGTTGGGCAGCTCGAAGGTGACCTTGGCCACCTGCCCCATCAGGTCGCTGCCCACCTGCCCCACGCCCAGGATCGCGCTGGCGGCGCCGACCACCATGCCGGTCGCCATCGAGCGCGAGACCCGCTCGCGGGCGTGCTCGCGCAGGGCGTGGGCGATCTCGTGGCCCATGATCGCGGCAATCTCGGCATCCGTCAGCTCGAGCTTCTCGATCAGGCCCGAGTAGAAGGCGATCTTGCCGCCCGCCATGCACCAGGCGTTCAGCTGGTCGGACTCGAGCACATTGACCTCCCACTGCCACTTGGCCGCGTCGGGGCGGAACACGGCGGTCTGGGGGATCAGCCGGTCGGCCACGGCGCGCACCCGCTTGAGCTGGGCCGCGTCGCGGTTGAGGGCCTTCTTCTCCTTGGCTTCCGCCAGCACCTGCTGGTACTGCTGGGCCGAGGCCTGCTCGATCTCGGCCGAGGAGACCAGCATCGACTGGCTGCGGTCCACGCCCACGGCGCCGGACTTCGTGGTCTGCACGCTCTGGCAGGCGCACAGCGCCAGGGCGGCGGCAGCGGCCGCCAGCCGGTTGAGGATTCGTCGCATCTTCATTGTCGTGTTCCGTCCAGTTCGGCCAGCGAAGCCGTGCGGCCCATGCCGACCACAATCACCAGCAGGCCCGCCAGCGCGAAGCCCGATCCCACAGTGTAGGTCCATGCGGCGCCGATCGGTTCCCACAGGTAGCCGCTGACCAGGCCCCCGAGCATGCCGCCGGCCCCGAACGACAGGCTGCCATAGAGCGCCTGGCCACGCGACTGGGCGCGCCCCGGAAACCAGTGGTGGATGGCCGCGATCGCAGCCGCATGATAGGCGCCGAAGGTCGCCCCGTGCATGAGCTGGGCCAGCAGCAGCGTCGCCAGCGAGTCCACGCCCCAGCCGATCATCGCGAAGCGCAGCACCGCGCAGACGAACGCAAATCCCAGGATGGCCCGCAGGGAGAAGGCCCGCAGCATCTGCGGCATGGCCATGAAGACCCCGATCTCGGCGACCACCCCCAGGGTCCACATCCAGCCCACCACATCGGTGCCGTAGCCAGCGTCAACGAGGTGGATCGAATAGAACACGTAGAGGGCCCCGTGGGCTGCCGACATCAGGAAGCAGGCCAGCAGCAGCGCCTGTACCTCGCGGCGGCGCAGGATCTCGGCGAGCGACACGTCGGAGGGCGGGCGGGCCGCCCGGACCGGCTCGGGAATGCTCAGCGCGCAGGCAATGATGCCCGCCAGGATCAGCGCGGTCATCCACAGCAGGTGGCGCTCGGGCAGGACCTCGAGCGCGTAGCCGATGGCCAGCACCGCAACGATGAAGCCCACCGAGCCCCACGAGCGGATCTTGCCGTAGCGCCCCATCGACGAACCCAGGTGGTCGAAGGTCAGGCCCTCCACGAGGGGCAGCGCCGCGCTCCAGAAGAAGGACATCAGGGCCATCGCCACGAAGACCCCGGCGAAGGATTCGGTGGCGAAGAAACCGCAGAAGCCGACCAGGCTCGCCGCCCCGGACAGGCGGACGATGCCCACGCGCCGCCCTGCCCGATCGGCGAGCAGGCCCCACAGGTTGGGCGCCAGGATCCGCATCACCTGCATCAGCGACATCAGCACCGCGATGTCGGCGGCGGAGAAATGCAGGGACTGCAGGTAGAGGGTGAAATACGGTGCGAAGGCACCGATGAAGGCGAAGTAGAAGAAGTAGTAGCCGGACAGCCGCCAGAAGGGGATCACGACGCCTGCCCCGGGCATGCGCTGCGCCTCGCCCGACCGGAAAAAGATACGCGGGCGCCCCAACGGGCGCCCGCGGATCGCGCTGAGCCGGCTCTCAGGCCGCTTGCTTTTCCTTCAGCATGGCATAAAGCTCGTCCTTGAGCTTGAGCCGTTGCTTCTTGAGATCTTCGAGTTCCGGATCGGTGGCGAGTTCGGCACTCAGCTCGATGCGCTGCACGTGCCGATTGACCTCGTGATAGGTCTCGAAGAGCCGCGAGAAATGACCGCTGATCATCTTCAGATCGCGGATCTCGTTCTCGAATACCGGGAATTCGTGGTGCAGGTCGTGGGGTTCCAGAACCATAGGCGCATCTCCTGGGTTTGCCGAAGTCCGCGAACCGCGGCGCGGCCCGCCCATGACTCGACCCTACGCCCGTGCCCCCCGGATCGGATTGACCCAGGTCAATGGGGCGGACCACTCAATCCCTCGGCGAGGGCACGTCCTGCCGGCCTCCCGGCGCCAGCCCGGCGATCCTCGGCGTATCGCACACCACGTCCGCGTTCTGGGCCCGATGGCGCAGCGCGTGATCGACCAGCACCAGGGCCAGCATGGCCTCGGCGATCGGCGTCGCGCGGATGCCCACGCAGGGATCGTGGCGCCCCTCGGTGCTGACCTCGACCGGCTGCCCGGCCTTGTCGATGGACTGCTTGGGCAGGCGGATGCTGGAGGTGGGCTTGATCGCCATGCTGACCAGGATGTCCTGGCCGGTGGAGATGCCGCCCACGACGCCGCCCGCGTGATTGCTGAGGAAGCCCTCCGGGGTCAGCTCGTCGCCGTGCTCGGAACCCCGCTGGGTCACCACGCCGAAACCGGCCCCGACCTCGACCCCCTTG
>JAGRFX010000366.1 GCA_020445805.1 Rhodocyclaceae bacterium
GAACACCGAGCAGAAGCTGGTGTGGCGGCGGGCGTTGGAGTCGAAGGGCGACTTGCGGACCAGGCGGTGGATGCCGGTCTCGGTGCGCAGGAAGCCGTAGGCGTATTCGCCGTCCACCTTGATGGTGGCGCTCTTGATGCCGGCCACTTCGCCCTCGGACTCCTCGAGCAGCTCGGTGCTGAAGTCCTTGCGCTCGCAGTAGCGCAGGTACATGCGCTCGAGCATGCCGGCCCAGTCCTGGGCCTCGGTGCCGCCGGCGCCGGACTGGATCTCGATGAAGCAGGGGCTCGGGTCGAGCGGGTTGGAGAACATGCGGCGGAACTCGAGATCGCCGACCTTGGCCTCGAGCTGGGCCATGTCCGCCTCGACCGCCTGCATCGTGTCCTCGTCGTCCTCCGCCTCGGCCAGCTCGAACAGCTCCTTGAGGTCGGTGGACTGTTTCTCGATCTCGTCGAGCGTGACCACGACCTTTTCCAGGGCGTGCTTTTCCTTGCCCAGTTCCTGGGCGCGCTCGGCGTTGTTCCAGACCGCCGGGTCTTCCAGGGCGCGGTTTACTTCTTCGAGTTGGGTCGCTTTTTCAGCGTAGTCAAAGATACCTCCGTAGCTGCTGTCCACGACGCTTGAGGTCGTCGATGGTCTCGGCGATGGTATTGATGCGTTCGGCGTCCATGGGGCAGCTCCGGGTTGGCGGAAAAACCGTCGATTATAGCCGCTCGGGCCGCCCGCTTCAGACCGGAGGGTTGAGCGGTGCCGGCGGCGGCGCAAAAAGAAAACGGGGCCCGAGGCCCCGTCGTGTGCCGGGCGGGGAGGTTCAGCCCTTGACCACCGTGGCGATCGCGTCGGCCACCGGGTCGATGTTGCCCGAGTTCAGGGCCGCCAGGCAGATCCGGCCGGTGGAAACGGCGTAGATGCCGAACTCGCTGGCCATGCGCTCGACCTGGGCAGCGGTGAGGCCGGTGTAGGAGAACATGCCGCGCTGCTTGATCACGAAGGAGAAGTCCTGGCTCACGCCGCGGGCGGCGAGCTTGTCCACCAGGCCCGTGCGCATGGCGCGGATGCGGTCGCGCATGCCGGCCAGCTCGTCTTCCCACATCTGGCGCAGCTCGGCCGAATTCAGCACGGCCGCGACGATGGCACCGCCATGGATCGGCGGGTTGGAGTAGTTGGTGCGGATCACGCGCTTGACCTGGGAGGTCACGCGCTTGGCCTCGTCGGCGCTGGCGGTGATGATCGACAGGGCGCCGACGCGCTCGCCGTACAGCGAGAAGGACTTGGAGAAGGAGCTGGAGATCACGAACTGCAGGCCGCTGGCGGTCAGTGCGCGCACGGCCACCGCGTCGGCGTCGATGCCCTCGGCGAAGCCCTGGTAGGCCATGTCGAGGAAGGGCACCAGCGCGCGGGCGCGGCAGATCTCGACGACTTCCTGCCACTGGGCGTCGGACAGGTCGGCACCGGTGGGGTTGTGGCAGCAGGCATGGAGCAGCACGATCGAGCCGGCCGGCAGGGACTGCAGCTTGTCCTTCATGGCCGCGAAGTTCACGCCCCGGGTGGCGGCGTCGTAGTACGGGTAGGCCTCGACCTGGAAGCCGGCGGCCTCGAACAGCGCCTTGTGGTTTTCCCAGCTGGGGTCGGAGATGTAGACCTTGGCGCTGGGCAGCAGCAGCTTCAGGTAGTCGGCGCCGATCTTCAGGGCACCGGTGCCGCCCAGGGCCTGGAAGGTGGCCACGCGGCCTTCGGCGAGCAGCGCGGAGTCGGCACCGAACAGCAGGTTCTGGACGCCCTTGTTGTAGGCCGGGTTGCCGTCGATGGGCTGGTAGCCGCGCGGCGGCTTGGTCTCGAGGCGGGCCTGCTCGGCCAGGGCGACGGCTTTCAGCAGCGGGATCTTGCCGTTGTCGTCGTAGTAGACGCCGACACCCAGATTCGCCTTGTTGGCGCGGGTATCGGCAGCGAATGCCTCGTTCAGGCCAAGGATCGGGTCACGGGGCGCCATCTCGACGGCGGCGAAGATCGAAGCAGACATGGAGTCTCCAGGAAGGGCGGTTTTCAGGTGCCGGAAAGGCCCGGTAGTTTATCACCCGATGGTGCGCTGCGTGCAGGGGGCAGGGGCCCGTCTTGCGGAATATAATCATGCGCTTGAGTGCATGATCGGGGCCCGGCCAACGGCGCGGCCCGCCAACCGGGAGAGCCGGCGCTTGACGCTACCATCCGACCTGTCCGTGACCTGCCTGTGCGCCGACTGGTGCGGCACCTGCCGCGACTACGTGGCCGCCTTCGAGGGGCTCGGCGCGCGCTACGCGGACACCCCCTTCACCTGGTACGACGTGGAAGACGACGCCGACGTGGTCGGCGATCTGGACATCGAGACCTTCCCGACCTTGCTGATCCGAAGGGCTGGCCACGTGGTGTACCTCGGGCCGGTACTGCCCGACCCGGCCCACGCCCAGCGCCTGATCGAAACCTACGCCGAGATGCCGGCCGACGAGGCCGTCCGCTACGCCACAGCGACCGAGGAGCGCCGCGCTTGGCAGGACCTGTGTGATTTCGAGGACGCCCGCTGATGGATCCGGCCACGATTGTCACCTACGAGGGCAGCCCGTTCCGGCTGCACCAGCCCTTCCCGCCGGCGGGCGACCAGCCGGAGGCGATCCGGCAGCTGGTCGAGGGGATCGAGGACGGGCTGATGTACCAGACCCTGCTGGGGGTGACCGGCTCCGGCAAGACCTACACCATGGCCAACGTGATCG
>JAGRFX010000367.1 GCA_020445805.1 Rhodocyclaceae bacterium
CATCGCCGTGTTGCCGGCGGTGGAAACGGTGGCGGTGGTCATCAACGCTCAAACCGGCATTGAGGCAGTCACTCAGCGGATGATGGAACGCGCCGCCGTGCGGCGGCTGTGCCGAATGATCGTCGTCAACAAGATCGATGCCGAAAACGTCGACTTGCCGGGCCTGCTCGATCAGATTCAGGAAACTTTCGGCAAGGAATGCCTACCGATCAACTTGCCGGCCAAGCAGGGCGCCACGGTGGTGGACTGTTTCTTCAACCCGAGCGGAGACAGCGATTTTTCCAGCGTGGCCGCCGCCCATTCCGCCCTGATCGATCAGGTGGTCGAAGTGGACGAGGACCTGATGACGCTGTACCTGGAGCAGGGCGAGGATCTGCAACCGGAACAGTTGCACGAACCTTTCGAGAAGGCGCTGCGCGAAGGCCACCTGATTCCGATCTGCTTCGTTTCGGCCCGCACCGGCGCCGGCCTGGAGGATCTGCTAGACACGTTCGCGCGACTACTGCCCAATCCGACCGAAGGCAACCCCGAACCACTGATCAAGGATGACGGCGGATCGGTCGAGGAACTTCACGCCATCCCCGATCCTCAGCAACATGTCGTGGCCCATGTCTTCAAGGTGCTAATCGACCCCTTCATCGGCAAGCTCGGCATTTTCCGCATCCACCAGGGCACGATCACCAAGGACAGCCAGCTCTTCATCGGCGACGGTCGCAAGCCCTTCAAGGTCGCTCACCTGCTGCGCCTGCAGGGCAAGAACCAGGTGGAAATCCCGGAAGGCGTGCCCGGCGACATCTGCGCCGTCGCCCGGGTGGACGAGATTCATCGGGATGCGGTCCTGCATGACTCCCACGAGGAGGATTACCTCCACCTCGAAGCGCCCACCTATCCTCGGCCCGTATTCGGCCAGGCCCTGGTCCCCAGGAAGCACGGCGACGAACAGAAGCTCTCGGAGGCGCTCCACCGCCTGCTGGACGAGGATCCCTGCCTCACGGCGGAGCAGGACCCGCGTGGCAAGGGCACCGTGCTGCATGGCCTCGGCGAGACCCACCTCAAAGTGATCCTCGAGCAGCTCGAGTCGCGCTGGAATGTGCAGGTGGATACCGAGCCCCCCTCGATCCCCTTCCGTGAAACGATCGCCGGCAAGGCCGAAGCACGTTACCGCCACAAGAAACAGAGCGGCGGCGCCGGCCAGTTCGGCGAAGTCGCGATCCGGATCGAGCCACTGGAGCGCGGCGCGGGCCTGCACTTCGTGGATGAGGTCAAGGGTGGCGTGATTCCCGGCCAGTACATCCCGGCCGTCGAGAAGGGCGTCCGGATGGCCGCCGAAGAAGGCGTCCTGGCCGGTTTTCCGCTGCACGACCTGAAAGTGTCGGTTTTCGACGGCAAGTTCCACGCGGTCGACTCGAACGAGATCTCCTTCGTGACCGCGGCGCGACACGCCCTGCTGGAAGCCGCAGCCGCCGCACGCCCGCTGCTGCTCGAGCCCTTGCTCAGCGTCCAGATCGAGACCGGCGAGAACCACTTCGGCGACGTCAGCGCGGACCTCTCCGCCCGTCGCGGCCGACTGACCGGGACCGATTCAGCGGGGGCAGGCAGAACGCGGATCGTGGGTCTCGTACCCATGGCGGAGATGGACGGATTCGAATCGCGCATGCGTGCCATCAGCGGCGGCGACGCGGTGTGCGAGATCGACTTCAGCCACTACGACGCCGCACCGTCCGAGCTCCAGAGCCGGATGCAGAAGGCCAGCCACAAGGGATGAAGCCGGCCATGGCACAGGGGGAGGCCCCGCAATCCTCCCCCATGCTGCGCCGACGGTATTGGCTCAGAACCTGCCTCCTGACCGCCAGCCTGCTGGCGGCCTGGTTCACCATCACGTTCTGCTCGGCCTATTTCGCCGATTCCTTGAACCGCTACGAGTTCCTGGGTTTTCCGTTGGGCTTTTACCTCTGTGCCCAGGGCAACCTGCTGTCCTATCTGCTGATCGTCGGGCTCTACGCCAAGGCCATGAATCGATTCGACGCGCAGATCAGTCGCGAGACTTCCGGCAGTATCAACACCGATTGAGGAGCCGCCGGGCGGTAGCCCGGCACACTCCCGTGTTCCGTCACTCCGAGCCGGTCTCGCCCTCGGCCGGCTTCTTCTTGCGGCCCCACTGGACCGGGTGGGCATGCCGGCTCAGGATGAAATCGAAGAAGAACTTGCACCAGATCGTCACACCGGCTGCGGCTGTCCAGTGTTGGTAGGGCAGAAGCCCCGCCACCACCCCCAGGATCACGCAGATGAGGACAATTCCGGGGATCAGATTGAGGAGCGCCGCAATCGGCGCGAAACGCTCCGGATTCTTCGGCGACTCGCCCCGTTTGAGCGCGACTTCGGAAAAATCCCGACGCACGATGATGCGCCAGGCACGCCTCAGCCAGAAGAAGGTGATGGGGAACAGGGCCAGGAAGATCACCCAGTTCATGGCCAGCGATACGTACTGAATCATTCGACCTCCAAACAAAAAACCCCGCCTGTTGCTCGGGCGGGGTTTCTGGTCGTCCCGGCGGGTGGCTTGCCCTCCGCCGGGACGACCCCTACAACTTCAGCAACGCTTAGTGGGCGCCATCCACAGCCTTGGAGCCACGCGGGACACGCACAGCCTCGACCATGTGCTGGATGTGCTCGGGCGGCTCCTTGGTGACCTTATCCACCATGAAGGCCACGGCG
>JAGRFX010000035.1:0-12424 GCA_020445805.1 Rhodocyclaceae bacterium
GCGCGAAACGAGCGCAGTTTTTCGCCAGTTTTCTGAGCCGCAGGGGGTTTACTGACTATGGTCATTTCCGGGCAGCAGGGGATAGCGGACATGTTCGGGGTTTCGCGCGAGACCATCGACAACTGGCAGCGCGACGGTCTGCCCGTGGCGAAGCGCGGCGGGCCTGGGGTGCCGAGCGAGTACGATGCCCCTGCCTGCATTCGGTGGATGGTGGCCAGGGAGCTCCGCAAGGTGCGAGAGGAGTCCCCTGCCGATCGCCTCAACCGGGTTAAGGCAGATGCGATCGAGATGGATCTCGCAGAGCGCCGTGGGCAGCTGATCCCTACGGATGCGATCGAGCCCAAGCTGCGCGCGGCGATGATCTCGGCGCGGGAGGCTTTCCTTGCCGATCGAAATCGGATTGCACGCGAGGGCGCCGGAAAGGGGATTGACGAGCTCGAGCAACTGCTCGAGGAGGCCTTCACCGTATTCCTCGCCCGGATGTCGCGGTGGGCTGACGTGGATGACGACGAAGAGGAGAGCATCTGATGCTACTCGACGAGGTCCCTGTCGAATCGTGGGCCAAGCGGTCGCTCGAGCAGCTGCTGCAGCGGGTCTTTTCCGAGCTCGCGCCGCGCGAGCCACTCACGATGATCGAATGGGCCGAGCGGTATCGCATGCTCAGCCGCGAGGAAAACCCGGACTATGAGGGGCCGTTCCGCCTCGATAACACGCCGATTTTGCGCGGCATCCTGGCGGCATTGTCCGCGCGGGGAGTGCGTAGGGCGGTCGTGCAGAAGTCTGCACAGATCGGCTATACCGCAGGCGTGGTCTGCACCGTGTTGGCCTATCACATCCACTGGCGGCCATGCGTCCAGGTCGTGATGTTCCCGCGTGAGAAGTCGGCAAAGGACTTCGATGCCGAGAAGTTCGCACCGATGGTGCGGGCCACCGAGGCGCTCGCGAAATGCATCCGCCTCAAGAGCCGTACCGATGGAAACAGCACAACCCGCAAGCACTACACCGGCGGCCTGATCAAGTTCGTTGCCTCGAATTCCCCGAGCGATGTGAAGTCCACGACGTCCCGCGTGCGCATCGTCGAGGAGCCGGACGACGCCAACAAGGACGTGCGCGGGCAGGGCAACTCCATCACGCTGCTGCGGGAGCGGGGCAAAGCGGTGCGTGATTCGATCGAGCTCATCGGGGGAACGCCGACCGCCAAAGGCGCCAGCGAGATCGAAAAGGAGATGAGCACCACCGATCAGCGCCGGTTCATGGCGCCATGCCATCACTGCGGCGAGCGCCATGAGGTGGAATGGGCTCACGTTGTCATTCCGGGGCTGAACCTGTCGCCGGAAGAGCTGAAGGCCACCGACATCGATGAGCGCTATCCGGTGCGCGACACCTACGGCCGCGCCCGGTGGGAGGATGCGTTTTACGTTTGCCCCCACTGCGGTGGCGTCTGGACCGATCGCGAGCGGGTTGCGAACATTCGCCATGCGGCCAGCGAAGCGCCTTTATATGGCTGGGAGCCGACGGCGGAATCGTCCGATCCTGGCTTCTACTGCAACGAGCTGCAGAGCTGTTTCGAGGGCTCATACGTTCCCGAGCTGGCGAAAAAATACCTTGTCGCCCTGCATGAATTCGATCGCGGCGAACCCGAAAAGATGGTCGCTTTTTGGAACTCAACCCGCGGCCTGCCATGGGAGTACAAAGGGGAGCTCCCCGAAGAGGACGAGCTGCGGGAGCGGGCAGAGGACTATGCGGAATGGTCCGTGCCGGTGGGCGGCCTCGAGGCCTATTGCACGGTCGATGTGCAGCATGACCGCCTCGCCGTCACGGTGTGGGCCGTTGGCCGCGGCGAGGAGATGTGGCTTGCCTACTGGGGTGAGCTCTACGGCTCCACCATCGTCCCGCATCAAGGGGCCTGGATTGAGCTCGAGCAGCTCATGGAGCGAACGGTAACGCATGCGAGCGGCGCCTCGCTGCCCATCCTGTGCGTCGGTATCGACTGCTCGGACGGCCAAACGTCGGAAGCGTCGTATGGATTCGTCCGCAAGCACAACCGCCCTGGCGGGCGCGAAGTGCTTGCCCTCAAGGGGGCGCCAGACGATGAGGGCCGCATTGAGATCTGGACGCCGCCCAAGCCCATCGACCCCAATGCCCGCGCCACCAAAGCGGCGCGATACGGGGTCAAGGTCAATATCGTAGGCACTGCCAAAGCAAAGGATCTGATCCTTGGTTGGGCTGCCGAAGGCGGTCGCGTCCGTCTCACGGGTGATGGCCCCGGCCGCATGCACTGGTACAAGGGCGTTCGCGATGATTTCTACGAGCAGCTCCTCGGCGAAATCAAGATCCCGAGCCGCACCAACCCACGCAAACGACACTGGAAGCCGCGAACCGATCGCCGCAACGAGGTGCTCGACTGCACGGTCTACTTCGTCTATTTGTGCCGACATCGGCGCCTCCATCTGCGCCGAAATGGGCAATGGGACCTGATCGAAATGCAGATGCGGCAAGGGGTCCTTGTGCCGGTCGATGAGGTGCAGACGTCTGCACAGGCGGATGCGCCGGAGACCGTCGAGCCGACGGCGGACGAGGTGGCCGCCGAGCCGGACATGGACGTAACGGCGGCGATCGCCGCCGCTCGATTCACCTCGCTGCTCAAGGATCGTCGCGGTGTCCGCAGGTGACGATCTAGCAGAGATCATCGCTTCGGCGCGACGGGAGCTGCCCGAAATATCCGATGACGCCTGGCGAAAATTCGAGGCCTTGGTGCGTGCCGCCTACGGAACGCAAAAGGTCTACATCGCCGCACGGCGGCGAAGCAAGCTCGAGGAGCTCGAGGCGATGCAGGGGGTGCACGACACCGCTGAGCTAGCCCGCAAGCTCGGCGTATCGGTGCGCAGGGTCAACCAGCTTAAACGCCTCACGCGTCGCTGACGCGCGGGAAATTCCTTGCCTATTTATTTCCATGACGGCCCGCGAAACTGGTGCCATGAGTGCACCCACCCAATTTCGCGCTGGCGATTCCGTCGTCTGGAATGAGACGCTGAGCTACCCGCCGGCAGACGGCTGGGTGCTCAAGTACCGATTGCTGTTTGCGGGCGCGACCGCGGTCGAGATCCCGTCCGTTGCATCCGGCGACGGCTATGCGGTCTCGATCGACGCGTCCACCTCCTCGGCATGGGTAGCCGGATCGGCGACCCTGGTGAGCTGGGTGGAGCGTGCCGCCGAGCGGATCACCATCGGTCAGATGCTCGTCGAGATCCTCCCCGACCTGGGGGCGATCGCGAATTACGACGGGCGCACTGCAAACCAAAAGGCATTGGCCGACGCTAAGGCCGCTCTGTCCGCCTACCTGGCAAGCGGACGCGGCCATGTCGCGGAATACAGCATCGCCGGCCGTACCATGAAATTCCGCAGCATGGACGAGATCGCAGCTCTCGTGGAGCACTACGAGCGCGAGTGCGCGAAAGATCGCGCCGCCCTCGCACTGCTCGACGGTGGATCGCCCGGCCGTGTCATGACGAGGTTTTGATATGGGCCTGATCTCCAAGCTCCTCGGGCGTGAAACCGCCGCCGACCGCAGTGCCTGGATCAGTGGCGCCATTGGCGAGGCAACCTCGCGTGCTCAAGCGCAGTATCTGGAGGCAGTGCGAGCCTCGCAGCGGAGTTTTGAAACCGCCGAGACGCCCGCGTGGACCGAGTCGTGGCCGACCAAGGGATCAGCCATCAATGATGACCTGCAGCGCCAACTGCCCACCTTGTGGGCGCGCTCCTGCGGGCTGGCTCGCAACAACGAATGGGCGCAGCGCTACCTCATCGAGCTCGATGACAACGTGCTCGGCCCCAACGGCATCGTATTGCAGATGCGGCTCAATAACGCGCAAGGCAAGCCGGACACCGACACCAATCGCCTGCTCGAGGCTGAGTGGGCAAAGTGGTGCGAGGCCGACGCCGACGTGTTCGGGCTGAGCTGGGCGGAAGTCGAGACACTGGCGCTGTCCACTATCGCGCGCAAGGGAGAGCTGCTCTACCGCCTGTTGCCTGGCCGCGGCCCGCGTCGATTCCAGATCCAGCTGCTCGATCCCACATTGATCGACGTCACCCTCAATCGAGAATACGGCGGCCGTCGCATCCGCATGGGGAAAGAGATCGACGACGCGGGGCGGCCTGTCGCCTATTGGTTGCAGATGTCCAAGGCCGGCGACCAGCCCTCAGAGTACGTCAGCATCGGCCGGCACGTCCGCATCCCGGCCGCCGAGATCCGCCACCGCTACCTGGTGGAGGAGGTCGGTCAGCTGCGTGGAATCCCGTGGATGACCGTCGGTGCTCGCCGGCTGTGGATGCTGCACGACTTCGAGGAGGCTGCGGCCGTCGCCTCGAGCAACGCCGCCAAGCGGCAAGGCTTCTTCTACTCGCCGAACGGCGAGGCCCCGCCGGGCTTCGCCGATACCGTCGTATCCAGCGTGCTCGATGCGGCCAAGGCCGCCGGCAAGGTGCTCAGCGCGGAGGAGATCCAGCAGATCACCGCCGCCGCCGAGAAATACGCTACCACCGTCCCGGGGCAGTTTGACACCCTGCCGCTCGGCTACCAGTTCCAGGCGTTTGAAAGCAAGTGGCCCGAGATCAGTGCCGAGGGCTACATCAAAGGCCAGGTGCGCGGATGGGCGGCGGCGCGCGGCATGAGCTATGTGAGCATCGGCAACGACCTCGAGGCCGTCAATTACTCGTCGGCTCAGGTCGGCATTCTTGGCGAGCGCGAGCACCACAAAAAAACCCAGGTCCGCCTGCGCGACTGGCTGCACCGCGAAGTGTTCGCGGCGGCGCTGCCGTGGCTCGTGCTCGGCAATCGAAAGCTCTCGGCCGCTCGCATCGAAGAGTATCGCGCCGCTGCCACGTGGCAGCCGCGCCGCTGGGCTCCAATTGATCCCGTCAAGGCCGCCACTGCCGCAGATACGCGCCTGCGCCTGTCCCTCACGAGCCGTCGGCGACTCATCCTCGAGGCAGGGGAAGACCCCGACGAGATTGCCGCCGAAGTGGCGGCCGAGCGGGCCATCTATGGCGACATTCCGGCTGCAAGCGCACCGGCCACGACATCCACCACCGCTGATCCGGAGAAAGACCAATGACCATCAAGTTGACGCAGGGCGTTGAGTGGGGCGGCAAGCCGTATGCTCAGGGTGAATCCATCCCTGGACTGACCGATGCGCAAGAAACTGCGCTCGTTGGAGAGGGGCGAGCGATATGGATGAGCACGCCGACTGCCGTGGGTGGTCGTGTGTCAGTGGAGGCTGATTCGAGCGGCGTTGTAGGTGGGGCTCAGATCGCCCTTATGCAGCCAGCGCGTAGGATTGGCGTAGTAGGACACTCGATCCCTGCCCAGTCGTTCAATTATGCCAATTCAGGATATGGTGGGTTGGCGGGAGACAAGGGCTATTCGTCATATGGCTTCGTCTCGTTCGGCCTCTATTTGTCCGGCTACCTCGGCCCTGTCAACGCCTATGCCGTAGCCGGATCAACCACTGCTGTACTTGTCGACCAGGTACGGTCCGCCATCGCTGCTGGTTGCGATCTGATCGTCATGCACAACGGCGGCGTCAACGACGCAGCGCTATCGGCCTCCGAGTCGATAGGCAACCTCACGGCGGCGGTACGAGCGGTGACAGCCGCCGGAGTGAAACTACTGATCGCGACCGAAGTCAGCACTGAGATTTTCGGCTCGTCCGCCGCGAGGATCAACACGATCAATGCGTTTATCAGGTCGCTGCAGCGGGCAGCGCCGCTGCAGATTCACGTCATGGACTTCGCTGCGATCACGTCGAGCCCGCACGCCTCTGATGGGGGCAGCTTCACCTCAATTCTGGATGACCTGACCTACGACACGACGCATCCCAACCAGATGGCCGCATATCTGATGGGCAAGGAGATGGTTAGGGCAGCCGGGGCGTGGCTTGCAGGCGATCCGCACCAAACTATCAACGGAGCGAACTACCTGGCGAACGGCCGTTGTGGCGGAAGCTCCGGGACCGTGACATCGGGAGCGGCAAACAGCGCCGCGCCCGATTCTTGGATAAGCGATCGCCACGGCGCCGCATCGGTCAATTTCGCCAGCTACGTTGCGCGCGATATCGCAATCCGTTGGCCGCGGCCTCTCACTTCTGGCAGCGCGGCAAACGCTATCCCGGTCGGCTTGCGAGTGCGCCCGACAATCCGCGACGGGTTTCACTACGTAGCTCTGACGGCCGGCTCGGTTGCATGGGCCAACGCTGCGGAGCCGAGCGGCGCCGCGCCCTGGACGACGGTTTCAACTTCCGGGATTACATGGTTGGTGGTCCCGGACAACGACCGCAACACGCTACCGGGTCGCAACGGGCAGACGGTGATCGCGGATTTCACCACGGACACCGCTGGAGCCTCTGACTATTGGCGCATGTACCAGGAGGTGGATGTCGCCAACATTGCCGACACCACCGCATTGCAGGGCGTGATGCGGGTTGTGCCGATGGACGGCTACCTCGGTGGCGCGTGTCTGCGCCTCTCTTTTCTGAATTCAGGTGGATCGATCATCGGGAATACATGGGGAATGGCGCCGCAGATCCTTTCCTCCTCCAGCGGGTACCCGTACTACGCGCCATGGTCGCGTGACGGTGGCCTTGTTGTCACTCCTCCAATGGATGCGCCTGCAGGGACGGCAAAAGTTCGCTTCAGCGTGCAGATGTTCGGCATGGGGTCGGATGCCGCCGCGCCAACGAAGTGCCGAGTAGGGGTGACGGACTGCGTGCTCAGGAACGGCGAAATTTGATTCAACCCAGCAAACGAGCGTCAAACCTCCCATGGAAAAAAAACTCAGCACAGCAAGCTACGCCGCAGCAGGCGTGTCGATTCTTGCAGGTCTCACGCTTACAGAGTGGGGCGTGCTCGTCGGCATCGTCACGGCAGTCGCGACGTTCGGCCTTAACTGGCTGTATCGGCACCGCAGCTACAAGCTCGAGGCGGCGAGGGTGGCAGCGGAGATCCGTGCGCTGCGGCTGCCTGATCGCCGTCACGTCGATAAGCCGGTGCTGCGGAATCGCCGCAGCGCGAGCGACTGAACGTGCGCTTCCCTTCCAACTGCCAGCTTGCCGCCCTGCGGCTGTGGCTCAAGACGCGCTTTCGCGGCTACTGGTGGGCGCGTCGAAGTCTGCATTTCGCGGGCGTGGTCGTTCATTCCGGGGTCGCGTATCACGGGCCGTTTCGTCGGCTTTTCGTCGCTGAGTTCGTGCCGCCCAAGAGCGCGCTATGGACATGGCAAAACATGCTGGTGCTCTTCTTCGGCCGCTACCGGGTATGGGAGTTTCGCCTTGTTCGATGCCGGCGGTTCAGCACTGTCGCGCAGCTCGAGGCCTATCTGCAATCGCAAGGAGTGAAAGAATGAAAGACATCACTGAAGCCGATTTCGCTGATGCGGCGAATCTGCTCGGCTGCGACGTCGCCACCATCAAGGCTGTATGTGCGGTGGAAGCCCCGCGCGGCGGGTTCCTGGATGACGGTCGGCCTGTAGTGCTTTTCGAAGGGCACAAGTTCAGCCGCATGACCGGCGGTCGATTCGATCGGCTGCATCCGACGATTTCCTACCCGTCATGGACGCGCGCCCACTACGCCAAGGGCGCGACGTCAGCGATCCGGATGGCGGGGGAGTGGGCGCGTCTGGCTCAAGCCGTTGCGCTCGATCGCGACGCGGCACTCAAGTCGGCGAGCTGGGGGCGTTTCCAGATCATGGGATTCAACCATGACGCGTGTGGATTTGACTCGGTACAAGCCTTCGTCAATGCCATGTACATGAACGAAGGGGCCCATCTAAAGGCCTTCGTGATGCTGGTGAAGAACTGGGGCATCGACGACGAACTGAGGCACCGCGACTGGGCGGCCTTTGCACGCCGGTACAACGGCCCGGCCTACGAGCAGAACGCGTACGACACCCGGCTTGCGGCGGCCTACGAACAAAACAGGAGCGTGGCATGAGCGCGATCGTCATTCCGTTTCGGAGCAAGGCAGCACGTCGGCCGCTGGCAGCGGCGCTCTGCGAACTCTCGACGCTTGCCGAAAGCGCCATGTTGAGCCAATGGCGCGTCGGCATGGCCTGGCAGCGCGTGATGATCCGCACCATGCTCGGGGTGTGACATGTGGCCCGCACTCTTGCCGCTGATCGTCGGCACAATCGAAAAAATCATTCCAGACCCGCAGGCAGCGGCAGACGCCAAGCTCAAGGCAATGGAACTCGCGCAGCGCGGCGAGTTCGCACAGCTCGATGCGGATACGCGTGTCGCGCTCGCTCAACTCGAGGTCAACAAAGTCGAAGCGGCCTCGCCTGATCTCTTCCGCGGCGGCTGGCGGCCCTCGGTCGGCTGGGTCTGCGTCGCAGGCCTCGGCTACGATTTTCTGGCGCGCCCGCTGCTGCCGTGGCTCGCGACACTGTGCGGCTTTACGGTGCCCGCTCTACCGCCGATCGACATCGAATCATTGCTCGTGCTGCTCACCGGCATGCTCGGCATCGGCGGCTTGCGCACGGTCGAGAAGGTCAAGGGCCGCGCTTGATGCGACTCGACCACACTGGGAAATTCCTTGCCTATTTATTTCCCACCCGCCTCGCGAAACTGGCGTCATGACCAGTTACGCGAGGCACACATGACCAAGCGACAACGCATCGAGGGAAGTCTGCATCGCAGTCTCCCGGCGGTGCTCACCATCCGGCAGGACGAAGCGGCGGGCGGCGAGGATGGCCTCCTGCGCCTGCGGCTGTCCGTATCGTCGGAAGCCCCCTACCTGCGCACGTCCTGGTGGGATGACCCGTGGATCGAGGTGCTTGGCCACAAAGAGGGCGAGGTCGACCTCTCGCGCCTTAATGGCGGCGCTGCGGTGCTCGGCAATCACGATCGCTACACCCCCATCGGCAATACCCCGCTGGCTGGCATCGGTGCCTCCGAGCGCGCGTGGCTCGATGGGGAGCGGCTCATAGTCGACCTCGCCCTGTCGCGGCGCGATGCGCTCGCAGACCTGCGGCAGGACATCGCTGATGGGCTCGTGCGCAACGTTTCCATCGGATACCAGATCGGCGAGCGGGTGCTCACCCGCGCCGCCGGAGAGGGCCAGGCGGACGAGTACCGCGTCACAAGCTGGACGCCCTTTGAAATCAGCCTGGTGGACATTCCCGCCGACGCCACCGTCGGCCTCGGGCGATCCGCCGAGCACCAACCCAATACGCCGCGCTATCGCGTCGTCGACCTGCCCGCCGAGGGCGCCACCCTAGGAGATCGCTCCATGACCACTGCAGCAGCCACCCCGGCGGCCCCCACCACGCCCGCCGCCCCGCAACAGCCCGAACCCGCACGCGCGGCAGATATCCAGCTCGGTGCCGACCCGCTGGCCGGAGAGCGCGAGCGCATGCGCGAGATTCGCGCCATGGGCCGCGAGTTCGGCCAGGTGGAGCTTGCGGACACCGCCATCGACACCGGCACCAGCGTGGATGCTTTCCGCGCCCAGCTCCTGCGCAACATGCGCGCTGCCGGCACTCTGCGTCCGGCAGAATCGCCCGAGATCGGCATGACCCGCGCCGAAGTTGAGCAATACAGCTTCTGCCGCGCGCTGCTTGCAGCATCCGATCCTGTCAATGCCCACAAGCTCGCCCCGTTCGAACTCGAGTGCTCGCGTGCCGCACAGGACAAGCGCGGTGACAGCCGCGACAAGTCCCGCGAGGCTGCGCTTACCCTCCCGCTCGACGTGCTCGCTCGCGGCATCACCATCAATGACCAGGCTGCAGCACGCGCCGCCGCAAACCTCATTGGCGGCCTGCAGCGCGGGGCGCGCCAGTACGACGCCTATCGCGACCTGGTCGTCGGAACGGCCGCAGCGGGTGGTAACCTGGTGGCCACCGAACTGCTCGGCTCGAGCTTCATCGAGCTCCTGCGTAACGCCATGGTGCTCGACCGCATGGGCATTACCTGGCTGCGGGACCTGAACGGCAATATCGCCATCCCCAGTCAGACCGGTGCATCCACCGCGTACTGGCTTGCTGAGTCCGGAGCGCCTACCGAGTCTCAGCAGACCATCGGCCAGGTGGGTCTCACGCCCAAGACTGTCGGCGCATTCACCGACTATTCCCGCCGACTGCTGCTGCAGTCCTCGATCGACATCGAGGCCTTCGTGCGTGCGGACCTCGCCGCCATCATCGGCCAGGCCATCCAGCTTGCCGCCATCAACGGCAGCGGGGCCAGCAACGAGCCCACCGGCCTGCTCAACACCAGCGGCATCGGCTCGGTGCCCGGCGGAACCAACGGCGCGGCGCCCACTTATGACCACATGGTCGATCTGGAAACCGCGGTCGCCAACGCCAATGCCGACGTCGGCGCCCTCGGTTATCTCACCAACAGCAAGGTCCGGGGCAAGTTGCGCAAGACGCAGGAATTCGCCAGCACCAACGGCAAGGCCGTGTGGACCTCGACCGCCGAACGCGGCATGGGCGATGTGCTCGGCTATGGCGCCACCGTCACCAACGCCGTGCCGTCCAACCTCACCAAGGGCACGTCAGCGGGCGTCTGTTCTGCGATTGCATTCGGCAACTGGGCCGACATGGTGATCGGGATGTGGGGCGGGCTCGACATCATGCTCGACCCCTACACCGGTGCCACGTCCGGTACGCGCCGCGTCATCGCCCTGCAGGACGTCGACGTGCAGCTGCGTCGCGTTGCAAGTTTCGCGGCCATGAAAGACGCGCTCACCTCGTAATACACCCCCGCGAAGTGGCTCGCCCTCCCTGGTTGCAGGGAGGGCGCGACAGGAGAAAGAAATGCCGAAAGTACTCATCATCGAATCTTGCCTCATCAACCTCGGCGACGACCGAGGCGGCGTCGATCACGCTGCGCCGTCGATCGTCGATATCGCCAAGGATACGGCGCACAAGCTCGTCACTGCGGGTCGTGCGCTCTACGCCGCTCGCGCCGACGATCCCGACAAGGGCGGCCGCAACACGGCCACCAAGGACATGCTCGACGTTGCCAAGGTCATGATCGCCGCTCGCGAAAAGGCCGCTGTGCAGACGTCTAAACAGGGCGGCGAATAAGCGGTCATGGATTTCACCGCCGACCTCGACGCCTTTTACGCCGATTTCGGGGTTCCCGCCGTTCGCACGCCGTCCGGCGGCGGATCGGCGTCCGCGCCCATGCTCGTGATCCTCGATCTTCCTGGGGTCGTCGTGCTCGGTGGCGACGTGATCGCTACCGACTACGCATTGCGCTACCGCGCCACGAGTTTCTCCGGTGTGCGGCGTGGCGACGTTTTCGAGATCGGGGGCGTGACCTATAGCGCCCGAGAGGCCGGCCAGGCAACGCTCGACGGGCTCGAGTGCACCGTGCCGCTTGCGAGAGGCTAGGTCATGGCCGAAAGCGTCATCGAGCGCATCCTCGCCCGGGTCAAAGTCATCCTTGAACTCGAGCTCGCCATCATCGTCGAGCGCGGGCGCGAGGACCCGTTCGATCTCGAAGACCTGCCCGCGATCAACCTTCGCCGCGCGTCAAGCACACACGAAGCCTTTGGTGGAGGGACAGATCGCGTGCTCGCCAGCTGGTCGATCGAGATCAACGCCGCAGGCCCGGACTGGGAAACCACTGCCGACATGCTGCATGTCCAGGCACATGCCGCACTCTCGAACGATGCCGCGCTTGCCGCGCTTGGCGCCGGGCTGCGGTGTACCGCTACCGACTGTAGATCCGAGTCATCGGAGCAGATCGTTGGCCAGCTCGCCGCCAGTTACCAGATGCAAGTCCTATCTCATACCGGCGACCTCGGTCGCCGAGCTCGCTGATCAACAGGAGAATCGAACGTGATCAACTTTGGATCAGGCAAACTCATTGCCACGCCGACCAATCTGGCCGACGGAACCGCAATCGCCACCCCGACTCCGGTCGTGCTCGGCATCATGCAAGAGGTTTCGCTCGACCTCTCCGTCGATATCAAGACGCTGTATGGCTCGGGTATGTACCCCGTCGCTGTCGCTCAGGGCAAGGGCAAGATCGACATCAAGGCAAAGTACGCTGATATCAGCGCGGGTGTCCTTGGAAGCCTGTTTTTCGGCCAGGATTCGACAGCCGGGATCAAGGACGCGGTGACCGACTTCGCCGCTTCGGTCCCGGCCTCCTCGCCTTACACGATCACCGTGTCGCCGCCGTCAAGCGGGAGCTTCGTGGCCGACCTCGGAATATTCGACGCGACCACGGGCGCTCAGTACAAGCGCGTCAGTGCCGCGCCGGCCACCGGTGAGTATTCCGTGAGTGCTGGCGTCTATACCTTTGCCGCGGCCGATCAGGGCAAGGCCGTCACGCTCAACTACGAGTACAGCGCGTCTGCCGGCGGCAAGGTTTGGGCCATCAACAATCGACAGATGGGGTACACGCCCAGCTTCTCCGTG
>JAGRFX010000035.1:12522-23930 GCA_020445805.1 Rhodocyclaceae bacterium
ACTCGAACCCGCATTCCTGGCCATCGTTGATGCTGCCGGGCTTGGAGGGCGCGACCAGGGGGAAGCTCTGCCGGTGGCGAGTGGGATTGGGACGACCTCTACGCCCACCTCGCCACCTGTCTCGGATGGACCTGGGACGACATCGACCGATTGACACTGCCGCGCCTGGCAGCGCTCTCGCGGCGCTGGCGGGACTTGCCGCCCGCGGCGGTGCAGCTCGCACGGATCGCTCACTTCCTGGGCGCTGCCCCGAAAGAGGGTGCGCCGCGCGATCCACGGCAGCAAGCCATCGCCGCGGGGGTGCCGGTGGCCAGCGAACTTCCAGACGACCCGCACCTCGGCTTTCTGGATGACGGCATTGGCCTCGGCCAAGGTCTTAACGGAGTGACACATGGCTGACAATCGAGCGGAAATCGCAGTCGACGGCAACGCCGCCGGATGGCGGCGCACCATGCAGCAGGTCGTGCAGGACGCTCGTGATGGCACTGCACGCATCGAGTCCTCGTTCGGCGGACTCGGCAAAGTCTTTGAAGGCGTGCAAGGGAAGATTGCCGCAATTGGGGCAGTGATTGGCGGCGGCGCGGTCTTCAAGGAAGCGGTAGCAGTCTCCGCACAATGGACCCAGCAAAGTGTTGATCTGGCTGCCGCCATCGGCATCTCGGCCACCGCCGCGGGGGATCTCAAAGCCGCACTCGCGGACGAAGGCGTCGAAGTGCAGCAGTTCGTTGCGGCAGGGCAGAAGCTTTCCGCAACCCTGCAGACGAACGAAGCGTCGTTGAATAAGGTTGGGTTGCGCACGCGCGATGCGACCGGTGCGCTTCGCCCACTGAACGATCTCACCGTCGAAGCCATCGAGCTTGTCGGACAATATCGCGCCGGTACCGATCGCGCGCTCGCGGCTCAGATCCTGTTCGGTCGTGGATTCGAGATCAATGGCGACCTGGCCAAGATCAACTCGGAACTCATCGCGGCGAACGCCACGAGGCAGCGCGAGCTCTCGGCCGTGGTCGGCGTCGAAAGCGTGCAGAGCTTTGCCGAGTACGAGGCAGCGGGGAAGTCGGTTTCAGCGCTGCTGCGTGCGCTGCAGCAGACCATTGGCAATGCGCTGATGCCGGTGCTGGCCGACCTCGGGAACTGGTTTTCGAACATCGGGCCGTTGGCGGTCACTGTTGTCAAGGGCGCCATAGGCGGCCTGGCCGCTGCGTTCCACGGTCTTACGACCGGCGTTGTCGTGGTGTGGGAGACGGTCAACGCGTTTGTCTATTCCGTCGCCGAGCCGCTTATCGGCGTCTCCAATGCCATCAGCCTCGCCATGACGGGGGACTTCTCTGCGGCGCGCGATCGCCTCAGTGGAGTTTTCACCAACATCGCGGGCGCCTGGTCTGGCGCGATGGACCGGATCACAGACAAGGCTCAGCAAACCCGTGAACGCCTGTGGGGTCTCTTTGGCACGGCCACCGAGGACACTGCGCCACCGCAACAGGGGCGCTCGGCATCAGGGCTAGTGAATCCCGAGAAGGTTGATGCGGCGAAGTCGGCAAAGGTCGCCGAGCAGAGCATGATGGGCTACTACGAGGCTGCCCTTGCCGCCGAGAAGCGCCTCGCTTCCGAGAAGGACGCCCTGCGCGCCTACACCCAGTCGCAGGAGCTCGCCTATTGGCAGAACCTGCTGCAGCACGCCAACCTCTCGGCCCGCGATCGCCTCGCCATCGAGCGCAAGGTGAGTGATCTGGTGGTGGCCGTGCGCCGCGACGAAGCGAGGCAGGCGCAGGCGCTCACCTCCGAGAGCGCCCGCTCGGCCGAGGTCCTGGCGCTCGGGCGGATCGACCTCGAGCGCGTCGCCGCGCAGACCTCGTTTGACCTCGGGCAGATCACCAAGGAGCAATTGCTGCAGCAGGAGATGCAGTTCGAGCAGCGCCGCCTCGAGATCCAGCGCACCGCCCTGCAGGAGCGCCTCAAGCTGCTCGAGGCCGACCCCAACACCAACGCCCTCGAGATGGCCCGCATCAAGAACCAGCTGCTTGAGCTCGAGCAGCGCAGTCAGTTGCGCGTTGCCCAGCTCAGGGGCCAGCAGGCCGGTGAGAAAAGCATTTTTGGCGACATCGGCAACAGCTTCTCCCAAAGCCTGCAGGGCATGCTCACGGGTGCGCAGACCTGGTCGCAGAGCGTCATGCAGGTGTTCGCGGGCGTGCGGGATGTATTCATTCGCACGCTCGTGACCGAGCCGCTGCAGCAGTGGATTGCAGGGCAGGCCCGCATGCTCGCGGTCAAGATGGGATTCATCGCGCAGGAGCAGACCGCCCAACAGGCCGCGAGCGCGGTCGCGGTGGCAACCAAGACTGCCGAGACCGGCGCCGTTGCCGCCAATAACGCGGTGCAGGCCGGAACCGGGGCAGCGGCCTCGCAGGCGGCCATTCCCATCGTCGGTCCGGTCCTGGCCCTCGCCGCGATGGCCGCCGTGTTCGCGGCCGTCTCCGGCATGGGGGGCAAGGCCAAGTCGGCCGCGGGGGGCTACGACATCCCGCGCGGAATCAATCCCCTCACCCAGCTGCACGAAGAGGAAATGGTGCTGCCAAAGAACATCGCTAACCCGTTGCGTTCGTTCATCACGAGTGGCGCCACGGGCGGCCAGGGCGGTAACGTCACTATGCACATCCAGACGCCAGACGCCGATTCGTTCCGCCGATCGCAACGGCAGATCGAGCGGCGCCAGTCTGCGGCGCTAGATCGTATGCGGAGGTCATGATGGCGCTCGACGCCCGCGCAATCCGCTACACAACGCTTGCCATCACCGGCACGGACCCGATCCGCCTCGCCTTCCCGGCGGGGCAGTACCTCGTCACCGAGCCCGTGGTGCTTGTCACTGTGTCGGGTGGGCCAACCCACGTCACCATCACCGCCACGCCCGAAACGGTATCCGGTTACGGCGAGGTCTACACCGGCGTGGACCTGGTGTTCGATGCCGCGCTGGTCGGTCTGCGCGCGAGTGTGGCGGTCCTTGGGCAGGGGTTCTGAGTGGTGGTCTACACGTCTGCACACAAGCGCCGGCTCTACCCCACGTGTCTTTGCTATCACGGCTGCGTCGTCGGCCGCGCGCAGGCGCTTACATTCCGCGAAGTCGCGAGCGACATCAAGGCGCATGTTCTCGACTTGCGCCGCGCCGGTTACCGCTTCCTCCTGCCATCGGAGTACCGCGCCTGGCAGGCCGGCGATGCGGCCTACTCTGAGCCCGTCACCTGCCTGCACTTCGATGACTGCCTCGGCTCAATTGACCAGATCATCCCGTGGCTGATCGCCGAGGGCATCCCGTGCGGGATCGCGATCATCAGCCGGAGGCTCGGCAAGTACGATCCTGAGGACGGATTCGCGCGCTGGTCGCTGGTGCGCGCGTGGGTCTCCACCGGGCTCGTGGAGGTCATGAGCCACACCCACAACATGCACCACCTCACGCTGATTCAGCAGAGCGATAGCTCGGTGGACGTGGGGCCGGTGCTTGAGGGGCCGTGCTGGCTGGACGATGGCGACGTGGTTTATCGCACGGCCGACGACAGCCGGTGGTATTGGGATTTCTCCCATGTCGATGCGATCACGCTTGGCATCCCTCTGTGGGGCACTGACCCCTACGACGGAGTGACCCCGATCACCACCACGCTGACAATCACGCCTAAGGCGTCTGGCACAGTCACGATCCTGCGGCTGTGGATGGCGCTCTCGAAGCCGAGCGGGGCAGGGTATGACGCTCAGGTGCAGATCCGTGCAGATGGCGCGCTCGTATGGGACGGCACCGTCTCGCCAAAACAGTACGAGACACGCGCGCAGTGGGTGGAGCGCGAGTTCCACTCGATCGCCCTCGATGCGGGGTTCTCGATTACCGCCGGCACACCGGTGCAGATCGAATTCCGAACCCTCAATGCCGGCACCGGCGCCGCGTTGCTGTACGGCCTCTGTACCGATGACGATGCGGCATTTCGCGCCGTCACCTCCTGCGCGGGTCTCTACGCCGCCGGCAGCCAGGGCGCGCCGAATCGCTACTGGCAATACATCGACTATCCTGCCGGCGACCGTTGGCCGACCATTCCGTGCGTGATCCTCGCATTTGGCACGGGCCGCGAGGCGACCGTCTCCGAGTACCAGGACTATGTCGCCGCGGACTGCACCGCCCATGCCGATGCGGTTGCGCAGTGGCTCGACGCCGATTGGCAGACCATCGAGCTGTGGAAGGCTCCGTTCCACTATCGGGCCGCGGGGACCTTCAACGAGACACCGAAGGAATTCGAGTACATCCCGCTAGGCTGGAGTAATCCGACCAAGATCGAGGCGGTCGTCCCAATCGCGTCCGGGGAGGACGCGACTGTCGAGTGGGTGCGAATCGACGTGATTGCGCCCGAGAGCTTCCCTGGCGGGGACGCGGACCCGTTCGCATACTCCAACTGGCTTATCCCGAAGTGGTACGGCGATGCGATCTATGAGGCCAACAACCGCAGCTATCCGGCGACCTTCCGCCTGCACATTGGCGACAGCGCGAGCGGCCCGTGGACCGCTGTCGGCGAAGGCGCAATCTGGCGCATCGCGAAGCACTTTGCGGTGGACGTCGCGCCTATCGCACTCGCTGCCGGCATCACCCGCTATCTGAGGATCGAGCCGATCAACGGAGGTCCGACCATCGGCACAGAGCAGGTGACGCGTTGGCCCATCGCTGCTATCGCCGGAGGGGCACGAGGCGCAGTCGGCACGCCCGCCATGCCAGACCAGATCGTCTATCCATTCGGCTCTTACTTCTCGGATGGTGACGGGGTGGCGCAACAAACGCCAGGATTCAACGACATCGAGCCGGCGCTGAAATCGGTGTTCGAGGCGGCAGGCCTTGTCCGCGGCTACACGATCCAGCCGATCCGCAACGTCGTCCAGGGCGAGACGCGAGAGCCTGACCTGCGCCAGACCGAATGGGCGCTCGGTCGATGGCTCGTCTATGGCGACCAGGACCTGCGAATCAGCATCCAGAACCTTCGCGCGCTGTCTGGCTATCTGTGGCCCGATGTGCCTCACCGCGGTGTCGGGTGGCAGGTGTCCCTGGAGGCAGACCCGCAAGGGTGTGCGACGATCCGCCACCGCGCCGACGTGCTCGATTACGTGGCCTTCGACGCCTACTACTTCGACGGCGCGGGCGGCATCGTGCCCTACGACTGCAACGACGGCGGCACGTATGGAGGCGTGACCTACCCCGACGACAAAGGGTGGCTCCAGTCGCGCGGCGTGCGCTGCCTGCTCATCATCAACAACAACGCCGGCACCGGCGAGCCTGATCCGGCGCTCGGTTCGCACGTGGTCAACAACCCGGCCCTCTACGTGCCGCAGATCGTCGCCACTGCGCAGGCCGGCGGCTGGGATGGCATCACCTGCAACCTCGAGGCGTTGCCCGCGGCGGACCGCGTGGCGGCCACCGCGTTCTATGCGGAGCTCGCTGCCGCGATACATGCCGCGGGCCTGATCCTGCACGCTACCGTGCCGGCGCCCACGGGCACCGACTACGACGCGGACTGGTGGGTCGGCTGGTGCGACCACGGTGCGCTCGCCAAGGTGTGCGACGGAATCAAGGTGATGTCCTACACCGAGAGCGGTCCCGGCACCGATCCGGGGCCGGCAGCGCCCGACTGGTTCTGGTCGGCGGTGTATGCCCGCATCCGAGCGGTGGTGCCCGAGCCCTATTGGTCTCGGGTCTTCTGCGGCGCTCGAGCATTTGGCCACCTATGGGACCGGGCCGACATCAACAGCGCCGAGTACGTCACCTATCACCAGGCCATTGCCGGGGCGCTCACCTATGGCAAGCGGATCGACCTCGACAGCACTGAGGGGGGGTGGGGGACTCCGGCCGTGGCCTGCTGGTTCGGTACCCCAATGACTGTGGACCGCAGCCAGAAGGAGGCAGCGGCGCACGGCTTTGGCGGCATCGGCCTCTGGAAGCTGGACGACGGCGACCTCGAGGAATTCTTCCCAACGCACAAGCAGCTTGGAACGGACACCATGACAGCATTCATCGAACAGCGCTTCCCGCCCGAATACTCGTGGGGCGCCGAGGGCGGCCCACGCTTCAAGACCGCCGTCGCCCAGTCGGACGGCGGACACGAATCGCGCGCCCAGGCCTGGCAATATCCGCTTGCGACCTACACCCTTACGCGCGATTTGTTCAGCCCTGCCGACCATGAGCGCATGATGGCGTTCTGGCGGCTGCGCGGCGGCCGCGCCGTGGGCTTCCGCTGGAAGGACTGGCAGGACTACAGCGGCACCGCGCAGGCCCTCGGCACCGCCGACGGTGTTGTGACAAATTTCGCGCTGGTCAAGCGCTACAGCTACGACGACCCGGACACCGGCGTGTCGGCCGCCGTACTGCGGCCCATCACCAAGCCGGTGCCGGGCACCGTGCGGGTGTACCTCGATGGCGTCGAGCAGGCGAGCGGCTGGTCGGTCAATACCGCCACCGGCCTCGTCTCATTCCTCAGCCCACCGGCCGCCGGAAAAATCGTCACGGCGGACTACGAATTCGACGTGCCCGTGCGCTTTGCCGACGACGACCTGCGCGTGGTGGTGGAAAAGAGCTATGGCACCTACTCATGGTCGGGTGTGGGTGTCGAGGAGATCCGCGTATGACGCCCAGCCTTAAGGCCAAGCTCGCTGCGGGCCGCCTTACGATCTGCCTGGTGTGGGAGGTCGTGCGCACCGATGGGGTCACCGTGCGCCTCACCGATCACGATGCCGACGTCACGGCCGATGGCGAGGCGTGGCTCGCAGCCCCCGGCATCAAGCGCAGCGCGATCGAGCTCGTCGAAGGCCTTACCCCCGCGAACCTCGATATCGAGGGCGTGCTGTCGGAGGAGGGAATCAGCACCGCAGATTGGCTTGCGGGGCGCTACAGCCGCGCCGCCGTGCGTGTCGGAATTGCAGACTGGCAGGACGCCGTTGAGCCTATTGAGTGGCTCCTTTCTGGACTCATGGGTAACCTGCGGCGCGACCGGCTCACGTTCCGCGCCCAGCTCAACGGCATTGCCCGCCTGCTCGATCGCGGCACCGCCGAGGTCACCTCGCCGTCGTGCCGCGCGCGCCTCGGTGATGCCCGCTGCGGCGTGGCGATGGCCGCCTACACCTACAGCGGCACCGTCACCGCGGTGACGAGCCGGCGCGAGTTCGCCGCGAGCGGCCTGGATGTGCTGGCCTCGGGCTGGCTGACCTACGGCGTCGTCAACTGGCTGACGGGTTCAAATGCGGGTCGCGAGATGGAGGTCAAGCGGCACGTGGGCGGCGCCCTCGAGCTCTATCTTCCGATGCCGGGCGAGCTCATTGCCGGCGACACCTTCTCGGTCACGGCCGGATGCGACCTTGCGCATAGCACCTGCGCCGAGAAGTTCGGAAACATCCCGAATTTCCGTGGAGAGCCCGTGATTCCCGGGACCGACCTGCTGACAGAATCGGCCTCTGTGCGGGGCTCGGCATGAGGCGCGCGGATTTCCTTGAGATTGCCCGCGCCTGGGAAGGTACGCCCTACCACGATCAGGCGCGCCTGCGTGGCGTGGGCGCGGACTGCATCGGCTTCGTCGTCGGCGCTATGCAGGAGGCCACCGGCCGGCACATCGCCGCGCCCATGACCTACGGGCGATACGCCGTCCCGGCGGTGGCGCTGCAGCTTATCGCCGACAGTGGCGAGGCCGACGAGATCAAAGTCGCCGACGCGAGCCCCGGCGACCTGCTCTACATGGCAATTCGCCGCAATCCGCAACATTTCGCACTGCTGCTGCCCGAGGGTTGGATGATCCATTGTTCGGAGCCGGCCGGCGTTCGCGTCGTGCCCTATGCAGGCTGGATGCGCGAGCGCACACGCCATGCCTTCCGCCTGCGCTTCCTGGAGGACTGACCATGTTTGGCGGATTCGACATCGTCAACGAGTCCCCGCGGCTCGACAAGATCGAGATGGGCGGCTCGTCCTACGGCTCCGAAATCACCATCGTCTATGGCACCGCGCGCCTGCCGGCCAACCTGGTTTTCGGGGGAGCGGTGGAGACCACCAAGCACACCGACAAGCAGAGCATGGGCAAGGGCGGCGGCGGCGGCACGGTCAAGACCGTCACGTACAGCTACGCGTGCACGCTCGCCTATCTGATCTGCGCCGGCACGAGCGGCGGGGTGCATGTGCGCAAGGCTTGGGGCTCCGGCCAGCTCATCTATGACGCCAGCGGCGACAGTTTGACCGGTCACAATGTGGATCGCATCCAGATTTACGGCGGTACCGAATTCCAGGGGATCGACCCGAGCATGGAGGCCGAACAGCCCGGTGCAACCCCGGCCTACCGGGGGCGGGCGTTGATGGTCTGTAACCTCTACGACCTGACGGAAAAATTCAGTAATCGCCCGCCCTCGATGCAGGTGGAGGTGTGCGAGCGCGCCACCGTCACGGGCACGCGCATCGATCCCTATGCAGTGTCAATCTCCGAGATCGTGCTCGACGTGTGTGATCGTGCAGGCATCCCGAGCACGTCCGTGGACGTCTCGGGAATGATGCAGACCGTTCATGGCTGGTGGTTTGCGGGGAACTTCCGCGCGGCCATTGAGCGCATCGGCGAGGCGTTCGGCGTGCGCATGCGCGACGACGCCGGAACGCTTGTCTTTTACGAGACCGACGCGCTCGAGGTCGAGGTCGACATTCCAGCGGAGCACCTGGGCGCGGAGGATGGCTACCGGGAGCCCGGCGAGCTGATCCCGGTAGAGTATGCGGACGAGCAGGATCTACCAGGAAAGGTCACGATCACCTATCGTGACATCGATCGCGACGGCCTCTCGTGCTCGCAGACCGTGATGCGCCTCACCGTGGGCTCGACGCAGGAGGACGCCGAAGAGTATCCCGCGATGATGGACGCCACCGCCGCGCGTCGCATTGCCGACAAGCGGCTGTATCGCCGCTGGGTGGAGGCGGCCAAATACGGCCCTGTAAAGCTCGGCCCGCAATACCTCTACCTGCGCCCTGGGCACGTCGTGCGCATCACGGACGACGAGGGCACGGTGCACGCCGTGCGTCTCACGCGCGTCACCATCGGCGCGGACTGGCGGCTCGAGGTTGAGGGCGTGGCGCATGAGGCGAGCATCGCCACGAGCTACGTCGACGGCGTGGGGACTGATTACACGCCGATCACCATCGCCTCGCCCGGCACAACCTATGCGCGGCTCCTCAACCTGCCCCCCCTCGCCGATGCCGACGCGAGCGCCGCGGGCTTCTACCTGGCCGCCGCCGGGGCCTCGCCAGCGTGGCGCCAGGCGGTGATCTTCGGCAGCCCGGACGGCGGGCTCAACTGGTCGCAGCTCGCCGTACTGTCGGCCTATACCGACATGGGTTGGTGCAATACCACGCTGGCCGATCCGCCCGCATCCATTGGCGCTGCTAATTTCGACTTGGTGAGCGTGCTCGAGGTCAATATGCTGCGTGGCCAGCTCGTGAGCGTGTCGGACGAGCAGCTTTTTGCCGGCGCAAATCTCGCCCTGATCGGTGCGGAGCTTGTCCAATTCGGGCTTGCCGAGCTCATCGCGCCCGCGACCTATCGACTCTCCCGCCTGCTGCGGGGGCGCCGCGCAAGCGAAGCGGCCATGACTGGACACGGTGTAGGCGAGGACTTCACACTGCTCACGAGCCTCGCTTTCGTCCCGCTGCCGCTCGCGCTGCTCGGGTCTGAGCGTGCCTACAAGGTGGTTCCGATCGGCGGCGCCATCGAGGACGAGGGGACGATTGCATTCACCGCGACCGGCCGCACCCTTAAGCCCTGGGCGCCCATTAATATCCGCGGCGCGCGCGACAGTTCGGGCAATCTCGCGATCACCTGGCAGCGGCGATCGCGCGTCGGCGCCGAGATGTCCAACGAGGCCGGCGACATCGCGCTCGACGAGCCTGTCGAGTCCTACCGCATCGAAGTCCTGGACGGCGCCACGGTTGTGCGCACGATCACCGTCACCGCGCCCGCCGCGACCTATGCCGATTCCCAGCAGACGGCGGATTTTGGCGGCCTGCAGAGCGCCGTCACGGTCCGTCTCGCGCAGCTGTCATCCGTCGTCGGCGCCGGCTACACCACCACTACAACCATTTGAGGAGGCATCATGCCGACCTACACCGCAAATCTCGGTGCCACCAAGCTTGTCGAAGGCCAGGCCGGCGCCCACGTAGTAGTCAATGAGGCGCTTGATGTCGTCGACAAGGCCATTGCCGGGTGCCTCGCGATCGACATGGTCACTCACGGGGCCGACACAAAAGTCCTTACTGGCGGTGAGAGTACGCACGCCATCCTGCACGTCACTGATGCCGGCTCGGCCTCATGGCTGGTCGTGCAGGCAGTCTCGAAGTTGTGGGTCGTTGTCAACGACAGCGCCTACAGTCTCACCGTGCAGACCGCGGGTCAGCTAAGTCCTCCGACTATAGCGGCAGGAGCGGTGGCGCAGCTTGTGTGCGATGGCGCGGATGTGCGTCTGGTGGGATAAGCGCGAATTAGGCACCGGGGCGTAACTGAAGCTTGGCGCCTCGGCTGCAACAGATTAGGGCTTCTCTAAGTTACTGTATGCGCGTACAGTAGTGTGCATGAAAGCCCGCGTCGTCTCACTCTATGAAATGGGCCGGCGCCGATCACGCGAGGCCTGTCTTGCTGACCCCGGTAGCACTGGGGAGCTCATCATTCGCGAAATCCGTTCGGCGCGGCATGCCGACCTTTTCGAGAAGTGGGGCCTGGCCAGCCAGCGCCCGCTTGTTCGCCCCCTTTTTGATGTGGCGGTGCTGCGCATCACAAGCCGCGGCAGCTTGCGAGCCATGGGGTTATCCGAAACGCAGTTGTGGTTCAGCGCGCTGGGGTGTTGTTTCGCCCAGGCGCGAGCCGATCACGGTGCACGATACGCGCGGCCAGCCGTCCCGTCCCAGCAAGTAGGGGATGCGCTCGGACTTGAGCCACTGGATGATCAGGGCCTTTCGGCGTGCGCCGCAGAGATCAATCAGTTGCTGCTTCGTCAGCGTTTTCATTGCAGACCCTTTCGACTTGGATCAGTGATATCCGACAAAGTGTCGGATATCAAGTGTTGGGCGTCACAATCAGCGCCTTCGCCATGTCGAACGCCATCTGAAATTCATCCGCTCCGCCAGCTACGCGCATCGCTTCAATGGCGCGCTTCAATTCGGCAATCCGGTCGCCTTCGTCGCGCAGTTGCTGTTTTAGGCGGTCAATTTCCTTGCGCTGCAACTCCACGCCGGTCCGCAGTTCCGGGTCCGTCAGCGCCATGCTGGCCGGCACATCCCATAGCATGTTGCGCAGTTTTGTCCGGTGCGCGGTCGCGGCTTCAAGGTGGCTGCGCGTGCCGTCGCACTGCATGTTGCAATACTCATCCGCGAAGTCATG
>JAGRFX010000368.1 GCA_020445805.1 Rhodocyclaceae bacterium
CGGGGTGATCATGTGACCACCGGTCTCGGTCTGCCAGAAGGTATCGACGATCGGGCAGCGGCTGCCACCGACGTGCTCGTAGTACCACTCCCAGGCAGCCGGGTTGATCGGCTCGCCGACCGAGCCGAGGATGCGCAGGCTGGACAGGTCGTAGCTCTTCGGATGGACCTTGTCGTTGGCATCCGCTGCCTTGATCAGCGAACGGATGGCGGTCGGCGCGGTGTAGAACACGCTGACCTTGTGGTCCTGGATCATTTTCCAGAAACGCCCGGCGTCCGGGTAGGTCGGCACGCCTTCGAAGACGATCTCGGTGGCACCGCAGGCCAGCGGGCCGTAGGCGATGTAGGTATGGCCCGTGACCCAGCCGATATCGGCGGTGCACCAGAAGACATCGTTCGGCTTGATGTCGAAGGTGTACTTCATGGTCAGGATCGCGTGCAGCAGGTAGCCGCCGCTGGCGTGCTGGACGCCCTTCGGCTTGCCGGTGGAGCCCGAGGTGTAGAGCAGGAACAGCGGATGCTCGGCCTCGACCCACTCCGGTTCGCAGGTGTCGGGCTGGCCGGCCAGGGCATCGTCGAGCCAGGTGTCGCGTCCTTCGACCATGGTCACCGCGGTGCCGGTGCGCTTCACGACGATGACGTTCTTGATGGTCTCGCAATGCTTGCCGTCTTTGTCGTCGGCGAGGGCCTCGTCGGCGATCGGCTTGAGCGGCAGCGCCTTGCCACCACGGAACTGGCCGTCGGACGTGATCAGCGCAACGGCGCCGGCACCCTCGATGCGGTCGCGCAGCGACTGGGCCGAGAAACCGCCGAAGACGATCGAGTGCGGTGCGCCGATACGGGCGCAGGCCTGCATCGCGACAATCCCTTCGATCGACATCGGCAGGTAGATGACGACGCGATCGCCCTTCTTGACGCCCATGCCACGCAGGGCATTGGCCATCTTGCAGACGCGGGACAGCAGGTCGCTGTACGTGATCTTGGTGACGTCGCCGCCATCGGCTTCGAAGATGATCGCGACCTTGTCGCCAAGGCCGTTGTTCACCTGGCGGTCGAGACAGTTGTAGGAGACGTTCAGCTTGCCGTCGGGAAACCACTTGAAGAACGGCGCGTTGCTCTCGTCCAGCACGGTGTTGAACGGCGTCTGCCACTCGAGCAGTTCGCGCGCATGACGACCCCAGTAGCCTTCGTAGTCACGCTCGGCCTCGTCGCACAGGGCCTTGTAGGCCTCCATGCCCGGGACGGCCGCGTTCTTGACCAGTTCTTCCGAGGGATAGTAAACCTTGGCCTGGGTCGGCTCGTTATTCGACATTGCTCACCTCTCCTTATCTCTCTTCAAAGATTTCAGGACCTGCATTCATCAGGAGCCGGCCGGGCGGCCGGCGACCCGTACTGTCGTTGCTCTTGTTCTAGATCGATCAGAATACAGCGATTTGAACAAGCGATGCTTACACGGGACTTACATATCTTACATAAGACTTGCAAACTAAGCGCGCCGCGCCGCAACAACGCACGGCGCCCGGGTGATAGAATCGCCCGCCGCCACTGAGCAAACAGCGAGTCGACACCATGCTGCGCTTCGTCAAATTTCTCGAATCCACCATCTTCTGGAGCCGCTGGCTGCAGGCCCCGCTGTACCTGGGGCTGATCGTCGCGCAGGGCGTCTACGCCTACAAGTTCATCAAGACCCTGTTCCAGCTGGTGGTCGGCGTGGGCTCCATGACGAGCGACCAGATCATGCTGATCGTACTGGGCCTGATCGACGTGGTGATGATCGCCAACCTGCTGATCATGGTCATCATAGGTGGCTACGAGACCTTCGTCTCGAAACTCGATCTGGATGCCCACCACGACCAGCCCGAGTGGCTCAACCACATCAATGCCGGCGTGCTGAAGATCAAGCTCGCCACGGCCCTGATCAGCATCTCCTCGATCCACCTGCTGGCCTCGTTCATGAACATCGAGAACGTGCCCGAGAAGACCCTCCTGTGGCAGGTGATCATCCATGCTACGCTACTTGTTTCCGCATTGTTGCTGGCCATCACCGACAAGGTGATGAACCAGAGCGTGCAGATCGAGGCGGGCCACTGAGCCGGAAGACGCCCGGATCCCGCCGACTTCATTTCATCCGAGGGAACGCCATGACCGTCATTCGCCAGGAAGACTTCGTCCAGTCCATTGCCGACGCCTTCCAGTTCATCAGCTACTACCACCCGCTCGACTACATCCAGGCCCTCGGCGAGGCCTATGAGCGCGAGCAGTCGCCCGCCGCGAAGGACGCGATCGCCCAGATCCTGACCAACTCGCGCATGTGTGCCGAAGGCCACCGCCCGATCTGCCAGGACACCGGCATTGCCGTGGTCTTCCTGAAGGTGGGCATGAACGTGCGCTGGGAGTCGACGCTGTCGGTCCAGGAAATGGTCAACGAAGGCGTCCGCCGTGCCTACAACCATCCTGACAACAAGCTGCGCGCCTCGGTGCTGCTCGATCCGGCCGGCGCCCGCAGGAACAGCAAGGACAACACGCCGGCGGTCGTCCACTACGAGATCGTCGAGGGCGACACCCTCGAGGTGACCTGTGCGGCCAAGGGTGGCGGCTCCGAGAACAAGTCGAAGATGGTCATGCTGAACCCCTCCGACTCGATCGTGGACTGGGTGCTGAAGACCGTGCCGACCATGGGTGCCGGCTGGTGCCCGCCCGGCA
>JAGRFX010000369.1 GCA_020445805.1 Rhodocyclaceae bacterium
GATCCGCAGCAGTACGGCCAGCGCGATGCAGTTGGCCACGATGCCGGAGCCACCGAAGCTCATCAGCGGCAGGGTCAGCCCCTTGGTCGGCAGCAGGCCCGTATTGACGCCCATGTTGATGAAGGACTGGACGCCCAGCCAGAGGCCGATGCCCTGGGCCACCAGGCCCGGGAAGAAGCGCTCGAGCTGGATCGACTGGCGACCGATCGCGAAGGCGCGCTGCACGACCAGGGCGAACAGCGCGACCACCACCAGCACGCCGACGAAGCCCAGCTCCTCGGCGATGACCGCCAGCAGGAAGTCGGTGTGGGCCTCGGGCAGGTAGAAGAGCTTCTCGACGCTGGCGCCCAGCCCGACGCCGAACCACTCGCCCCGACCGAAGGCGATCAGCGCGTGGGACAGCTGGTAGCCGTTGCCGAAGGGGTCGCGCCAGGGATCCATGAAGCCCAGGATCCGGTCGCGGCGGTAGGGTGAGAGCCAGATCAGGAGCACGAAGCCGATGACCGCCACCACCAGCAGGCCGACGAAGATCCGCACGTTGATGCCGCCGAGAAAGAGGATGCCGAAGGCAATCGCGGTGATGACCACGAAGGCGCCGAAATCCGGCTCCCGCAGCAGCAGCGCACCCACGAACAGAATCACGGCGGCCATGGGCAGGAAGGCGCGCTTGATGCTGGACATGTGGGGCAGCTTGCGCACCGTGTAGTCGGCGGCATAGAGCGCGGCGAAGAGCTTCATGAGCTCCGAGGGCTGCAGGTTCACCGGCCCCATCGGCAGCCAGCGTCGCGCGCCATTCACCTCGCGGCCCAGGCCCGGCACCAGCACCACCAGCAGCAGCAGGACGCCGAGGCCGAACAGCCAGGGCGAGGCCTCCTGCCAGATCCGCAGAGGCACCTGGAAGGCCAGCGTGCCGGCCACCACCCCGATCATCATGAAGATCGCGTGGCGCACCAGGAAGTAGCTCGACTGGTAGCCGGTGAATTTGCTGCCCTCGGCCATGGCGATCGAGGACGAATAGACCATCACCAGGCCGAACAGCAGCAGGGCCATGGCCGACCAGATCAAGACGAGGTCGAGCTCTGCCGGCGGCTTGCCCGGCTGGGTGAGCCGGCTGACCGCACGCGAGGTCGCCACGCTGCGGGTGTTGTCCGCGGGCTGCAGGAGACCGATGGGCAGCGCGAGCCTCATGCCGCCTCGACCCCCGGCGTGGCCAGCGCGGCGGCCACGAAGGCCTCGGCACGTGCGGCATAGTTGCGGAACATGTCCAGGCTCGAGCAGGCCGGCGAAAGCAGGACGACATCGCCGGCCACGGCGAGACCATTGGCCCGTGCGACGGCTTCAGCCATGTCGGCGCAGCGCTCGATCGGCACCCCGCAGCCGGCAACGGCCCGCTCGATCAGGGGTGCGTCGCGGCCGATCAGCACCACGGCCCGGGCGTAGCGGGCGAAGGCGCCGGCCAGGGGCGCGAAGTCCTGTCCCTTGCCGTCCCCGCCGGCGATCAGCACGACCTTGCGCTGCAGCCCCTCGAGGGCGGCCAGGGTGGCCCCCACGTTGGTGCCCTTGGAGTCATCGTAAAAGTCGACGCCATCCGGACGCCGGGCGACCTTCTGGACCCGGTGGGGCAGGCCCGCGAAGCGCTGCAGCGCCTCGATGAGCGGGGCCCAGGGCAGGTCGATGGCACGGCACAGGGCCAGCGCGGCCAGCGCGTTGGCCAGGTTGTGGGTACCCGCGAGCTTCAGGGTGCCCGCTGGAACCGGCGCGTGGCCGGGAAGGACCAGGGCCAGGGTCTCGCCATGGCCCTCGAGTCCGAGATCGGCGGCGCCCGGCCGGTCGGTCCCGAAGCTGACCATCCGCCGGCCAGCGCGGCGCATGCCCATCACGGCCGGGTCCTGTCGGTTCAGCACCATGACGCCCGCGCCGTCGAAGACACGCGACTTGGTGGCCGCATAGGCGGCCAGGTCGGCGTATCGGTCGAGATGGTCGTCGCTGATGTTGAGCACCGTGGCCGCCTCCGGCTCGAGGCCCTCCATGGTCTCGATCTGGAAGCTGGAGAGTTCCAGCACCCACACCTCGGGCAAGGGCGCGCCTGCCTCGAGGGTGTCGGCCAGCACGTCCAGCGCAGCCGGGCTGATGTTGCCGGCGACCGCCGTCCGCAGTCCGGCGGCCTTGCACATCTCGCCGGTCAGGGCCGTGGTGGTGGTCTTGCCGTTGGTCCCCGTGATTGCGAGCACGCGGCAGGCCTGGCGTGCACCGAGCGCATCCAGGGCCTGAGCCAGCAGGCTCATTTCGCCGGTCACGGGGATGCCCCGGCTGCGCGCTTCAGCGACCAGCGGCATGCGCGGGTCGAGCCCCGGGCTGATGGCCAGCAGCTCGATGCCGTCGAGCAGGCTGGGGGCGAAGGGGCCGAACGCGGTGCGCGCCGACGGTGCCACCCGCGGCAGGGACTCGGCGCCGGGGGGCGTCGGGCGGCTGTCGGCCGCCAGGACGCGGGCTCCTGCGCGGGCCAGCCAGCGGACCATGGCCAGCCCCGACTCCCCGAGCCCCAGGACCAGCACCGATTTGTCTTTCCAGTCTTGGCTCATGCTCTAGCGCAGCTTCAGGGTGGACAGGCCGATCAGGGCCAGCACCACGGCGACGATCCAGAAGCGGATGACCACCTGGGACTCGGAC
>JAGRFX010000370.1 GCA_020445805.1 Rhodocyclaceae bacterium
TGGCGCTTTGGGCGGCGGGGGGGGTGGCGGGGGGGGGGGAGGGGGTGGCGGCGGCGGGGGTGGCGGGGCCGCGGCGAAGCTCTTGCCCCGGAACAGGCTGTCGGCCGGCGGCAACTGGCGCGATCGCGGAAACTCGATGACCAGCGGCGGCGGGCCGGCCGGGCGGGCCGGACGGGCGTCGGTGGGCCGACGGACCGCCTGCGCCGCCGCGCCGGCATCGGCGTGGGTCGCGGCCCGGAGCTCGTCGTCGCCCGGCAGGAACTCCGCACCGACGGTCAGCAGGGCCGCTGCTCCCAGGAACAGCAGCCAGTTGCGCGTCCGACGATCCACGCCTACATCCTCGCCATGAACAGGTTGAGGCGGACGGTCGCGTCGATGCGGCTCTGGCGGATGCCCTCGCGCGCAAAATCGAGTTCATCGACCGACAGCGTCGGGATCGTCTGCAGCACCTCATCGACGAAACCGCGAATCTGGCCGTATTGGCCGGACAGGGGGACGAGGACTTCATAGCTGATCAGGCCGACTTTGCGATCCTCGGCGACGCGGTAGTCGGCACGGGCGATCTGGAGACCATTCAGGTCGGCGGCCTCATAGACCCGCTCGAGCAGTTCCGGCGCCTGTTCGCGGTCGGGAAAGTGCGCATAGAAGCGGGCCAGTTGCTCTTCGACCGAGGCGGGCTGGTCGTGCACGTCGGTGGCATGCAGCGCCTGGCGCGCCTGCTCGATGGCCTGCCGGGCCTCATCCAGCGCGCGCTTGGCCGGCAGCAGCGCGGTGGCGCCTGCCATGGCCGCGCAGGCCGTCAGTGCGATGCCGATGACGCCGGGCAGGCCGGCCCGCTGGAACTGCTCCGCCACGGTGAGCTTACTGAGGGTTTTCATGGCTCTGCCTCCAGGTGGCGCTCAGGCTGAAGCGGACCGGCTGGTCCGGATCGTCGAACACCACTTCGTGGTTGATCAGCGCGATGTCGGTCAGCACTGGCGAATTGGCCAGGCGGCCGTTGTAGCGGATCATCGCCCGCAGGTCGCGCGCCTGGGCATCGATGCGGATGCGGCGCTTGTCCGGATCCGGTGACAGGGCTGTGATGGCCACATCGCTGCCATCCGCCTCTTCGATGGCCGCCAACAGGGGGCCCCAGGGGATGGCCAGGCGCCCGGCCACGGCCTGGGCACTGGCGATCGTCTCGCTTTCGGCCTTGGCCGCCCTGGCCTTGGCGGCCCGCTCGCGGGCGGAAGGCGGTGCGGACGCCGGGCGCGCCGCCTCGATGCGGGCCAGGACGCGCAATTCCTCGTCGAGCTCTGCCTGGGTGTCGGACAGGTCGGCCAGCACCAGTCCACAGGCCAGGATGCCGGCCACCAGCAGCAGCAGGCCCAGCAGCGAGCGACGGGTCCGACGACGAAAGTCCAGATCCAGCGTTTTCATCCGGCGCGCGTCCCCCAGGCCATGGCGTAGTCGCTGGTGCCGCCGGCCGGCACGATCTGCCATCCCTCGTGATCCGGACGCTCGAGGCCCTGGGCCGCAATACGCGGGGCGTGGATCAGCACTTCGGTCGGCGCCGAGTCCCCCATCAGCTGAAGTTCCCGGTCGACCAGCGCCTGCAGCGCCGGCGCCTCGTCGGCCACCGGGCAGTTGGTGACCGAGGTCCAGCCTCCCCGGTCGGCAGCCGCCAGCGTGGCCCGCCCCGGCTCCGCCAGCACGAACAGGAAGCGCTTGCGCCCCACCAGGGAGGCCAGTGGATTGAAGGCGTGCATGAGGTAGGGCTGCACCCCGGTCAGCCGGCTTCCCGAGCGCCCGATCACATCCGCCAGGCTGTGCAGGAGCTCGCGATCGATCGCGCAGGCCATCCGACCCTGCCCCGCCGCCGCCGGGTCCACCCGCAGCTCCCAGTCCGCGACGACGTCGCCATGGACGCGCTCGAAGCACGCACGGGCATAGAGTTCGAACTCCGAGGGAGAGGCGATCGCGCCATCCCACGGGATGACCTGGAAGCGCACCCAGTGGCTCGACAACACGACCGTGATCCGCCCACGGACCGCGTGCTCCCGCGCCACCATCTCGGCGAGGGCGTCCACCGCGAAGCGCCAGCCCGAAGTCTCGCCGCCGGAGGGTGTCAGGTCCGCGCGGCGCCAGGCCTCGACCCGGCGCCTCAGGCCGTAGGCACGGCGCGTGATCTCGATCCGCCCCGGTGCGATGGCGATGCAGAACTCAATGGGAAGCAAAGGTGACACGATTGATCTCCGCTAGGGTGCTGCGGCCGTCGCGGACCAGATCCACGGCGGATTCGCGCAGCAACCGGGTCCCCTTGCGCCGCGCGGCGGCCTTGATCTGGCCGATCGGCGCACGATCGATGATGGATTGCCGCAGCTCGTCATCGAGCAGCAGGATCTCGGCAATGGCCGAGCGCCCGCGGAAGCCGCTGCCCCGGCAGCGGCCGCAGCCCTGCCCTTCGACAAAGCTGAAATCCGCGGCCTGCGCGGGATCGATGCCGGAGGCCCGCAACTGTGCCTCGTCGGGCCGGGCCGGGCGCGCGCACTCGCGGCACACCAGGCGCACCAGGCGCTGGGCCAGGATGCCGTTGAGCGCCGCCACAAAGCTGTAGGCATCCACGCCCATCTGGTTGAAGCGCCCGATCACGTCGAACACGCTGTTGGCGTGGATGGTGGTGAACACCAGGTGACCGG
>JAGRFX010000371.1 GCA_020445805.1 Rhodocyclaceae bacterium
CGGCTGGAACACCAGGTGCACGGTGCCATCGAAGGCCTGGCTGCCGGCCAGCATCTGGGCTGCGCCCAGCAGCATGGTGGTGTGGCCGTCGTGGCCGCAGGCGTGCATGCGCCCGGCGTGGCGTGAGTGGTGCGGGAAGGTGTTGCGCTCGGTGATCGGCAAGGCGTCCATGTCGGCCCGCAGGCCGATCGAGCGGTCCGACTTGCCCCGGCGGATCACCCCGACCACGCCGGTCCGGCCGATGCCGCGATGGGTCTCGATGCCCAGCGCCTCGAGCCGCTCCGCCACCAGCGAGGCGGTGCGGTGCTCCTCGAAGGCCAGCTCCGGATGGGCGTGGATGTCGCGCCGCAAGGTCCGCAGCGACGCGTGGATCTGGTGGATTGCCTGCCGTGTGGTCATGTCGTTTCGTCAGTCGTCTTCTGTCGTGTGTTCCCGCTGCAACACCATTCATGTCCTGTCGACCACTGTGGACTGCCGAAATAGCTTTCGCAATGCTGCGGCTTCAGAATGCCTCACCTCGGTGCAAAATCACCGTTCGCTGCACCGCAAGGAACCACAGACATGCGCCAATTTGGGGATTCCCGGGGAGTCCCGGTGTGGTCTGTTCCTTGCTAAACCTTGCTGAATCTTCCCCGCGAGAGGCTTTGACATGTCCATTCACGTAGCGCTCCATCACGTCACTCGCTACGACTACGATCGACCGATCAACCTGGGGCCGCAGATCATCCGTCTGCGCCCCGCCCCCCACAGCCGTACCCGCATCCTGTCCTACTCGATGCGGATCAAGCCCGAGACCCACTTCATCAACTGGCAGCAGGACCCCCAGTCCAACTACCAGGCGCGTCTCGTCTTCCCGGAGAAGACCACCTGCTTCCACATCGAGGTGGACCTGGTCGCCGAGATGGCGGTCCACAACCCCTTCGACTTCTTCCTCGAGCCGCGTGCCGAGCACTTCCCCATCTCCTACGAGGAATGGCAGAGCGAGGAACTGGCGCCGTTCCGCAAGAAGATGGAACCGACGCCGCTGTTTGCCGAGTATCTGGCCGCGGTGCCGCGCGACAAGGTGCGCACGATCGACTTCCTGGTCGATCTCAACCGCAACCTGCAGCAGCACATCGGCTACCTGATCCGCATGGAGCCGGGCGTCCAGACCCCCGAGGAGTCGCTCGAGAAGCGCTCCGGCTCCTGCCGCGATTCGGCCTGGCTGCTGGTGCAGCTGCTGCGCCACCTGGGCTTCGCGGCGCGCTTCGTGTCCGGCTACCTGATCCAGCTCGCACCCGACGTGAAGTCCCTCGACGGCCCCTCCGGCCCCGAGAAGGACTTCACCGACCTGCACGCCTGGTGCGAGATGCCCGGCGCGGGCTGGATCGGCCTCGACCCCACCTCCGGCCTGCTGGCCGGTGAGGGTCACATCCCCATCGCCTGCACCCCGGAGCCCGGCTCTGCCGCGCCGGTGAGCGGTGCGCTCGACGAGTGCGAGGTGGAGTTCGGCCACGAGATGTCGGTCACCCGCATCTGGGAGGCGCCGCGCGTCACCAAGCCCTACACCGACGAGCAGTGGCGCGAGATCGAAGCCCTGGGCCATCTGGTGGACGGCGAGCTGCGCACCATGGACGTGCGCCTGACCCAGGGGGGCGAGCCCACCTTCGTGTCGGTGGACGACCCCGACGGCGCCGAGTGGAACACCGACGCCATGGGCCCCACCAAGAAGCTGCTGTCGGCCGAGCTCTACCACCGCATGCGCAGCAAGTACGCCCAGAAGGGCCTGGTGCACTTTGGCCAGGGCAAGTGGTACCCCGGCGAGCAGCTCCCCCGCTGGTCCTTGAACTGCTTCTGGCGCCGCGACGGTCAGCCCATCTGGCTCAACAGCGACCTGATCGCCGACGAGCGGGTCGGCGGCATCGCCAACGAGGAGATCGCCGGTCGCTTCCTGCGCGGCGTGGCCGAGCGCCTCGACCTCGACTCCCGCTACGTATTCCCGGGCTACGAGGACGTCTTCTACTACCTGTGGCGCGAGCGCCGGCTGCCGGTGAACGTGGATCCGTTCGACTCCCGCGTCGACGACCCCCTCGAGCGCGAACGCCTGATGAAGGTCTTCACCCAGGGCCTCGACAAGACCATCGGCCACGTGCTGCCGATCACCCGCAACACCGCGACCGGCCGCTGGCAGACCGGCCCGTGGTTCCTGCGCAGCGAGCGCTGCTACCTGGTCCCCGGCGACTCGGCCATGGGCTACCGCCTGCCGCTCGATTCGCAGCCCTGGGCCACCCAGGGCGACTACCCGTGGATCCACCAGCCCGATCCCTTCGACCGCTTCGCCGAGCTGCCTGCCCACGCCGACATCCGCCGCCAGTTCATGCCGGGTTCACTGCGCGACGCGGCCGCGCGCGAGGGCGCCTCGCAGAGCTCGGCCCGCGCCGCGCGGGCACGCCTGGCCGGTCGCCACGATGGCAGCGAGATCACCGGACACCCGGGTGAGCTGAACCCCGATGCGCTCAGCACCAGCACCTCGCCGAGCTTCAAGCAGTCGGCCGGCTGGATCACGCGCACGGCCATGTGCGCCGAGGCCCGCAACGGCGTGCTCTACATCTTCATGCCGCCGACCGTGTGTCTGGAAGACTACCTGGAGCTGGTGGCCGCCATCGAGGCCACCGCGGAGGCCATGCACCAGCCC
>JAGRFX010000372.1 GCA_020445805.1 Rhodocyclaceae bacterium
TGCCGGGCGGTCACAGGATGCCGATGACCTCGACCTCGAAGCGGATCGTCTTGCCGGCCAGGGGATGGTTGAAATCGATCACGGCGATCTGGTCGTCCACCTCGCGGACCAGGCCCTGATAGCGCGACCCGTCCGGTGCGACGAATTCCATGATGCTCATGGGCTCGACCTTCTCGTCGGCCATGTGCTCGCGGCGGACCCGCTCGACGAGCTCCTGCTTGTAGTCGCCGAAGGCCTGATCGGGGGCGAGGGTGACGGTCTTGCGCTCGCCGACCGCGAGCCCCGTGAGGCAGGCTTCGAGGGCCGGCATCATCTCGCCGGCGCCGAGCTGCAGCGTGGCGGGCGTGCCCTGGAAGGTGTCGATCATGGTCGTGCCGTTGTCGAGCTCGATCCGGTAATTTAGGGTGATCAGGCTGTTGGCCTGGACGTTCTGGCTCACGATGAAGGCTCCCGTGCGGGCTGTCGCGCTTCCCTGATCTGGGCCCAGATCATCAGAATGACCCCCAGGGTGATGGCGGAGTCCGCGAGGTTGAAGGCCGGCCAGCCGTAGCGGCCGGCGTGGAAATACAGGAAGTCGACGACCGCGCCATGGGCAAAGCGGTCGATCACGTTGCCGATGGCGCCGCCGATGATCATGGCGAAGGCGAAGGGCAGCAGGCGCTCGCGCTGGTGCCGGACCAGCAGCGTCAGCAGCCAGCCGCAGATCACGACCGCCAGCCCCACGAAGAACCAGCGTTGCCAGCCCGAGTGATCGGCCAGGAAGCTGAAGGCGGCGCCCGGGTTGAAGACCAGCACCAGGTCGAAGAAGCCCGTGACCTCGACGCGGTCGCCGAAGGCCAGGCTGCCCATGACCCACTGCTTGCTCAGCTGGTCGAGCACGGCCACCACCGCGGACAGGCCGAGCCAGCCGGCCACGCGCCCGCTCACGGCTTCACCCCGGCACGCGGACGCGCATCAGGCATGGTGGCGGTCTTCCCCGTCCCCGTGCAGGTTGCTGTCGCAGCGCCGGCACAGGGTCGGGTGCTCGGCCACCTGGCCCACGCTCGCCACGTAGTGCCAGCAGCGATCGCACTTGGCGTGCGCCGAGGGGTGGGCGACGATCGATTCTTCCGCCGCGCTCTCCACCCGCGCCAGGCGGACCGCGGAGGTCATCATCGCGAAGCGGAGGTCCTCGCCGAGGGAGGCCAGCGCCGCGTATTTGTCCTCGGTCAGGGCCAGGTCCAGCTCGGCCTGCAGCGACGAGCCGACCTTGCCTTCGCCGCGCAGGGTCTCGATGACCTTGAGGGCGTCGCCGCGGACCGCCCGGACGAGCTCCCAGCGGGCCGCCAGGCCTTCCTCGCCTTCCTGGGCCGGCAGGGCGTGCCAGGTGTGCAGCATCACGGAATCCTCGGCGTCGTTGCCCATCACCGCCCAGGCCTCCTCGGCGGTGAAGGACAGCACCGGCGCCATCAGGCGCACCAGGGTCTGGGTGATGTGCCAGAGGGCCGTCTGGGCCGAGCGGCGCGCCGTCGAGCCGGGCGCCGTGGTGTACAGGCGGTCCTTCAGGATGTCGAGGTAGAAGGCACCGAGATCCTCGGCACAGAAGACCTGCAGGGCCTGGACGACGCGGTGGAATTCGAAGCGGCCGAAGTCGGCCTCGGCCTGGGCCGCCATCTTGCGGGTGAAGGCCAGCGCGTAGCGGTCCAGGTCCAGCCACGCCTCGACCGGCACCGCGTCCCTGGCCACGTCGAAGTCGGCGGTGTTGGCCAGCAGGAAGCGCAGGGTATTGCGCACCCGGCGATAGACCTCCACGACCCGGTCGAGGATCTCCTTGGAGATCGACAGTTCGCCCGAGTAGTCGGTGGACGCGACCCACAGGCGCAGGATTTCGGCGCCCAGCTTGCCGGACACTTCCTGCGGCACGACCACGTTGCCCACCGACTTGCTCATCTTGCGGCCCTGGCCATCGACCGCAAAGCCGTGCGTGAGCAGGGCCTTGTAGGGCGGGTGGCCGTCGATGGCGCAGCCGGTCAGCAGCGAGGAGTGGAACCAGCCCCGGTGCTGGTCCGAGCCCTCGAGATAGAGGTCGGCGCGGGGGCCTTCGGCGTGTCCGTCCGGATGCGAGCCGCGCAGCACGTGCCAGTGGGTCGTGCCGGAGTCGAACCAGACGTCGAGGGTGTCGCTGATCTTGTCGTACTGGCCGGCCTCGTCGCCGAGCAGCTCGGCCGGATCGAGGGCGAACCAGGCCTCGATGCCCCGGGTCTCGACCCGCTGGGCCACGCCTTCCATCAGCTCGACGGTGCGCGGGTGCAGCTCGCCCGTCTCCTTGTGGAGGAAGAAGGGGATCGGCACGCCCCAGTTGCGCTGGCGCGAGATGCACCAGTCGGGCCGGTTGGCGATCATCGCGTGCAGGCGCGACTGGCCCCAGGCCGGGAAGAAGCGCGTGGACTCGACGCCGCGCAGGGCGCGCTCGCGCAGGGGGGCGCCGTCGGCCGGCTGGGTGTCCATGCCGACGAACCACTGGGCCGTGGCGCGGTAGATCACCGGCGTCTTGTGGCGCCAGCAGTGCATGTAGCTGTGGGTGATCGAGGCCTTGGCCATCAGGGCGCCGACCTCG
>JAGRFX010000373.1 GCA_020445805.1 Rhodocyclaceae bacterium
CGGCTGCGCCGCGGGCCGCGCCGGCAGCGGACGCGACTGGCTGGCAGGCACCGGCGGGGGCGGCAGATCGCCCGGCGACGCAGGCTGCTCGGGCCGGAAGGCGTGCAGGCGCAGCAGCGTCATGGTGAAGCCCGCATACTCGTCGGGCGCCAGCGGCAACTCGTCGCGGCCGTGGATCGCGATCTGGTAGGCCAGTTGCAGATACTCGCGGTCGAACTGTCCGGCGTAGCCGGCAAGGCGTTCCCGCTCGAAGGCGTCCGGCTCGGCATCGGGCGCGAACTGCAGCACCGCGATCCGCTGCAGCAGCGAGGCGAGCGCCTGCAGGGCCGCCTCGAAGGACAGGCTGCGGGCGGCCATCTGGTCGGCCACGCCGAGCATGGCCACCACATCGCTGGCGACCAGGGCGTCGAGGACCGCGTAGAGGTGATCGTCGCCGACCGTGCCCAGCATGTCGACCACCTGCTGCTCGACCACCTGACCGGCGCCGTGGGCAATGGCCTGGTCGAGCAGGGACAGCGCGTCCCGCATGGAGCCGTTGGCGGCCTTGGCCAGGTGGCGGAGCGCCCCCGCCTCGAAGGGCACCTGCTCCGCCTCGAGGATCCGCTGCAGGTGCTCGACCACGTGCACCGGTGGCATCTGCTTGAGGTTGAACTGGAGGCAGCGGGACAGCACCGTCACCGGGATCTTCTGGGGATCGGTGGTGGCCAGGATGAACTTCACGTGGGCCGGCGGCTCTTCCAGCGTCTTCAGCATCGCATTGAAGGCGTGGCCCGTGAGCATGTGGACCTCGTCGATCATGTAGACCTTGTAGCGGCCCTGGACCGGCGCATACACCGCCTTGTCGAGCAGCGAGGCCATGTCGTCCACGCCCCGGTTCGAGGCGGCGTCCATCTCCACGTAGTCGGGGAAACGGTCGGCGTCGATGGCCGCGCACGCCGCGCACTGGCCACAGGGGGTCGCGGTCACGCCGGTCTCGCAGTTCAGGGATTTGGCCAGAATCCGCGAGATCGTGGTCTTGCCGACCCCGCGCGTGCCCGTGAACAGGTAGGCATGGTGGAGTCGTCCGGTCTGCAGGGCATGGGCCAGCGCGCGCACGACGTGCTCCTGCCCGACCAGGGTCTCGAAGCTTTTCGGGCGCCACTTGCGGGCCAGCACTTGATACGACATGGGCGCCATTCTACCCGAGGGCGCGTCGGGGCCACGGGCAATGCATAGGTCGCCGCTATCGGAGACATGCCATGAATCGATTGGATCGAAGCAGTTGCGATTCATAGGATGAATTTATCAACCATCCGGAGTCGATCATGCAACACCACCACCTCGCGCCCCGCTTCTCCCTCCGCTTCGCCTCCCGCGTCGCCCCCGACTCCTGGCGGCTTCTCCAGGAGTGCCTTGCCGCCTTCGCCCTGTGCGCGTGACACGTCCGGCCGTGGCCGCTGCAGGCTCAGGCGGGTTCCGCCAGGTCCAGCGCGCATGGATTGGCTGAAGCTATTCAACACATAAAATCAATACATTTGATCAATCAGCAAGACTTCAATACGCTGAGGCTATCCACTGGCCCGCAAGGGCCCCATGATCGGAGGTTTCGAGATGACGACCCTGCTGCTCAATACGTTCGCCCCCGCCCGCCAGCCGAATGGACGGCGCATCGCTGGCGGCACCGTTGCGCTGGTCGGCGCCAGCCTGCTTCTGGCGCAGGCCCTCGGAGCCTTTGCCGAGCTGGTGAGCGGCCCTGCCGGCGCCCTCAGGGGCGGCCTGATCGCCGCCCTCGCCACGGCTGCAGGCGCGTTCCCGGTGTTGCTGGCGCGACGCATCTCCGCCCGCAGCATCGACACGATGCTCGGTTTCGGCGCGGGCGTGATGCTGGCAGCGACGGCCTTCTCGCTGGTGCTGCCGGCGATCGAGGCCGCGGGTGAGCTCGGCTACGGGCGCTTCGGGGCCAGCGGAGTGGTCGTGGTCGGCCTCGTCCTCGGCGCCCTCGCGCTCCTCGCCGCCGACCGCGTGCTGCCCCACGAGCATGTGGAGAACGGTATCGAGTCGGGCGGCGCGAGCATCGCGCGGGTGTGGCTGTTCGTAGCGGCGATCGCGCTGCACAACGTACCCGAGGGGCTCGCCATCGGGGTGGGCTACGGCCAGGATTCGCTGGCCCGCGCCAGCGCCCTGTCGAGCGGCATCGCATTGCAGGACATTCCCGAGGGGCTGGTGGTGGCGGCGGCCCTCGTGGCGGCCGGCTATGGCCGGGTCGTGGCCTTCGCGGTTGCCGCAGCGACCGGGCTGGCCGAGCCGCTGGCCGCCGTGGTGGGCGCCGGGATCGTCGACGTGTTCGGTGCCGTCCTGCCCTGGGCACTGGCCTTCGCCGGGGGGGCCATGCTCTTCGTGGTGGCCCACGAGATCATTCCGGAATCCCAGCGGCGCGGCCACCAGACCCAGGCCACGCTGGGCCTCGTCGCCGGCTTCTGCCTGATGATGCTGCTCGACACGGCCCTGGGCTGAGCGGGCCCGAGAAAGACAAAGGGCGTCGGAGATCCGACGCCCTTTGCGTGTTCGGGGTGGCGAGCCTGACCCTCGGCACTTGCAGGATACG
>JAGRFX010000374.1 GCA_020445805.1 Rhodocyclaceae bacterium
CCGAAGACGTCTCCCATGGGGTTGGTGTCGGCCGGCATCGGCATCACGCGCAGCACCAGCTCGGTGTTGTCGGGCAGTTGAACAGGCATTTCGCAGCTCATGCAGGGGCCATCCTAGAGGCGTCGTCCGCGGGTGCGGGGGCAGGAACCGGAGGCGCGTCGCCCCGCGATTCGGCGAAGTGCAGCGGACCGCCCGTGAAGGGGGCGAATCCGGTACCGAAGATCACGCCGGCGTCGGCCAGCTCCGCATCGGCCACCACGCCCGCTTCGACGCAGCGCCGGGCCGCCGCGAGCAACGGTTCGATTATGCGATCGGCCAGTCGGGGCGGCGCGTCGGCGACCGTTTCCTTTTGTGCCTTGCCGTCCTCCCAGCGATAGAAGCCGCGGCCGCTCTTGCGACCCAGCATGCCTGCGGCGACCAGCTCGGCCAGCCGGCGCGGCGGCGTGGCGGCGGCACCGCCGGTGAGCGCCTTGCCGGCCGCCATGGCGATGTCGAGCCCGACCGTGTCTACCAGCTCGATGGGCCCCATGGGCATGCCGAAATCCACCAGGGCCTTGTCCACCACCTCGGGCGGCGTGCCTTCGTCCACGCAGCGCATGGCCTCCAGCATGTACGGCCCCAGCACGGCGTTTACCAGGAAGCCCGGCGCGCTCTCGACCGGCAGCGGCAGCTTGTCGATGGACCGCACGAAGGCCAGCGCCTGACGCATCACGACCTCGTCGGTGCCCGCGCCGCGCACCACCTCGACCAGGGGCAGCATGGCCACCGGATTGAAGAAGTGGATGCCCACCAGCCGCGAAGGCCGCGCGAGCCCCTCGGCGATGTCCTCGATGCGGAGGCTTGAGGTGTTGGTGGCGAGGATGGCGTCGGGCCGGGCGCGGGCCTCCAGGTCGGCGAAGAGGCGCCGCTTGACCTCCAGATCTTCGAAGATGGCCTCGATGATCACGTCGGCGTGGCGCACGCCATGGCCCTGGGGGTCGGCAATGAGGCGGTCCATGGCAAAGCGCTGGGCCCGCTTGTCGCTGCGCAGGCGGCGGGCGAACAGCTTGCCGGCGCGGCCGATGGCCGGGCCGATCCGCTCTGCGCTCTGGTCCTGGAGGGTCACCGTCATGCCGCGCAGCGCACACCAGGCGGCGATGTCGCCGCCCATCACGCCGGCACCGATCACGTGCACCCGCTTCGCCGTGAAGTCGCTCTCCTTGCCGAAGCCCTTGAGCCGCTCCTGCAGGAAGAACACCCGGATCAGGTTGCGCGCCGTGGGCGAGCGGAAGATGGACTCCAGTGAGGCCGGATCTTCAGGCGGCACCGCCAGGGCGTTGCCCTCGAAGCGCTCCCAGATGTCGATGATGGCGTAGGGCGCCGGGTAATGCTCGCGTCGCGCCTTGGCGGCCACCTGCTTGCGGGCCTTGTCGGCCACCAGACGCCGGGCCGGCCCGTTCATGAGTTTGTGCAGCAGCGATAGCTGGCGGGGCTCGCGGCCCGAGGTGACCAGCATGCGGGCCGCGTTGTCCATGACCCGCAGCGGCACGCTCTCGTCCACCAGGCCGAGCTTGCGGGCCTTGCCGGCATTCACCGATTTGCCCGTCAGCATCAGGTCGAGGGCCGCCGCCGGCCCGATGGTGCGCGGCAGGCGCAGCATGCCGCCCCACGCGGGCACGATGCCCAGCATGACCTCGGGCAGCGCCATGCGGGTGCCCGGTTCATCGACCGCGATGCGATAGCGGCAGGCCAGCGACATCTCGAGGCCGCCGCCCATGCAGTGGCCACGGATCAGCGCCAGGGTCGGGTAGCCCACTTCGGCCAGACGGTTGAACAGCGCCCAGCCGCGCTCCACCATGCGCCGCGCCTCGGCGCCCGAGTCGATGCGGGTGAACTCCTCAATGTCGGCACCGGCGATGAAGCCGGCCGATTTGGCCGAGGCGATGATCAGCCCCTTGGGCCGCTCCCGGTCGAGCCGGTCGAGGATCTGCTCGAACTCGGCCAGCGCCTCACCCGAGTAGGTGTTGGTATTGGAACCGGCCTTGTCGAAGCGCAGCCAGGTGACGCCGTCGGCCTCGCGATCCAGCCGCCAGTGCATATAGGTTGCGCTCATGCGCCCCTCCCCGAGGGCTTACGCCGCAACCGGCCAGGGGCGGAGGCAGGGGTTTCCACCCCGTGCCGGTTGCGGGCGTAAGCCGGATGTCGTGTCGTCATGGTCAGCAGCGCTCCAGCAGCATGGCGCCGCCCTGGCCGCCACCGATGCAGATCGCGGCGATGCCGCGCTGGCCACCGGTACGCTCCAGCACCTGCAGCAGATGGAGCACGATGCGGGCGCCCGAGGCCCCCACCGGATGCCCCTGGGCAATGGCACCGCCATCCACGTTGAGGCGGCCCTCGTCGAGGACCCCCAGCGGACCCTCGAGGCCGAGGGCTTCGCGGCAGTACGCATCGTCCTGCCAGGCCTTCAGGCAGGCGATGACCTGCGCCGCGAAGGCCTCGTTGAGTTCCACGAGTCCGTAGTCGCCCACCGCGTCGCCGCTCTTCGCGCTGAGCTTGCGCACCGCGGGAACGGGCCCGATGCCCATGATCTTGG
>JAGRFX010000375.1 GCA_020445805.1 Rhodocyclaceae bacterium
GAGGACGGTGGCGGCGATGGCGATGATGGCTTTCATGAGGACTCTCCTGTTTGGGTGTGGATTCCAGAAAGGCTGTTTGCTGCCTATCTGGTCCCTGAGTCGCAGGCCATGGCCAACCGGTTCGAGAACTGCATCACGATGCCGGCCGCATGGGGCGGCCTGGGCGGATTCGGCCGCCTTTCGCGCCTGGCTGTGCACCGGCAAGCGCCGGGACTCAGGCGGGTACGGCCTCCGCAAGCCACACGATGCTGATGTAGCGCAGGCCCTTGCCGAGCCCGACCAGGGCCACGAACACGTCGAGCCGAACCCGCATCACACCCGCGATCAGGGTCAGCGGGTCGCCGCCGACCGGCAACCAGGCCAGCAGCAGCGTCCATACGCCATAGCGCTGGAACCAGCGCTGGGCCTTCTCGATCTGCGCCGGCTTGAAGTAGAACCAGCGCCGGTCCTGGAAATACAGCAGGTAGCGGCCCAGCCACCAGTTGACCACCGCGCCGAGGGTATTGCCCGCGGTGGCGACCAGCACCAGCACCCACGGGTCGCCGCCGTCGCGGAGCAGGGCGTAGAGCACCACCTCCGAATAGAAGGGCAGGATCGTCGCCGCCAGGAAGGCCGAGCCGAACAGCGCCAGGTAGGCGGTCATGGGCGGGCGTGCTCCACCAGCCAGCGGAAGATGCGCAGCTGCGCCGGCACATAGGCGAGGTACTCCGGATGCCACTGCACGCCGATGATGGGCCGGCCGTCCTCGTGCTCGAAGGCCTGCACGATGTGGTCCAGGTCGCGGCCGACCACGCTCAGGCGGTGGCCGCAATCGCGCACCGCCTGGTGATGCAGGCTGTTCACGCGGATCTGCGGTGCGCGGCAGATGGCCTCGAGGCGTGAGCCGGACACGAGCCGGACCCGCTTGGTCGGCAGCAGGCCCGGCCGGTTGTGGGTCAGCTCGCGCATGTGGCGGATGTCCTGGTAGAGGTTGCCGCCGAGCACCACGTTGATCAGCTGCGCGCCGCGGCAGATGCCCAGCAGGGGTACGCCCTGCTCCAGGGCCCAGCGGATCCAGCGCATCTCGAGCGCATCGCGCTCCGGATCGAGGCGCACCTGCGCCTGGAGGTCGCCCCCGTAGTGTTCGGGGCTGATGTCCGCGCCACCGCCGATCACCAGCCCATCGAAATGCCGCTGGCGGGGCTCGTGGCGCACGCTGATCCGGACGGCCCGCCCCCCGGCAAGCGCGAGCGCCGCGCGGGTCGCCCACCAGGCCGGCGACCAGCGGCGGGCTGATCCGGTCACGCCGATCCGGGGTCGCAGAGGCATGCGTCCACGAGTTGGGTCCAGTCACTGCGGGCAACGCCCAGCAGCGGGCGGTCGCGCGCCACGAAGGCGGCTGACAGCGCGTCGAGCAGGGTCGGGTGATGGGCCACCCGCTCGATGGTCAGCCAGTCGTCCCAGGCATCGGCCAGCGACCAGCCGGGCTCCTCCAGCCGGCAGTCCGGCAGGCGATAGTGGAAGGTGGGACGTGCATTGACCAGCGCGTCGTCCTCGATGCGCCCCTCGAGCAGCGAGGCATCCAGCGACTTGAAGAGGGGCAACAGGTCGAGCGCCCGGTTGCGGGTCGGGTTGTGGGCCAGGTAGTGGTCGACCAGCGGCGCCAGTTCCGCCTCGCCGCCCCGGGTCGCCAGCGCCAGCACATAGGCTTCGGGGTAGAGGTCCACGTAGGGGCTGAGCCGCCGCGACAGGTCCACGCCCCGGTGGTCCACCAGCCACCACTGCAGCAGCCCGAAGCTGCGGATGAAGCGCTCGATGTCTCCCGCTGCGAGGCTCGGCAGCTCCGGGTTGATGTGGACCCCGAAGGCCGCCAGGAAGGAGTCGCCGGTGCCGCAGGCGCCGGCTGCGCGCAGGGCCTCGATGGCCGGGTTGAGGGCATTCAGCCGGTCCAGCGCGATCGGCGGGCAGACCAGCTCGAGGGGCACGATGTCGGTCGACAGCCGCTTCAGCAGGTCGACCCACTCGGGGCTCTCCTCGCCGATGCTGGCGGCCTCTGCGCGGGCCTTGAGGTAGGCCCAGTCGAGCTCCAGGCGGAAACTGCCGAGCCCGGGCGACTCGAGCCGGAAATCGACTGCGGTGCGGCGCTTCGCGTCGGCGCCCAGCGCCTCGGCCAGCACCTCGGCGGCCGTGTCGATGTCGAGGCCGTTGAACTCGATCTCCAGCCCGGCCCGTCGCATGGATCCATCGCCGCGGTGGGGCCGTTCGGGCAGGGCGAAGGGCCGGGCGCTCATGGCGCGCAGGCGCCGCTCGCGGCCGTCGGGCGGAGGGGGGTGCGGATCATGTCCGGAGTATATCGCGGGTTCCGCTGCCGCCCGGGCGCCGAAACCCCGACGCCGGAACGAAAAAACGCGGGGCAGTTGCCCCGCGAAAGCCGGAGGAAAAACGCAGTCGGGGTCTTACTTCAGGGAGCCGATGTTGGCTTCCTGCTCGGCGTAGCCGAGGGTGGCGCTGTTGCGCTGGTTGATGCTCTTGGCGCGGACGTTGAGCTCGACGTTGCCCAGGGCCTTGCC
>JAGRFX010000376.1 GCA_020445805.1 Rhodocyclaceae bacterium
CCGTGCCCTACAAGCAGATCGTCATCGCCATGGGCGAAGGTTCGAAGGCGGCCCTCACCGCTTTCGATCACCTGATCCGCAGTTCGGCGCCCAAGGCCGAGGCTGCCACGGCCTGAAGCCGTGGCGTGTCAGAGCCTCAGCGGCCGCCCAATCGGGCGGCCGCTGTTTCGTTGAGATAGCACTCCAGGTTGGTGTAGCCGGCGCTGCAGCCGATGATGCCGTTGGTGGCGTCATTGCCGAGATCGGTGCCGGCGGAAGAGTCACTCTGCGGGTCGAGCCCATGAGCCTGCTCCCAGCTGTCCGGGAGCCCGTCCCCGTCCCCGTCCGCGGGTGCGGCGGATGCGCCGGCCACAATCGCCAGCGCGTCTCCGGCCGGATTGCTGTTCACCGCGGCGGTCGAGAATGTGCGGGACAGGACGGCCGCCATCAGGCGGGTGTCCATGGGGTCCCGCGGAAACGCGCCTGCCTGGGCGGCCAGGTGGTCGGCCAGGGTCTCGCCGGAGGTGGCCGTCACCACGGGAAAGTCGTGGCGCGACGCCACCACGAAGGGCGGCAGCGAGCTTGCGTCCGGGTAGGGGAGGCCGCCGTTGGCCAGTGCCTCGCCGTAGTCGTTGCAGCAATAGATCAGCTGCAGGTCGTGGGCGTCCGGAAAGAGATTCACGCCATTGCCCTGCAGGAAGAGCCGCGTGGCCCGCGACGGAGGCAGATAGCCTTCCGAGGGGGCCAGGGCGCCCTCCAGGGTCATCATGCCGTGGTTGAAGCGCGGCGCGCGCGCCATGAACAGGTTGCCGACCAGATTCATCCGGTAGTCGGCGGGACAGGCCAGCGGATCCGGGCCGGACGGGTCGCAGGACAGCCCCAGCCAGATCGGGAATGACGGATCCCAGATCAGGTTGTAGGCCATCTCGATGTCCATCACGCTGCCCCGCGCGCTCGGGAAGTTCTCGCGGGAGAACTCGGGCAGGCGTCCGCTGATGCGGTTCCACAGATTGTGGTGCAGGGTGAGCCGGGTCAGCGGATAGCCGCGGGTCGGATCCGAGTAGTTGATCAGCATGCCGCCCAGGTCCGAATGCTCGCCCAGGGTTTCGGCGAGCAATGAATACTGGATCGTGATGTCCGAGGACAGCGACACCTGGAAGGCCTCGTCATAGGCATTGCCGGCCGAGACGTGATCGAGGATGCCGTTCCGGGCGCGGTGCAGTCGGAAGGTGTCGCCGCCGGCCAGGGCGCTCGGGTCCACGGCTTCCGAGGGATCGCGCGAGCGGATGAAGCGGACGATGAAGTTGCTGGGCGCCTCGGACGGGACACAGGCCGGGCTGTCGTCTTCGCACACCACGTCGCCCTGGATCACGAAGCCCCGCACCGTGATGCCACCCGGCGAGGTCTGTCCCGCCACCGTCACATCCCCGTGGGTCAGGACCACGGGCCCGTCGATGAGCCCGCTGACCGCAAACACGATAGTCCGCGCCCCCCGCTCGTCGAGCGCGGCCTGCAGTGAGCCGGGACCGCTCGTGGCGAGGGAGGTGACGGTGATCACCCGCCCGCCGCGGCCGCCGCTGGCCCCGGCGCCGAAGCCCTCGGCGCCCGGAAAGGCGGGCAGTCCGGAGGCGTCGACCGGTCCTCCGGTCGTCGGTGGTGAAGACGAGTCGCCGGGCGGGGTCGTCGGTGGCGTGGTGGTGCCGCCACCCGTGTTCTCCTCCGGCGTCGGTACGGCCCCGTCCGACGTTGTCGAACCTCCACCGCCGCACGACACCAGCAGGCTGGCGGTCGCCAGCCTCAACAGCCACCGCACGATGCCACCCGTCCCGGCCATGATCGAGGTCTCCCTGACCGGCGAACGCCGGCGATGAGCGCACTACGGATGGGCCCGCCCGAACTTGAGGGGCCTTGTGTCAGGGCCATCCCGGCCACCCTTGCGGACGAATTCGCGTGACGTGCGAACCCGGTTTGGTCTATGACATCTAAGCAGCACCCTCAACCGGAGAGAAGGAGCGTCAGATGCGTTTCACAACAACAGTCAGGTCGGTGGTCGTGGGTTCAGCGCTTGCGCTGGGTGGCGTGGGTGCCGCCGGTGCAAGCGAGATGTCATTCTTCGTGACCAGCGCGGGCCCGGGCCAGGGCGCCAACCTGGGCGGTCTGGAGGGCGCGGATGCCCACTGCCAGAAGCTCGCCGCCGCGGCGGGTGCCGGCGGCAAGACCTGGCGGGCCTACCTGTCCACCCAGGCGGCCGCGCTCAACGCCCCCGGGGTCGTGCATGCCCGCGACCGGATCGGCAAGGGGCCCTGGTACAACGCCAAAGGCGTGATGATCGCCAAGGACGTGGAGGACCTGCATTCCGGCTCCGCCCAGCTCACCAAGGAAGCGCTGCTCGACGAGACGGGGGCCATCGTCAATGGCCGCAGCGAAAAGCCCAACCGACACGACATCCTGACCGGCTCGCGTCCGGACGGCACGGCCTTCCCGCCCAGCCCG
>JAGRFX010000377.1 GCA_020445805.1 Rhodocyclaceae bacterium
CCACTGGATCAAGGCCGAGATCCACGAATACATCCTCAAGAACTGGCGCCTGGTCAAGGTGGCCACCACCAAGGCCCAGCGCAAGCTGTTCTTCAACCTGCGCGGACTGAAGTCCAGCAGCCACGCCCTGCGCCCCGATGAGGTGGAAGCGGTCGCGAGCCAGCTGAACGTCAAGGCCGAGGACGTCGTCGAAATGGAAACCCGCCTGGGCGGGCAGGACATTCCGCTCGAAACCCATGGCGGCGACGACGAGGACCGCTTCGCACCCATCGCCTACCTGCCCGACCCGCACGCCGAGCCCTCCGAGGCCCTCGCCACGGCCCAGCTGTCGCGGCTTCAGGACGAAGGGCTGCGCGGCGCGATCGCCGAACTCGACGACCGCAGCCGTGACATCATCCAGCGCCGCTGGCTGACCGAAGGCGACTCCGCCACGCTCCACGAGCTGGCCGCGGAATACGGCGTGTCGGCCGAGCGCATCCGCCAGATCGAAGCAAAGGCCCTGAAGAAGATGCGCGGCCAGCTGGCCCACATCGTCTGAGCCCCAGCCCCCCGCACGAGACAAGAAAGGCCGGTCGCTGACCGGCCTTTTTCATGTCCGCAACGACGTCTACTCGGCGTCGCGCCGGTACTCGGCCGAGCGCGCGTGGGCCTGGAGCCCTTCCCCGTGGGCCAGAATCGAGGCCACCCGGCCGAGGGCCCGGGCGCCCTGTTCCGAGACGCGGATCAGGCTCGAGCGCTTCTGGAAGTCGTAGACCCCCAGCGGCGACGAGAAGCGTGCGCTGCGCATGGTCGGCAGCACATGGTTGGGGCCGGCACAGTAGTCGCCCAGTGCCTCCACCGACCAGTGCCCGATGAAGATCGCGCCAGCGTGGCGGATGCGGTCCACCAGGGCGTCGGCATCGTCGACCGACAGCTCCAGGTGTTCCGGCGCGATGCGGTTGGCGATGTCGCACGCCTCTTCGAGGCTTTGCACGTGGATCAGCGCGCCCCGGTTGGCCAGGGAGGTCGCGATGGTCTCGCGACGCGGCATCTCGGGCAGCAGGCGCTCGATCGAGGCCGCCACGGCGTCGAGGAAGGACGAATCCGTGCACAGCAGGATCGACTGGGCCAGTTCGTCGTGCTCGGCCTGGGCGAACAGGTCCATGGCCACCCAGTCCGGGTGACCGCTGCCATCGGAAATGACCAGCACCTCGCTGGGTCCGGCCACCATGTCGATGCCGACCGTCCCGAAGACCCGGCGCTTGGCCGAGGCCACGTAGGCGTTGCCGGGACCGACGATCTTGTCCACCTGGGGCACGGTCTCGGTGCCGTAGGCCAGGGCCGCCACGGCCTGCGCCCCACCGATCGTGAACACCCGGTCCACGCCCGTGATCGCGGCGGCGGCCAGCACCAGCGCGTTGCGCTCGCCGCGCGGCGTGGGCACCACCATGATCAGCTCTTCGACCCCGGCCACCTTGGCAGGGATCGCGTTCATCAGCACCGAGCTCGGATAGGCGGCGCGCCCCCCCGGCACGTAGAGCCCCACCCGGTCCAGCGGCGTCACCTTCTGACCGAGCATGGTGCCGTCGGCCTCGGTGTACTGCCAGGAGTCGAGCGGCTGGCGCTCGTGGTAGGCGCGCACCCGGTCGGCAGCCAGCTGGAGGGCCTCGCGCTGATCGGGCCCGAGCGATTCGAGGGCCTCGAGGAGCGCCCCGCGAGGCAGCTCGAGGGCGGCCATGTCGGCGGCGTCCACCTGGTCGAAGCGCGTGGTGTATTCGACCACCGCGGCGTCGCCTCGGCTGCGCACCGCGGCGAGGATCTCGCCGACCGCCTGCTCGATGCGGGCGTCGGTACCGCTTTCGAAGGCCAGCAGCGCATCGAGGGTGGCCAGGAATTCCGCTGCATCGGAGCGGAGACGGCGAATGGTGCTCATGCCACGGCTCCTGCAAAGGCATCCAGCACGGGCTGGATCAGCTCGCGCTTCATCTTCATCGAGGCCTGGTTGACGACCAGCCGCGACGAGACATGCATGATCTCCTCGACCTCGACCAGGTTGTTGGCCCGCAGCGTGCTGCCGGACGACACCAGATCCACGATCCCGTCGGCCAGCCCCACCAGCGGCGCCAGCTCCATGGAACCATAGAGCTTGATCAGGTCCAGGTGCACGCCCTTGCCCGCGAAGTGGTTGCGCGCGGTGTTCACGTACTTGGTGGCGATCCGGATCCGGCCACCGGGGCGGACCGCGGCCGCGTAGTCGAAGCCCGCCGGGGTCGCGACGCACATGCGGCACTTGGCGATGCGCAGGTCGAGCGGCTGGTACAGGCCGGTGCCACCATGCTCGATCAGCACGTCGCGCCCGGCGATGCCCAGATCGGCGGCGCCATGCTGAACGTAGGTCGGCGTATCGGTCGCCCGCACGATGACGAGCCGGACATCCGGACGGTTGGTGCCGATGATGAGCTTGCGCGAGCGCT